>JBMOJJ010000078.1:0-12789 GCA_049315845.1 Rhodoferax sp.
GCGCAGGGCCTCGCCGCCGGTCGTGCGGGCGACCTTCGCCAACGCCTGCTCGTTGATCACAGTGGGTGCGAGCTTCTCTTGTTTCGCTTTCTTGGACATCATTTTCTCCTTGTTAGCGTGGATCCTGAATTGCATTCCATGGAGTATGAATCATGCCGCAAAGCATTGGGTACTGTTTGACCTTTGTCATATTCCGGGTAAGCGGATGGGTTAAAGTTTACTCGTTCGCTCAAGCGTGATACCAGCTCGCTGGTTCATGACGGGAGTGAGATACACGGAGGAAATCAAGATGCCAAAGACCTTAAGCAAGCAGACCGAGGCCATGAATCCCCTGCAAGATTGGGGTCCGATCGGCGAGTACATGACGGACGCGATGCAGCGCACTGTGCTGTTCTGGGACGTGCTGCGACAGCGCAGCGACCAGTACTACGCACAGAAGGCCAAAGCGGTGCCGCATGTGCTGAGCTTTGACGCCGAGCTGGTGCTGGACGCCCGCACTTTTGAGAAGCCGGTCAACTACCTGCTGGTGCGCGTCAAGCCGCCGCAAGATCTGCCCATCGACCCCTTGAAGCGGCCCTTTGTGGTGGTCGATCCGCGTGCCGGTCACGGCCCCGGCATCGGCGGCTTCAAGGCCGACAGCGAACTCGGCGTCGCCATGCGCGCCGGCCATCCGGCCTATTTCGTCGGCTTCACGCCGGATCCGATGCCGGGCCAGACAATCGAAGACATCATGTATGCCGAGGTGGCGTTCCTGGAAAAAGTCATTGCCCTGCACCCCCAGGCCGAAGGCAAACCCTGCGTGATCGGCAACTGCCAGGCCGGCTGGGCCGTGATGATGGTGGCCGCGATCCGGCCGGACCTGTTCGGCCCGATCATCATCCCCGGCTCACCACTGTCCTACTGGGCCGGCGTCACAGGCGAGAACCCGATGCGTTACTCCGGCGGTCTGGCCGGCGGCAGCTGGATGACCGCGCTGGCCGGCGACCTTGGCAACGGCAAGTTCAACGGCGGTTATCTGGTCGAGAACTTCGAGAATCAGAATCCCGCCAACACGCTGTGGACCAAGAACTACGATCTCTGGTCCAAGGTCGATACCGAGGGCAAGCGTTTCCTCGAATTCGAGAAGTGGTGGGGCGGCCATGTCAATCTCAACGCCGAGGAAATCCAGTGGATCGTCGATCAGCTGTTCGTCGGTAACCGGCTTGCCACGGCTGAAATCGTCACCGCCAAAGGAGCGCGCATCGATCTGCGCAACATCCACTCGCCTATCATCTGCTTCTGCTCCAAGGGCGACAACATCACGCCGCCGCAACAGGCGCTGGGCTGGATCGTCGATCTGTACGCCAAGGACGAGGAGATCCTCGCCTGCGGCCAGACCATCATCTATGCGATCCACGAGACCGTCGGCCATCTGGGCATCTTTGTCTCGGGTGGCGTGGCCAAGAAGGAGCATCAGGAATTCGCCTCCAACATCGACCTGATCGACGTTTTGCCGCCCGGCCTGTACGAGGCCGTGATGATCCCCAAGACCGCCGAGACGATCCATACGGAAGGGATCATCGGCGACTGGATCGTGCGCTTCGAGCCGCGAACGCTGAACGATATCCGAACCATCGTGCAGCCCAGCCTTGAGAACGAACGCCGCTTTGCCGCCGTGCGAAAGATCTCGGAGATCAACCTCGGCTTGTATCGCACCCTGTTCCAGCCCCTGATCAAGGCCTCGGTCAACGATCAGACGGTCGAGTGGATGAAGAAGCTCAACCACGCTGAACTGCCGTTCGAGATTTTTTCTGAACAGAATCCGGTGATGAAGCAGGTCGCCCAACTGGCCGAGCAGGCGCGCCGTGAGCGCAAGCCAGTGGCGCCCGACAATCCGCTGCTGCAGTGGCAAGCCAAGGTCTCGGAGCAGATCATCTCCGCGCTCGATGGTTATCGCGATCTGCGCGACAAGAGCGTGGAGCAGATCTTCCTGGCGATCTACAGCTCGCCTGTGCTGCAGGCCATGGTCGGGCTCGGCGCCTCGGACGAGAACCCGCGCCAACGGCCTGTGCTCGAGCAGCAGAGCATGGCTTTCATCCAGAAGCGAATCGCCGAACTCAAGGCAGGCATCGCTGAGGGCAGCGCACGCGAGGCAACCATCCGCGCCATGCTCTACATCGGGATGGGCGGGGGCGGCGTCGATGAGCGCGCGTTCAACGCGCTGCGCCAGATTCGCGCCGAAAACCAGGGCGTGTCGCTGCAGGAGTTCAAGCAAAAAGTGCGCACGCAGTACTTCAGCCTGGTGCTTGACCGAGACCGGGCCTTGGCCGCCATTCCAAAGATGTTGCCGGCCGACCCCGCGGTTCGCACCCAGTTGCTGGCGGCGATTCGCCGCACCATCGAAGCCGCCGGCGCGGTGACCGGAGAAAGAGCACAGCGCCTGGCGCAGATTGAAAAACTGTTCGGCTCTGGCTTGCGCTCGGTCCCGACCGCAAAGCCCCCCCGCAAGGCCGCTTGATTGTTGCCTTCATCTAAGAGAAATCATGGAACGCAAGCACGAAAAATATGAACGCCTGATTGCTCGCTGCAAAGCTCTGGAGCCGGTGGCCTGCGCGGTGGCGCACCCCTGCGATGAGAGTTCGCTGCGTGGCGCGGTCGAGGCCGCCCGGATGGGCATTCTGAAACCGATCCTGGTCGGACCGAAAGCGCGCATTGAGGGGCTGGCGAAGCAGTTCGGACTCGACATCGCGGCCCTTGAAGTGGTCGATGCGCCGCACAGCGAAGGCTCGGCCGAGACCGCGGTTCGGCTGGCGCGCGAGGGCAAGGCCGAGATGCTGATGAAAGGCAGCCTGCACACCGACGAGCTGATGGCCGCGGTGGTCAAGCGCGAGACCGGCCTGCGCACCAGTCGGCGCATCAGCCACTGCTTCATCATGGATGTGCCGGCTATCGACCGCGTGCTGATCATCACCGATGCCGCCATCAACATCTTCCCGACCCTGATCGACAAGGTCCATATCATCCAGAACGCGATCGACCTCGCGCATGCGCTGGGCCAGGAGAATCCCAAGGTGGCGATCCTCTCGGCGATGGAGACCATCAATCCGCAAGTGCCCTCAACGATAGAAGCCGGCGCGCTGTGCAAGATGGCCGATCGCGGCCAGATCACCGGCGCCATCCTGGACGGCCCGCTGGCGCTGGACAACGCGATCGACCTCGGCGCGGCCCGGATCAAGAAGATCAACTCGCCGGTGGCCGGCTGCGCCGACATCCTGGTTGTTCCCGACGTCGAGGCCGGCAACATGCTGGCCAAGAGCCTGACCTTCATGGCCGATGCCGACGCAGCCGGCATCGTGCTGGGCGCGCGCGTGCCCATCATCCTGACCAGCCGCGCCGACTCGGTAAAGACGCGCCTGGCCTCGTGCGCGGTGGCGGCGCTGGTCGCCAATGCGCGGCGCGCTTCTTTGAACCAGGCGGTGGCGTGATGACCGACGCCATTGCAGTTCTCAACGCCGGCTCGTCGAGCATCAAGTTCTCTTTGTTCGCGCAAGCGGACGACGACCTCGCGCTCACAGTGCGCGGCCAGGTCGAGTCGATTCATAGCGCACCAAGCTTCACCGCCAAGAGCGCCAGCGGAGCAACCCTTGCAAGCCACGTCTGGGACGATGGAACGGCGCTCGACCACGCCGGCGCGCTCGACTACATTGTGACCTTCCTGCGCCACAAGCTCGAAGGCCTGAACCTCATAGGCATCGGCCACCGCGTCGTGCACGGCGGCATGGCGTACTCGAAGCCGGTGCGCGTCGACCCGACGGTGCTGCACGATCTGGAGCAGTTCATTCCTCTGGCGCCGCTGCACCAGCCGCACAATCTAACGCCGATCCGGCTCATGGCCGAGCGTCAGCCGGGTCTGCCGCAGGTCGCCTGCTTCGACACCGCGTTCCATCGCACGCAGCCCGAGATCGCCCAGATGTTCGCGCTGCCCAAGGAACTGCACGACTCCGGCGTGCGCCGCTACGGCTTTCATGGCCTGTCCTACGAGTACATCGCGTCGAGGCTGCCGCAGCTCGACGCCAGGGCCGCCGCCGGACGCACCGTGGTGCTGCACCTGGGCAACGGCGCCAGCATGTGCGCGCTGTCCGCCAGCCGCAGCGTCGCCAGCACCATGGGCTTCACCGCGGTCGACGGGCTGCCAATGGGGACGCGCTGCGGCGCCATCGACCCCGGCGTGATCCTTTACCTGATGGACCAGCGCGGCATGGACGCGCGCGCCATCGAGAAGCTGATCTACAACCAGTCCGGTCTGCTCGGCGTCTCCGGCGTGTCGAGCGACATGCGCACGCTGCTCGCGAGCCCGGAGCCGCGCGCCGGCCTCGCGGTGGACCTCTACGTGTATCGCATCGCACGCGAGCTCGGTTCGCTCGCGGCTGCGCTCGGCGGCTTGGACGCGCTGGTGTTCACCGGCGGCATCGGCGAGAACAGCGCAGAGATCCGCGAGCGCATCTGCCTTGATGCGGCCTGGCTTGGCGTGCAGTTGGACGCGGCGGCGAACCTGAGCGGCGAGCCACGCATCAGCAGCGCCGCCAGCAGGACCGCGGCCTGGGTGCTTCCCACCAATGAAGAATTGATGATTGCACGCCACACTCGACGCGTGCTGGGCTGAGGGCTTGCGGGGTGCGGCCCCTGAAAGAGATGATGAAGGGAGTACGAAGATGTCGATCGAAATTCCGCATCCGGCACTCAAGGGCCGCAAGGCTCTGGTTGTGGGCATCGCCAACGACTCTTCGATCGCCTACGGCTGCGCCAAGGCGTTCCATGAACTGGGCGCCGATCTGGCCATCACTTACCTGAACGAGAAGTCGCGCTCCTATGTCGAGCCGCTGGCGCGCGCAGTTCAGGCGCCGCTATTGCTGCCCCTGGACGTCAGCGTTGAGGGCCAATTGGAAGCGGTGTTCGAGGCCATAGCCAGGCAGTGGGGCGAGTTCGACATCCTCGTGCATTCGATCGCCTTCGCGCCGAAGGAAGACTTGCAGGGCGGACTGCTCAATTGCTCGGCCGCAGGCTTCGCGAAGGCGATGGACATTTCGTGCCATTCGTTCGTGCGCATGGCACAACTCGCGGCACCGCTCATGAAGAACGGCGGCACCATGATGGCGATGAGCTACCACGGCGCCAACAAGGTCGTTCCAACCTACAGCGTCATGGGTCCCGTCAAGGCGGCGCTGGAAGCCTGCTGCCGCTACCTCGCTTACGAATTGGGCGGCAAGGGCATCCGCGTGCATGCGATATCCCCCGGCCCGCTGAAGACTCGCGCGGCCTCGGGCCTGAGGGATTTTGAACTGTTGCTGAACGAGGCGGCCCAGCGCTCGCCGATCGGCGAGCTGGTCGACATCATGGACATCGGCTTCACCTGTGCCTATCTGGCGACTCCGTATGCGCGGCGCCTGTCGGGGCAGACGCTGTACATCGATGGCGGCGTCAATGTCATGGCGTGATGCGATCGGCAGCACCCCGATGAGTTCCTCCCCCTTCGAAGGAGAAAGCGCGTGAGACCCGTCGCTGAGAAGCCCACAGCCGGCACCGGCTTTGCCCGCAAGCCAAGCGACTTTTCGCTGGTGCTGGGCGGGCCGCTGTTCCAGTTGATGCGCCGTGCGCACCTGGCCGACGATGCGCTGATGATGGCGCGCCAGCGCATCATCGTGATGTCGCTGCTGGCCTGGCTGCCACTGCTGCTGCTGTCTGCGCTGGAAGGCAAACTTGTGGGCGGTAGCGCAGCCGTGCCCTTCCTGTTCGACTGGGAAGTGCATATCCGCTATCTGGTCGCGCTGCCGCTGCTGGTTGGCGCCGAACTCGTGGTGCACCGGCGCATGCGGTCTCTGGTCGAGGTCTTCCTGGAGCGTCGCCTGATTTCCGATGCCACCCGGCCACGCTTCGAGGCGGCACTGGCATCGGCATTTCGCTTGCGCAACTCGGTGCTCGCCGAGCTCTTGCTGATCGCCTTCGTCTATGGCGTCGGCATCCTGGTCGTGTGGCGCCAGTACCTGGCGCTCGACGCCGCCACCTGGTACGCGACGCCGTCTGCCGCCGGCTCGACCTTGTCGCTCGCCGGAATCTGGTACGGCTACCTCAGCCTGCCGCTGTTCCAGTTTCTGCTGGTGCGCTGGTACTTTCGCGTCTTCATCTGGGCACGCTTTCTGTGGCAGGTCTCGCGCATCGAGCTGAGCCTGATTCCAACGCATCCGGATCGCGTCGGCGGCCTCGGATTCCTGTCGCAGACGGTCTACGCGTTCACGCTGCTCGGCGTGGCCCACGGTGCCATCCTCGCCGGCCCGCTCGCCAACCGCATCCTCTACCTGGGCGCGGCGCTGCCCGATTTCAAAGTCGAGATCATCGTCGTGCTGCTCTTTGTACTGCTGCTGGTGCTGGCGCCGCTGCTCGTGTTTGGACCCCAGCTGGCTCAGGCCAAGCGCACCGGACTGCGCGAGTACGGGACGCTGGGCGAGCGCTATGTGCGCGAATTCGACAGCAAATGGCTGCGCGGCGGCGCGCCTGCTGACGAGGCCCTGTTGGGCAGCGCCGACATCCAGTCGCTGGCAGACTTCGGCAACAGCTTCGAGGTCGTGAAGACCATGCGCCCGATACCGGTGACCCGTGAGATGGTCATACAGCTCTCCATGGCAACACTGGCCCCCATGCTACCGCTGGCGCTCACCATGATGCCGCTCGAGGAACTGCTCAAGAAGCTGCTGGGCATCCTGCTTTAGGAGAAACAATGAACATGCAATTACCCTGGAACCAGCGCTATGCGATCAGGAGCTACGTCAACTCGGCGCTCTGGATCGTGCCGTTCGCCGCAGTTCTGATCGAACAGGTGTTCGTTCGCGTCGCCAGTGCCGTCTACGGCTGGCTCGTTGCGAGCGGAACAATGGACGCGACAAGCTTTGTTGCCAACATCAGCGCGGCGGGCGCAAGGTCGATACACGAGACCATCATCACGGCAACGCTGTCCTTTCTGGTCTTCACATTCGGTTCGCTGCTGGTGGCGATCCAGGTCGCGGGCGGGCAGTACACGCCACGCGTCATCGTGACGGTCTTTCTGCGCGACAAGGTCGTCAGGGCCTGCGTCGGCCTGTTTGTCATCGCACTGCTGTTCGCGCTCAGCGCCTTGCGCGAGCTGGGCGATACCGTCCATCAATTGAGCTTCATCCTGTCTTCGGCATTCGGTTTACTCAGCGTGGTCACCTTTCTGTTTCTGATCGATTACGCGGCGAGGATGCTGCGCCCCATCAGCATCGTGGCGCGTGTGGGCAAACTTGGACTCGCTGTCATCAAGAACGTCTATCCGTCACCCAGCACGCGACCGCGACCGACGCAAGCCGCCGCAAAGCGCCCATCCCCGGATCGGACTGTCCTCAACACCGGTCGCTCGGGTGTCGTGCTCGCGTTGAATCTGGAGGGGCTGGTCGAGCTGGCGCGACAGAGCGGCGGCAGCGTTGAATTCGTCCCGCAGGTGGGCGATTTTCTGGCAACCGACGAACCCCTTTTCAACTTGTATGGCGCGGCGGCCGCGATCGACGACACGGTCTTGCTGGCCTCGGTTGCGCTTGGTATCGAGCGCACGATGGAGCAGGATCCGACCTTTGCCTTTCGCATCCTGGTCGATATCGCGATCAAGGCCTTGTCGGCAGCGATCAACGATCCGACCACCGCCGTGCTGGCGATCGACCAGCTGCACCGCCTGCTGCGGCGCGTTGGCCTGCAGGACTTGCGCGGCGAGGAACTGCGCGACACGGCCGGCGAATTGCGGCTGATTTTCCGCACGCCGAACTGGGAGGACTTCGTCCACCTGACCTGCACCGAAATACGCCATTGCGGCGCGGGCAGCATCCAGATCGTGCGACGGCTGCGTTCGATGCTGGAGAATCTGACGCAGACGCTGCCGGCGCACCGCCATGCCGAACTGCGCCAGCAACTGACGCTGCTGGACCGCACGGTTCAGGAGTCTTACAAGTTTCCCGAGGACCTTGCGCTGGCGCGCATCCCTGATCCGCAGGGTCTGGGTGGGGCACTCGGCATGCAAGCCATGGACGAGGGTGGCAACCAATGACGAACAACGACAATACCGGCCCGGTCAGCGCTGACGAGGCGCTGGCGCGCCTGATGGCGGGCAACGAGCGCTTCATGCGCGGCGAACCGACCAATTCGCACCCGCCAGCCGAGGTTCTGGCCAATCTTGTCAAGGGCCAGCATCCCTATGCAGCCATTCTGGGCTGTAGCGACTCGCGGGTGCCGCCAGAACTTCTTTTCGACGCGGCCTTTGGCGAACTCTTCATCATCCGCGTGGCCGGCAACGTGATGTCGCCCGAGGTCGCGGGCAGCATCCAGTACGCTGGAACCCACCTCAAGACCCAGCTCCTGATGGTGCTCGGGCATGAAGGTTGCGGCGCCGTGCAGGCGGCGCTGGCGTCCAAGTTCGAAGGCGCACGCGAGCGCTCGCGCATCGAGACCCTGCTGCACAACATCCTGCCCGGTCTTGAAGAGATCGAT
Source organism: Rhodoferax sp. (assembly GCA_049315845.1). Classification (GTDB taxonomy): domain Bacteria; phylum Pseudomonadota; class Gammaproteobacteria; order Burkholderiales; family Burkholderiaceae_C; genus Rhodoferax. The sequence goes on from JBMOJJ010000078.1 coordinate 8,527, forward strand.
CCGCGGCTCCCGCCCCAGCAGCGCATAGAACGAGCGGTCGAGGCCAATGTGCGCTGGTCCATGCGCCAGATTCTGGAGTCGCCCGAAGGCCAGGCGCGCAAGGCAGAAGGCCGCCTGAGGATGGTGGGCGCGGTCTGCGAGATCGCCACCGGGCGGGTGCGTCTGCTGGCGCAGAACTGACGGTCCGCGAGCGAGCCTCAACGGTCAGGACTTGCCATCCCATGGATTGATGATTTCAACACCCGTCCCTTTGAAGTCCTTGACGTTTCGTGTGGCAACGCAAAAACTGTTCGCGGCAGCGATAGCTGCGATTGCCCCGTCAGCAAATCCAATCGGGTTGCCGGCAGATTGCGCTTTGGCATTCACTCGCGCGAATGCCTGAGCGGCCTTGCTGTCAAAAACGAGGATACGCCCTTCAAACAAGGGGACCACGCGGTCCAGGAGCGCGAGGCTCAGTTCAGTCTTGCGTCGCCCGGTCGGCATTGATTCAATGCCAGCATACAGCTCAGCCAGCGTTATCGATGTCAGAAACAAGGTCTCCGGAGCTTGGGCGTCAAGCCATTCAAGTACGGTTCGGACGGGTTCTTGCTTCAGTGGCTCGGACACCACATTGGTGTCAAGGATGATCATTCAAACTCTGCCAGCGCGACGGGCGACTTGTCCCGGCGGATTTCGAGTTCGATACCACCAAAGTCTCTTCCAATCTGAGCCAGTCTTGTGCCAAGGCCGACCTTCGGACGAACAGCGCCTTCCAGAATATTGCGGATTTCGGCTTCTGTGCTGCAACCATGCAATGCGGCACGCGCCTTGAGTGCGCGATGGGTTTCTTCTGGCAACTTTCTAATGGTCACGGACGGCATGGCGGTTTCCTCAGGATGAGGTTTTATGATATCACTTTCAATAAATGATATCAATAAATGGTCTTTTCGTGGAGAAATGCCTGCGCGCAAAGTCAGTTGGGCGCCGGATAGTTCGGTGGCGGATAGGCGGGTGGCGGGTAATTTGGCGCCTGATAAGTTGGCGCCGGGTAGTTTGGCGGCGGATAGTTGGGTGGCGGGTAGTTGGGCGGCGGTGGCACGGCCGGCGCCTGACGCCTGGGCCGGTACTGCCCCGGCACTTGGTTGCCGCGCACGTACATGCACTGCACGTAGGCGATATTGAAGCGCTGTTGCAGACTGTAGGACGAGACCTGCGAATTGCCGCCGGCCGCCGCGCTGCCGATCAGCAGACCGGTGCCTGCGCCCCAGGCGACCGAGTCGCTGCCGTGATGCGAACCCTGCCCCATGAGCGCGCCAACGGCAGCGCCAATCACGGTACCGATCACAACATTGGCAGCCGCCTGCTCGTTGGCCGCCTCCGCCTTGCCCGCCAGCAATGTCTGTGCCTGCTGCTGGCAGGCCAGACTGTCAGCCTGAAACTGGGCCGGGCTGGTCTGTGCGCCTGGCAACACCATCACCGTCGGCGCTGTCGGTGTCACCGCACAGCCACCCAGAGTCAGCGCAGCGCCCACGGCCAGGATCGTCGGAAGTACGGCTGTTTTCATGGTCATCCGGTTCAGGGAACCGCGCGCGGCGCCGCAGGTTGATTGGAAGGAATCTGCGGAACGACTTTCATCCACGGTTGGCTGCAATCCTGGACGTAGGGGAAATAGCCGGCCGGCTGCGTGCAGTAATACCAATATCCGGTCGACGGCTCATTCTGCGCCGCCGCACCAACAGGGACATCCTGCTGGATCAGCACCTGGGGCATAGCCTCGGCATTGATCACGATCGGCGCATAGGAATAAGGGTAGCCATAAGCATACGGATAGCCATAGCCCCAGCCAAGACCGAGGCCTCCGTAATAGATGCCGACACCCGACCCCCAGTGGCCGCCGCCCCAGGCCGGGTGCCCGCGGTGGTGGCCACCCCCCCCGTGGTAAACACCGCCACCACGAGGCGGCCCCGCCGAAACCCCGGTGACCATCAGCAGCATGACTGCTGTGAGCATGGCAAGCGTGCTTTTCTTCATTTCAACATTCCTCACAATACCTGATGGATAGATCGGCCGCCTGCCAGGAAGTTCATCCCTGCTTCACAGAATCGCACCGCCGGGATGCTCGCCGCGCTCGTAGACCACGTGGGCGCGTCCCACCAGCAGGTGATCGAGCGCGCCGACGTGGGTCAGGTCCTTGTTGGCATAGGGCAGCTTGTGCAGCACGTAGCGCATCGCGTTCAGGCGGGCGCGCTTCTTGCAGTCGGACTTGATCACGGTCCATGGCGCATCGGCCGTGTCGGTCTCGAAGAACATGGCTTCCTTGGCCTTGGTGTACTCGTCCCACTTGTCCAGCGATGCCAGGTCAACCGGGCTCAGCTTCCACTGCTTGAGGGGGTGAATCTCGCGCTCCTTGAAGCGGCGGCGCTGCTCCTTGCGGCTGACCGAGAACCAGAACTTGATCAGGTGCACGCCGCTTTGCACCAGTTGGCGCTCAAACAGCGGCGCCTGGCGGATGAACTCCTGGTATTCGCCCTCGCTGCAAAAGCCCATCACGCGCTCGACGCCGGCGCGGTTGTACCAGGAGCGGTCGAACATGACGATCTCGCCCGCGGTCGGCAGGTGCTGCACGTAGCGCTGAAAATACCATTGCCCGCGCTCGGTCTCGGTCGGTTTTTCCAGTGCCACCAGGCGCGCGCTGCGCGGGTTGAGGTGCTCCATAAAGCGCTTGATCGAACCGCCCTTGCCGGCCGCGTCACGGCCCTCGAACAGGATCACGATCCGTTGCCCGGTATCTTTGGCCCAGATTTGCAGCTTGAGCAACTCCACTTGCAGCAGGTATTTTTGCGCCTCGTAATTCTTGCGTGAAAGCAGGTTTCGGTACGGGTAGGCGCCGCTGCGCCAGTCGCGCGCCAGTTCCTCGTCGGGCGACATGTCCTTTTCGACCCCCAGACCGGAATCCTCGAACAACATTCTGCGAATGGCGGCCACATCATCGGGCGAACTGCCGTCCAACAAGGCCTTCAGCGCAGAGGCCTTGTCCGGTGCCTGCGCCAAAATGTCTTTCAGCGCGTTTTGCTGCAGCCCTTGCGCGGCATCGAGCCTGTCCCTGGCCACCTTGCTGGCGATGCCGGCAGTCGATTTTGCGCCAGTGGTGTCTCCCTGCGCCGCCCGACGCGCTGGCCTGGCGGTTTCCCGCGTCGCGGCCGCGGCGGCTGAGCGTGTTGGCTTGGTTTTCCCGGTCATGCAAGGCCCCCATCGGTTATTTGACCACTATACCTGTCCTGGCAACATCTTGACAACCTCCGCGTATGATCCCGTCCGCGTATGATCCGGCGCCATGACCTTAGTCAATAACGAACGACACGCTTTCGAACAAGGCGCTAGCGAGCGCATCGAAGAGCGACTTGATTTCGAGACGCTGATCTCCGACCTCTCTTCGAGGTTCATCAAGCTGCGGCCCGACGAGGTGGACCGCGAGATCGAAGACGCGCTGCGCCGGGTCTGCGAGCCGCTGGACATCGATCTCGCTGTGCTTTGGCAATGGTCGGTTAGCGCGCCGGATGTCGTGGCGCCCACCCACACCTACAGTGCGCGGGAAGATATGCGGCCATCCGAGCCGATGCAACAGGAGCAGTACCCCTGGTCCCGGCAGCAGGTGCTGGCTGGGCGCATGATTGTCGTTACTTCGCTGCAGGATATCCCCCCCGAGGGCGCCGTCGACAAGGAGACCTGCCGCCTTTTCGGCATCAAGTCGGTTCTGTGCCTGCCACTCTCGATTGGCGACGATCCACCCGTCGGAGCCCTGGGCTTCAACGCGCTGCGTTCGGAGCGCGACTGGCCGGAAGCGCTGATCAAGCGCCTGCAACTGGTGGCGCAAATCTTCACCAACGCCCTGGCCCGCAGGCGCCACGAGCAGAGCCAGCAAGAGAGTGCAAGTCGTCTGACGGTGGCAACCGAACTCGCTGACCTCGGCTTTTACGAGGTGGACTTCAGCCAGGGTGTCGCCTATGTGGACGAGCGCTTTCGGAAACTGTGCGGCATTCCCCCGGAGCGTGCCACGGGTCCGGGGCCCCTGGAGTTCTGGCTGGAGCAACTGCATCCAGACGATCGCGATCGCGTGCTCGACATGCGCCAGCAATTGCACGACGGCGCACTGGAGCGCTTGTCCATTGAGTATCGATTCCTGCATCCGACCCATGGGGAAAGGTGGCTTCAGCACGTCGCCCGTGTCGTACGGCGCGATGCCAGCGGCCAAACGACCTACTCGCACGGTGTGCTGCGCGACGT
>JBMOJJ010000002.1:0-45072 GCA_049315845.1 Rhodoferax sp.
TCACGTGCTGACCCACACGCTGCATTACGGTTGCGGCGCCTTCGAGGGCGTGCGCGCCTACAACACGGTCGGCGGCACGGCGATCTTCCGGCTCGAGGAGCACACCGAGCGGCTGTTCAACAGCGCCAAGATTCTGCGCATGAAACTCCCGTTCAGCCAGGACGAGGTGAATGAAGCGCAGAAAGCGGTGGTGCGCGAGAACAAGCTCGAATCCTGCTACCTGCGCCCGCTGGCCTGGATTGGCGACAAGAAGCTGGGCGTTTCGCCCAAAGGCAACACGATTCATTTGATGGTGGCGGCCTGGCCCTGGGGCGCCTACCTCGGTGAAGAAGGGATGAAGCGCGGTATCCGCGTCAAGATCTCCAGCTACACCCGCCACCACGTGAACATCACGATGACACAGGCCAAGGCGGTCAGCAACTACACCAATTCGATCCTGGCCAACATGGAGGTCACCGACGAAGGCTACGACGAGGCCATGCTGCTCGACGCCAACGGCTTCGTCTCCGAGGGCGCGGGTGAAAACCTGTTCATCGTCAAGAACGGCGTGGTCTACACGCCCGACCTGTCGGCCGGCGCCTTGAACGGCATCACCCGCAACACGGTGTTCCACATCTGCAAGGATCTGGGGCTCGAAGTGATCCAGAAACGCATCACGCGCGACGAGGTCTACATCAGCGACGAAGCCTTCTTCACCGGTACCGCCGCCGAGGTCACACCGATCCGCGAACTCGACCGCATCGAGCTGGGCAGCGGATCGCGCGGCCCGATCACGGAGAAGATCCAGAGCGCGTTCTTTGACATCGTCAATGGCCGCAATGCCAAATACCTCCACTGGCTGACGAAAACCTGAGGGTTTGCGGGACAGCCCGAAGCCAAGCGAAATTAGGGGAATCTATGAATCAAGCAACTGTCGAGCTCCTTGCCAAGGACCTGAACCACCAGGGCGGCGTCCACTGCCCCAGCCCGAAGGCCGAGATGCAGCTCTGGAACAGTCATCCCAGGGTGTATCTGGACGTGGCCCACAGCGGTCAGGCCAAATGCCCTTACTGCGGCACCTTGTACCAACTGAAGGCCGGCGAGCACTTTGCCGGGCACTGAAGAATTGGGCTCTGCCCCCAATTCTTTGGTCATCGCGCCCCAGTGGATTGGCGACGCGGTGATGACCGAGCCGCTGCTGCGCCGGCTGGCCCTGCGCGGCGAGCGCCTGACGGTAGGCGCGCTGCCCTGGGTGGCGCCGGTCTATCGCCTGATGCCCCAGGTGGCCGAGGTGATCGAATTTCCGTTCGCCCATGGCGGCCTGCAATTCAAGGCGCGGCGCAGCCTGGCGCGGCAACTCGAAGGTCGCTTCGACATTGCGTACATCCTCCCGAACTCCCTCAAGAGCGCATTGCTGCCGTTTTTGGCCAGCATTGCCAAGCGCGTCGGTTACCTGGGCGAGGCGCGGCTGGGCCTGCTGACGCACCGGCTGAAAAATCCACTCAAGAACCATCGCCCCTCGATGGTGGCCTTCTATTCGGCGCTCAGCGGTGACTTGGACCTTGCGGACGACCGGCCGCAACTGCGGCTCGATGATGCCCGCATGCTTGCGCTGCTGCAGGGCCTGGGTCTGCGGTCTGGCGGCTATCACGTGTTTGCCCCGGGATCCGAATACGGCCCTGCCAAACGCTGGCCGGCGACTCATTTTGCCGAACTGGCAATCGGTCTGGAGCGGCCCATCGTGCTGCTCGGCTCCGACAAGGAAGCCGCCCTGTGCGATGAAATAGCAGCCTGCGCCAACGCCGGGCGGGCCGGTCAATGCCTGAACCTGGCGGGCCGGACTTCGCTGACCCAGGCCTTTGCGGTGATCGCCGGCGCCGACTGCGTGGTCAGCAATGATTCCGGTCTGATGCATGTGGCCGCCGCCCTCGGGGTCAGGCAGGTGGCGATTTTCGGCTCCAGCAGCCCCCTGCACACGCCACCGCTGAATGCCCGGGCCTCTGTGCTGTGGCTGAAGAACGATCCCGACCACCGCCCGGCGCTGGATTGCGCCCCCTGTTTTGAGCGCAGCTGCCCGCTCGGGCATACCCGCTGCCTGACGGCCATCACAGCGGCCAGCGTGCTGCGAGCGATAAGCAGCCTGAGCGGCAGCAACAGCGCCTGAAGCGCACAAAAGAAAGCCACCGCAAGGTGGCTTTGTAAAAGTTCCCCAAGAGGAACTGGTTGGAATTTCGAATCGTTATGAACTCGCGGCCGATCGATTCGCCGGCGTGCAAACCCTTGGTTCCTGTGACAGCAGTGGAGGCAACTGTAGCGGGCATCTGGCGCCAGGTATATCCCCCATTTGGGGGATATCGCGCCAATAAATCGACAATCGTCGGCTTTTTGAGAGCTATTGGCTCTTTCCAGTGCTGCCAAGTGGCAGTAAAACAACGAAACAGGCGCCGCCCTCGGGCCGGTTCTCACACTCGACACTGCCGCCATGACGGATTGCAATCGATTTCACCAGGGCCAGCCCCAGGCCGACGCCCCCATCGCGCTCGGTGGCACCGGGCAGACGGTAAAAAGGCTCGAAGATACGCTCGCGCAGTTCGAGTGGCACGCCCGGGCCACGATCACAAACGCGAATCATCGCGTGGCTGCCGGTGCTGCTCAGCGACACCGTGATCTCGCCGGCGGCATGACGGCGCGCGTTTTCCAGCAGGTTGCGCATGACCCGCCGCAACAGCTTGGTCACCCCGTGCACCGGCAAGGCGGCCGTGGCCGGATCGGCGCCTGCCTGAACTTCCAACTCGGCACCGACGCGCGCGCACTCTTCGGCGGCCAGACCGATCAGATCGACCGGCTCGATCGTCCCCATATCCGCTTCGCGCGCATCGAGCCGGCTGGCCAGCAGGATCTCTTCGATCAGCTGGTCAAGCTCGGCGATATTGCGCTCGATCTCCTTCTTGAAGGTCGGCGAGGTCGGTGTTCCCATCAGCTCAAGCCCCATCCGGATGCGGGTCAAGGGTGAGCGCAGCTCATGCGAGGCGTTTGCGAGCAGCGACTTTTGCGAAGCGAGCAGCGATTCGTGCGACTTCACCAGATTCTCGATGCGCTGGGCCGCGTGGTTGAAGCGCGCCGCCAGGAAGGCGACCTCATCCTGGCCCGCCTCGGAGACCCGGATCGACAGATCGCCCTCGCCCCATTTCTCGACGCCATTCTGCAATAGCTCAAGCCTGCGCGTGAGCTTGCGGATGATCGGGTAGGTGGCCAGGGCCACCGCCAGCGCCACCAGCGCCAGCGTCCAGAAGAAGCCGAACGGGGCCAGATTCCAGGGTGAACGGGGCGGACGCGGCAACTGCATGTGGACGATCTGGCCATCGAGCATCAGCACGACAAATTCCGGGCCGTTGCCAGCCTGGCTCTGCAGACCAAAGGAGGGCGCCTGCGCCTCCGGTTCGCCTTGCGGTCGCGCGTTGATGCCGGCCCCGGGCGGACGCCGGCGCCGCGAGTGGCCATTGCCGATAATCTGCCCGGCCTCGTTGCGGATCACGACATCACGCAGCGGAGGTTCAACCGTCAGTCGCCAGGCCCAGCCGACCAGGAAGGTCAGCACCGCCACCGCCAGCACCACCGCCAGCCAGATGCGCGTATAGAGTTTCTTCAGAAACATGCCAGGCGCGCGCAGGTTTCAGTCCTGCTGGCGGGCAAACACGTAGCCGACGCCACGCACGGTGAGAATGCGCTTGGGATCCTTCGCGTCAAGCTCGATGGCGGCCCGAATGCGCCCCATGTGCACATCGATCGAACGGTCGAAGGCGTCGAGCTCACGACCGCGCACCGCCTCCATGATCTGGTCGCGGGTGAGAACCCGCCCGGCCCGCTCGGCCAGCGCCACCAGCAGATCGAACTGGTAGGAGGTCAGGTCGCACGGCTGACCGGCGACGCTGACGGTGCGGGCATCGCGATCGATCTCAAGCGTGCCGAAACGCAACTGCTTGCTGAGCTGGGGCAGGCCCTCGCCACGGCGGCGCAGCACCGCGCGAATGCGCGCCAGCAGCTCGCGCGGCTCGAACGGTTTGGGCAGGTAGTCGTCAGCGCCGATTTCCAGCCCGATGATGCGGTCCATCGGATCACCCTTGGCGGTCAGCATCAGCACCGGAATCTGCGCCAGCGCGCCGGGCATCGACCGGATTCTCCGGCACACTTCCAGTCCGTCCATGTCGGGCAGCATCAGGTCCAATATCACCAGCGCGGGCGCGCTGTCCTGCAGCGCCAGCAAGCCGCTCTGACCGTCGCCGGCGTGGGTCAGCTCAAACCCGGACTGCCCCAGGTACTCTCCCACCATCTGCGCCAGGCGGGCATCGTCCTCGATCATCAGCAAGTGTTGGCTCATGGATGCAGTCTAGGGCAGCGCGCGCTCGTGTGCTTGAAGTGACAGTAAAGTTAAGTAAACAAAAAACCGGCTCGCTCTACACGCTCCGGATTCTCGACGCCAACCCGACCAGCAGCAGCACCGGCAGCCCCAGCAGAGCGGTCGCCAGAAAGAAATTCTGGTAGCCGAAGGCGTCCACATAGCGTCCTGAATAACCGGCCAGAAATTTCGGCGCCAGCAACATCATCGAACTGAAGATCGCGTACTGGGTTGCCGAGTAGTTGATGTTGGTCAGACTCGAAAGGTAGGCGATGAACGCGGCCGATGCGATGCCGCTGGACAGGTTGTCCGCAGAGATCACGAAAATGAGCGCGCCGACATCATGCCCGCGCCCGCCCAGCCAGGCAAACAGCAGATTGCTGGCCGCGCTCAGAATTGCGCCCAGCATCAGCACCCGCATCACGCCCATGCGCATGGCCAGCGCACCGCCGACAAAGGCGCCAGCCAGCGTCATGATGACGCCGTAAATCTTGGTAACTGCGGCGACCTCGTCCTTGCTGTAACCCATGTCGACATAGAAGGGGTTCGCCATGATGCCCATCACCACGTCGCTGATGCGGTAAACGGCGATCAGGGCCAGGATCAGCAGCGCCCGCTTGCCGTAACGGTGCAGAAAGTCGGCAAAGGGCTCCACCAGCGCGCTGTGCAGCCAGGCGCGCGCGCTCGTTGCTGGCGGCATCACGCGGTGCGCGGGCTCGGGTGACAGCAGGACCGTCAACAGGCCCAGCGACATCGACGCGGCCATGACCAGATAGGCAGTTTGCCAGGCGCCATGCTGGTAGCTCGCAACGCCGGCCACCTCGGAGCGTGCGGCCAGCCACAGCACACCGGCGCCGGCCCAGATCATGGCCAGCCGGTAACCGGTCTGATAGGCCGCCGCCAGCGCGGCCTGGCGGTTGCTGCTGGCCGATTCAATGCGAAAGGCATCCAGCGCAATGTCCTGCGTCGCCGAACCAAAAGCCACCGCCAGCGCACCCCAGACCACCGGCTGCAGCGCGACCCGCGGATCATTGAAGGACATTGCGACCAGACCGGCCATCACCGCCAACTGCGCCAGCAGCAGCCAGCTGCGCCGCCGCCCCAGCCAGGCGTTGAGCAGCGGAATGGGCAGCCGGTCAACCAGCGGCGCCCAGACCCATTTGAAGGCATAGGCCAGCCCAACCCAGCTCAGGTATCCGATCGTCGTGCGATCGATGCCCGCCTCGCGCAGCCAGAAGCTCAAGGTGCCCAGCACCAGCAGCAAAGGCAGCCCGGCGGAAAAACCCAGCACCAGCATGCGCAAGGTGGGGGGTTCCAGGTAAACCCTCAAAGTAGCGCGCCAGCTGGGCTTGATTTCGCTGGCGTCGGATGCACTTGCTGTCATCCGTGAATAATACGCGCAGCCCCGCGCAGATCCTGCCGGGGCGCATGACCTTTCAGCAAAGCACCTTGACCGAAACAAAATTCTTCCATTTGCGCGCGCGGATTGCCTTGCCCGCGCTGGCGTTGGCGCTCGCCGCGGCGGGCTTGGCGCAGGCCGTCGCACGCGAGGGCGTGGACGTCGGCGCCAACTCGGCCTTCAGCAAGCTGGTGCCGGCCGAAGGCGTTGAGCGCTCGGCGACCCAGCAGTACGCGCAGATGCTGCAACAGGCCGCCGGCAAGGGCGCGCTGGCCGGCAAGGACCATCCCCAGGTCAGGCGGCTGCGCGCGATTGCCCAGCGCATCATCCCCTTTGCGGTGGCCTGGAATCCGCGCGCCAGGGATTGGCGCTGGGAGGTCAACCTGATTGGCAGCAGTCAAGTCAACGCCTTCTGCATGCCGGGCGGAAAGATCGCCTTTTACAGCGGCATCCTGGAGCAACTCAAGCTCTCGGACGATGAGGTGGCGATGGTGATGGGGCACGAGATCGCGCATGCGCTGCGCGAGCACGCGCGTGAACGCATGGGCAAGAGTGCGGTCACCCAGGGCGCGGCGCGGCTGGGCGGCGCGCTCGCCGCCGGCGTCTTCGGCGTCGATCCGCGCCTGACCGATGGCCTGGCCCGCGGTGGCGCCAATCTGCTGACGCTGGAGTTCAGTCGCGAGGATGAATCCGAGGCGGACCTGGTCGGAATGGAGCTCGCGGCCCGCGCCGGCTTTGACCCCCGGACCGGCGTCACGCTGTGGCAAAAGATGGGGGCCGCGAGCAAAGGCGCGCCGCCACAATGGCTGTCCACCCATCCTTCCGGCAAGTCCCGGATCGCCGACATCCAGAAGAACCTGCCCAAGGTGCTGCCACTGTACGAACGCGCCCGCAAGGATTCGCGCGCCGGATAAAGCGGCTGGTAGACTGCTGCCGATGAAATCGATTCTGTCATTGTTGCTGTTCTGTCTGGTCAGCACGTCGGCGCTGGCGCTGGCGAAAACTCCGGGCGAGGTTGAGGTCGGCGGCACGCTGCGCGAAGCCACGATGCAGGGCCTGTCGGGCCCCTCGCGCAAACTGTCGGAATTTCGCGGCAAACCGCTGATCATCAACGTCTGGGCCAGCTGGTGCGGCCCGTGCCGGCAGGAAATGGGCTCGCTGGAGCGGCTCTCGCGCAGCAAAGTGGGAAAGCAGCTGACGATGATCGGCATTTCCACCGATGACTACCCGGAGGCCGCCAAAGGCTTTTTGCGGAATTCAAAAACCACTTTCAGCCACTTCATCGACAGCCAGCTCAAGCTCGAGCATATGCTGGGAGCCGACCGCCTGCCGTTGACGATCCTGGTCGACGCGAAGGGCCGGGTGCTCGACAAATACTATGGCGCCCAGGAATGGGACAGCCCAGAGTCCGTGAAACTGGTCGCAAAAAGCCTGCGCATCCCGCTCTGAACGATGCTGGCGGCGCACCGACCCTGTCCCTGTGACAGCGGCCAGATCTATGGCGAGTGCTGCGGGCACTGGCACGCGGGCCTGAGGCTGGCGCAGCACGCGCCGACGCCACAGGCGCTGATGCGTTCCCGTTACAGCGCCTACGTGCTGCGGCTGGGCGACTACCTGCTGGCCACCTGGCATCCATCGACCGCACCGGGCGAAATGGAGCTCGCGCCGCTCAAATGGCTAGGGCTTGAAGTGCGGCTGGAGCAAGTCGCCGGTGACGCCGGGGTGGTCGAGTTCGTCGCGCGCTGGCGCGAGGGCGGTAAGGCCCAGCGGTTGCACGAGACCAGCCGCTTTGTGCGCCAGAGCGGGCGCTGGTACTACATTGACGGGCAGATGATCACGCCGGATTAGCGGCCATACCTGGCTGTGAAACTGGCCTTGCCCAGGCTGTTGCCATTGATCATGAAGCCGGTCAGTGCCGCTGTGGCGTCAGGCGGCACCTCGATCCGGTCCTTGAGCGCATAGACGGTGAAGATATAGCGGTGTGGCGCGTCGCCCGGTGGCGGGCAGACGCCGCCCCAGCCGGCGACTCCGTAGTCGATGCGGGCGTGGCTCGCCCCTTTGGGCAGGTTGGCGCCGCCAACCGCGCCGGCGTCGGGCGCCAGTTCGTTCACGTCGGACGCAATGTTGATCACCATCCAGTGCCACCAACCGGACCCCGAGGGTGCGTCAGGATCGTAGACCGTGACGGCAAAGGCCTTGGTGCCCACGGGCGCGCCGCTCCACTTGAGCGCCGGCGACTTGTTGTCCCCGCTGCAGCCGAAACCATCGAACTCAAAACTTTTCGGTATCAGCGCGTCGGCCTGGATATCCGGGCTGTAGAGGATGAATTCGGTCTGGGGCGCAGCATTCATGGGATTCTCCGGCAGTGGCCGCTCATTATGTCAAATGCTTGCCGACAATGCCAGCCAGCTCGAACATCGTGATCTGCGGCTTGCCAAGAACCCGCAGCAGCTTGTCATCGGCGTTGATCGCGCGCTTGTTTGCCGCATCCTGCAGACCGTTGGCCTTGATGTAGTCCCACAACTGCTTGATTACCTGCGGGCGCGTCACCGGATCGCTGCCGATGACCGCCGCCAGCGCTGCGCTGGGCTGCAGGCCGGCGCCGGTACCGGTCTTGCGGGGCGCCTTCGGTTTGGCCACCTTGGCCGCCGCCTTGCCAGCGACCTTTTTCGCCGCCGCCTTCTTGGCGGCCGGCAGCGCGCCGGCTGACCGGGGGGCGCTTGACTTTGTCGCTGGAACCGCTTTCGCCGCTGCTTTGACCGCTGTCTTGCGCGGCGGGAACTTCGATGGCGCAAATTCAAAATTGACCTTGCCGGCCCCAGCGTCCCAGGCCAGCATGGCCTTGAAACCCCGGCGCGTTCGCATCGAGACAAACTTGTCCAGCAGATCGGTCTTGCCGGTGGCCAGCAGCTTGCTCATCTGCTCGCGCACAACCGGCTGCTGCAAAATGATCTGGCCGCTCTTGAAATCGCAGCTTGGCGTGGCTTGCGCGTGTGTGGGCACTGACTTTTCACACACATAGCTCTTGCCATGCTCAAACACGGCGGCGCCACATTTGGGGCAGGCGCCGAGAGACTGCTGGGCCGAGAAGTCGATCAGTTCGCCGCTCTCCTCGCCTTTCTTGTCGTCGCCAAAATCAAATTCGAGCTTGTAGTTCTTGCTCTCGTCGTCGAACTTGATCACCATCTCGGCGCTGAACGGCCAACCCGCCTTGGAGCGAAAACCGTCCAGCGGCCCGATCTTCCTGTCGCGCAGGAACTGTTCGACTTCGGCAACCTCGAAGGTCCGCCCGGCCGGCGTCTTGCCGAAGGAAAAGCCACAGCCTTCTTCGCTGCCGCTCCTGCCGGTACAGGTGTAGCGGCGGTAGTTTTCCTTCATCACGCCGCCGCAGTTGGGACATGGAGCCTGCAGCGTCGCGTAGTCGCCGGGAACCGTGTCACGGTCGTATTCCTTGGCCTTTTTCACCATGCGCTCGGTCATCGCGGCGATTTCGGCCATGAAGGACTCGCGCTTGAGCTTGCCCTGCTCCATCTGTGCCAGCTTGTACTCCCACTCGCCGGTCAGTTCGGCCTTGCAGAGCTCTTCCACGCCCAGCCCGCGCAGCAGCGTCATCAACTGGAAGGCCTTGGCCGTCGGTATCAGTTCGCGCCCCTCGCGAAGCATGTACTTCTCGGCAATCAGGCCTTCAATGATGCTCGATCGCGTGGCCGGCGTGCCCAGGCCCTTCTCCCGCATCGCCGCGCGCAATTCATCGTCCTCGATGGTCTTGCCGGCGCCCTCCATCGCGCCGAGCAAGGTCGCTTCCGAATAGCGCGCCGGAGGCCGGGTCTTCAGCGCCTTGGGCTCGACGGCCTGGGCATCGACCCGTTCACCCGCAGCAACCGGCACCAGATTGCCGGGACTCCTGTCGTCGCCATCCTGGGCTTCGCCGGCCGCCTCCTTGCCGTAAATCGCCAGCCAGCCGGGCTTGACCAGCACCTTGCCCTCGGTCTTGAAGTTGTAGCTGGGCGCGGCCCCCCCGGGGGGCAGCGCAGCAGGCGCAGCGGCAAGCGTCGGGACGACTGTCGTTATTCGGGTGGTAATCTGGTATTCCGCGCTGGGGAAGAACACCGCCATGAAGCGGCGCACCACCAGATCGTAGATCTTTTGCTCCGCCTCGCTCAGGCCGTGCGGCGCCTGCAGCGTCGGGATGATGGCAAAGTGGTCGCTGACCTTGGCATTGTCGAAGATCCGCTTGCTCTTGCCGATGTAGTTGTTCTTGAGCGCCGCGGCGGCATGCGGCGCCAGGTGCTTCATGCCGCTGCCGGACAGCATCTCGAACGTCTGCCTGACCACCGGCAGGTAATCTTCGGGCAGCGCGCGCGAGTCGGTGCGCGGGTAGGTCAGCGCCTTGTGACGCTCGTACAGGCTTTGCGCAATCGACAGCGTGGTTTTCGCGGAGAAACCAAACTTGCCGTTGGCCTCGCGCTGCAGACTGGTCAGATCGAACAGCAGCGGCGACGCCTGCGTGGTCGGTTTGCTTTCCTCGGTGACGCTGGCCTTCTGACCGCGCACCGCATCGGCCACGGCCCGCGCGTCGCGCTCGCTCCAGAGACGGTCGGCCTTCAGCTCGGCATCGGGCTCTTCGGCCGTGCCGGCCGCTGCATTGGCGCTGGCGCGCTTCCAAGCGGGATCAAACCATTTGGCGCTGTAGTCGCCGGCGGCGGCGCCGAAGGTGGCGTGGACTTCCCAGTAGTCCCGGCTGATGAACCTGCGGATACTCTCCTCGCGCTCCACCACCACCGACAGGGTCGGCGTCTGAACGCGACCGACGGTGGTCAAAAAGAAGCCGCCGTCGCGGGAATTGAAGGCCGTCATGGCGCGCGTGCCGTTGATGCCGACCAGCCAGTCTGCCTCGCTGCGACAGCGTGCAGCGCTGGCCAGAGGCAGCATCTGCTGGTCGCTGCGAAGCGAGTTGAAACCGTCGCGAATCGCCTGCGGCGTCATCGACTGCAGCCAAAGACGCTGCACCGGCAGCTTGACCTTGCTGTACTGCTGGATCAGGCGAAAGATCAGTTCGCCTTCACGCCCCGCGTCGCAGGCGTTGATCAAAAGCCCGACGTCCTTGCGCTTGGCCTGCTTGACGATCGCATTGAGCCGCGCCTTGGTCTTGTCCATCGGCTTGACATCGAAGTGCGGCGGAATCACCGGCAGGTGGGCAAAGCTCCACTTACCGCGCTTGACGTCAAACTCCTCGGGCGCCTGGATCTCAAGCAGATGGCCCACCGCGCTGGTGACCACGTACTTGTCGCTCTCGAAGTGATCCTCGTGCTTCTCGAATTTGCCGGCTGTCGGCGTCAGCGCCCGCACAATATCCTGCGCCACTGAAGGCTTTTCGGCAATGACCAATGTTTTGTTGAAAACTTCGTTTTTCATCTGACTACAATCCGTTCTCTCGCGAGCGCACGGGCGCACGCATATGCACGTGAGCGCGCACACACGCGCCCATACGAGTTCACCATACCAAATTTTCTTGCCGTGTCCAAAAAAGCCGTCCCCACAGTCAGTCGCCGCATTCAGACCCGTCGCTCCGGCGTGCATGGCAAAGGCGTGTTCGCGCTGCAGGATATCGCCGAGGGCGAGGTGTTGATCGAGTACGTCGGCGAAATCATCAGCTGGCCGCAGGCCCAGGCGCGCCACCCGCATGACCCGACCGATCCCAACCACACCTTCTATTTTCATCTGGACGAGAACCACGTGATCGATGCGCTGGTCGGTGGCAACTCGTCGCGCTGGATCAACCACGCCTGCAACCCGAATTGCGAGGCCGACGAACAGCAAGGGCGCATCTTCATCAAGGCGCTGCGAAATATCCGGGCCGGCGAGGAGCTCAACTACGACTATGGCCTGATCATCGACGAGCGCTACACGCCCAAGCTGAAGGCCGAGTACCCGTGCTGGTGCGGCGGCCGGAACTGCCGCGGCACCCTGCTTGCGCCCAAGCGCAAGAGCCGCCCGATCAGGCCATGAGCAGCGGGGCGAACTGGCCCGGGGCAGCGATCGAGCGGCTGATCGGGCCGGATCTGCCCGGCTTTCGCGTCGAGGTAGTGCCGCAGATCGACTCGACCAACACCGAACTGATGCGCCGCGCCCGCAGCGGTCAGCTTGATCCGGTGCTGCTGGTGGCGCAGCAGCAGAGCGCCGGCCGCGGCCGCATGGGGCGCGAGTGGCTCAGCGGCGAGGGGCCGGCGTCCTCTCTTGCTTTTTCGCTCGGCCTGGCGCTGTCCCCGCGCGACTGGTCCGGTCTGTCGCTTGCCGTGGGTCTGAGCATCGTGCAAAGCCTGCACGCGGATTTGCGTCTGAAATGGCCCAACGATGTCTGGTGGCACGGACGCAAGCTGGCAGGAATACTGATCGAAACGGCCTGCGTCGGGAGCAGCCGTTATGCGGTGGTGGGCGTCGGCATCAATGTGGCCGAGCGCGATGGCGCGGGCCTTGCCACTGCCCCCGCGTGGCTGCGGGAACTGCTGCCCGGCATCGATCCGCCGGGCGCGCTGCTGCGAATCGCGGCACCGCTGGTGCAGGCGATCAAGGCGTTTGAAGGTCAGGGCTTTGCGCCGTTCCAGGCCGGCTTCAATCAGCGCGATGCGCTTGATGGACTGAATGTGGTGCTGAGTGATGGAACATCCGGCGTCGCGCGCGGTGTCAACAGCATCGGCGCTCTGCAGTTGCAGACAGCGCACGGCTTGACCGACGTCACAAGTGCCGAAGTCAGCGTGCGTCCGGGCGCCACCCCCGCCCTGGCCATGCCCTGAGCGCCTGCGATGCTGCGCTTTCTTGCCCTCTCCCTGCTGCTGATCAACCTGCTCTATTTTGGCTGGTCAGGGGGCAGGCTGCCAGGCCTGGCTCCCGAGCAGCAGACCGAGCCGCAGCGGCTGGCGCAGCAGCTCAGACCGGACGCGATACGCGTGCTCACAGAAAAGGAGCCGCGCCGACCGGGCCAGTCGCCAGCGGCCGCAAGGCCGGACCAGTGCCTGCAGGCCGGCCCTCTGACCGAAGCACAGGGCGCATTGCTGCGCCCTGTGCTGGAATCGAATTTGCCGCCGGCTTCCTGGACACTGACTCCGGTGGTGGTCGGCGCGCGCTGGATTGTCTACATGGGCAAATACGCCAGCTCCGAAGCACTGGCCAAGAAGCGCACTGAACTCGCTGCGTTCAATTTGCAGTTCGAGCCGCTGCAGGACCCTGCGCTGCAGTTCGGACTGTCGCTAGGAGGCTACGAATCGCAGGACGCCGCCAATGCGGCTCTGGACCGGCTGAGCCGGCGCGGCATCCGCACCGCGCGGGTGATCCAGGAACGCGCCGAGGCGCGCAGCATGCTGCTGCGGCTGACCGGCACCAGCGATGCGCTGCAGGTCCATCTGGAGGCCCTGAAACCGGCCCTGGGCGACAAGGTTCTGGCGCCCTGCCCATAAGCGCTACGCGGTGCCGGGGGCGTCGGATTCAGCCAGGAAGCGCACATTGAAACGGGCACCCGGCGGCAGCTGCCCGGGCCGCGTGTCCTCCATCGCAATCGTGGCGTTGTGCAGATGGGCAATTTCCATCACGATGCGCAGGCCCAGTCCGGAACCGTCGACTTCGGTGCCCAGCGCGCGGTAGAACGGCCGAAAGATCAGTTCCCGCTCAGCCGGCGGAACGCCAGGCCCCGAGTCTTCGACCTGCAGCACCAAGGTCTTGCCGAACGGGTCGGTCAACACCCGCGCGGTGATCACGCCGGGTCGGGCAGCGCTGGAGGGCGTGTAGTTGATCGCGTTGTCGAGCAGATTTCGAATCAGCTCCTTCAGCAGGGTCGGGTTGCCGGTCAGCAGACCGCCGGCGGCGGCGGGCTGGGTGCCCTCATAGCCCAGATCGATGTGCTTTTCGATCGCCCGCGGCACGCAGTCGCGCACCACCTGCATCGTCAGTTCGGCCAGATCGCAGGTGCTGCGCGACATCGCCGACCCGCTGCTCTCGGCGCGCGCCAGCGCCAGCAGCTGATTGACGGTATGGGTCGCCCGGATGCTGGAGCGACCGATCTGGCGCAGCGACTGCTTGAGTTCCTCCGTGTTGGCGCCCTCGCGCTGTGCCAGGTCGGCCTGCATGCGCAATCCTGCAAGCGGCGTCTTCAACTGGTGGGCGGCGTCAGCCAGAAAGCGCTTCTGGGTGGCGATCGAGTCCTTCAGCCGCATCAGCAGATCGTTGACAGAAGACACCAGCGGGGCAACCTCGAGCGGAACCACCTTCGCGTCGATCGGACTCAGGTCATCGGGCTTGCGCGCGCGGATGCGCTCTTCGAGCTGGTTCAGCGGCTTGATCGCCTGCACCAGCGCCAGCCAGACCAGCAACACCGCCATCGGCAGGATCACAAACTGGGGCAGCATCACACCCTTGACGATTTCAGTTGCCAGTATCGAGCGCTTTTCCAGCGTCTCGGCGACCTGCACCAGGGCCGGCCTGGCGTTGGGAAGCGCCAGCTTGACCCAGGTGTAGGCGATCTTGACATCGACCCCGTGGACCTCAGCGTCGCGGATGCGAACTTCACCAAAGAAGACCTTTTCATCCTCAACCGGCAGCGGCAGGTCGCGTTCACCGCTCAGATACTCGCCATGCGCGCCCAGCACCTGGTAGTAGACGGTGTCGGAGTCATCGGCGCGCAGCAGCTCGCGCGCCGGCAGTGGCAGATTGAACTGGACCTTGTTGTTGCTGACATTGACCAGTTGCGCCAGTGCGCCGACGTTGTACTCCAGCGCCCGGTCGAACGGCTTGCCGGCGATGCTCTGGGCGACCAGCCAGGTCAGCACCAGACTGATCGGCCACAGCAGCAGCATGGGCGTCAGCATCCAGTCCAGTATTTCACCGAACAGCGAACGTTGCTCCTGATGAAAGATATTCACGGCGTCGCAGGCGCGGTGATCACAAAGGCAGCCGCGGCGCCGGGGGTCATATCCCTAGTTGGGGATCTTTTCAAGGCAATAGCCGAGTCCGCGCACCGTGGCAATGCGGATCGGTCCTTTTTCGATCTTCTTGCGCAGGCGGTGGATGTAGACCTCGATCGCGTTGTTGCTGACTTCCTCGCCCCACTCGCACAGACGCTCGACCAACTGGTCCTTGCTGACCAGACGGCCGGCGCGCTGCAACAGCACTTCAAGCAATCCCAGCTCGCGCGCTGACAGTTCGATCATCACGCCATCGATCGTGGCAACGCGGCCGGACTGGTCGTAGATCAGGGGTCCATGCTTGATCGTGCTGCTTGCCGTTCCCATGCCGCGTCGGCCCAGCGCGCGCACGCGCGCCTCGAGTTCCTGCAGACTGAAGGGCTTGGCCATGTAGTCGTCGGCGCCATAGTCCAGACCCTTGACACGCTCCTCGACACTGTCGGCTGCGGTCAGAATCAACACCGGCAGGGAGGAGCCGCGGGCGCGCAGTTTCTTCAACACCTCCAGGCCATGCATACGCGGTATGCCCAGATCCAGGATCAGCAGGTCGAATTCGGTATTGGTCATCAATGCGGCGTCGGCTTCGGCGCCGCTGGCTACATGATCGACTGCGGCGCCTGAACTGCGCAGGGTTCGCAACAGGCCATCCGCCAGCACCTGATCATCTTCTGCAATCAGAATCCGCATGTCTTGTCTCCTTTAGGGGTGAATACCGGAGGCCGGCATTTCCTTGTCAAGGCGATTCTAGGCGTCCGGCAGGGTCCGTGTAATTTTCGTGAAAGACAATCACAATTCACGCCGCGTAGACTTCCAGGCCGATCGCAATGACGGCTGCAACTTCAGCGCCAACGGCCGCCCGAAGCTCGTCCTCGGCCTGGGTAACGGCCTGGCCGAAGGCCTGCAGCCAGCTCAGTCCGATTGCTGTGAACACGATGCGCCGTGCCCGCGCGTCACGGGCATCGGCCAGCCGCGTGACCAGGCCCCAGGCCTCGCATTGCTGCACCAGTTTGCCCATCGCCTGCTTGCTGACGTTCGCACGCGCGGCCAGTTCTGTCAGCCGTGAGCCCTCCAGAGCCAGATGCCGCGTGATGTGGGTGTGCGAGGCGCTGAGCCAGCCGCGCGCAGCCAGATTGGACAGCGCCAACGGCACATTCTCGTTGCGGGACATCAGGAACATCACACGCGCATCGAAGCGCTGCAGCGCCTGGCTCATCCAGTGCCCCAGATGGGCCTGTCGCCAGGCCAAGTCGCCGCCGGCCTCGTCGGCGTCATCCCGCGCACGCTGCAAGCGGCCTGCGCCGGAACTGGTTTTGAAGTTCTTGACCATCTTGGATATGGTAAATCAAATTGACTAAAAAAATTGCTTGCAGATTTCAATAACTCCGCTAAACTACTGTTCAAGCATCCAGCCTGTCATTAACAACAGACCATGCCCGCTCTGAACCCGACTTACCCCGTTGCCTTTCAAGGAGAACTTCATGGACGCACCCGTCAAAGCCCCAAGCCCCGCCACCAGTGAAAAAGCAAAGGCCCTGCAAGTGGCCCTGGCACAGATTGAAAAACAGTTTGGCAAGGGGACCATCATGCGGCTCGGGGAGGGCGAGGTGATCGAAGACATCCAGGTGGTGTCGACCGGTTCTCTGGGCCTGGACATCGCCTTGGGCGTCGGCGGATTGCCGCGCGGCCGCGTGGTCGAAATCTATGGCCCCGAATCGTCAGGCAAGACAACCTTGACCTTGCAGGTGATCGCCGAGATGCAAAAAGTCGGCGGCCAATGCGCGTTCATTGATGCCGAGCACGCGCTGGACATCCAGTACGCGCAAAAACTTGGCGTCAATTTGCAGGACCTGCTGATCTCGCAACCCGATACCGGCGAGCAGGCGCTGGAAATTGTCGACAGCCTGGTGCGCTCCGGGGCGGTGGACCTGATCGTGGTGGACTCGGTCGCGGCCCTGACCCCGAAAGCGGAGCTTGAGGGCGAAATGGGCGACTCCTTGCCGGGTCTGCAGGCCAGGCTGATGAGCCAGGCGCTGCGCAAGCTGACCGCCCACATCAAGAAGACAAACTGCATGGTGATCTTCATCAACCAGATCCGCATGAAGATCGGCGTCATGTTCGGCTCCCCTGAAACCACGACGGGCGGCAACGCGCTGAAGTTCTATGCCTCCGTGCGCCTGGACATCCGCCGCATCGGCACCATCAAGAAAGGGGATGACGCGATCGGCAACGAGACCAAGGTCAAGGTGGTCAAGAACAAGGTCGCGCCGCCATTCAAGACCGCCGAATTTGATATTTTGTTCGGCGAGGGCATCAGCCGCCATGGTGAAATCATCGACATGGGCGTGAACGCCAATATTCTGGATAAGTCGGGCGCCTGGTACGCGTACAACGGCGAGAAAATCGGCCAGGGCCGCGACAACGCCAGAGAGTTCCTGCGCGAAAACCCGGACTTGTCGCATGAAATTGAAAACAAGGTGCGCGCTTCGCTCGGCATCCCCTTGCTCCCCGCCCTGGGCGAGCCCGAGGGAAAGGCAAAAGCATCAGGCAAGAAGGCTGAAGCCGCGGCCAAGGCGTAGCGCCTATGCCGTCGGTTCAACCCTCCCTGAAAAGCCGCGCGCTGCGGCTTCTCAGCGGGCGCGAGCACTCACGCAGCGAACTCGAGCGCAAGCTTGAACGGTTCGAGCAAGAGCCGGGCACTCTGAGCCGCGCCCTGGATGAACTGCAAGCCAAGGGTTTCATCAACGAGCAACGGGTGATCGAATCGCTGCTTCACCGTCGGGCCGCCAGACTGGGCGCGGCCCGCATCAAGCACGAACTTCAAGGCAAGGGTCTGGACCCACAGGCTGTCAATCAGGCCCTGGCTGGCTTGCAGGCCAGCGAACACGAGCGTGCATTGACCGTCTGGCAAAAGAAATTTGGAGCAGCGCCGACGAGCCCGCTGGAGGCGGCACGGCAAATCCGCTTTCTCGCATCGCGCGGCTTTGGCGCTGACGCGATCCGGCAAGTGGTCAAAGCCCCAGCATCAACCTGAGGTTCTGGACCGCGGCACCGCTGGCGCCCTTGCCCAGGTTGTCAAGCCTGGCCACCAAAACGGCCTGACTGAAGCCGTCATCCGCGCCGCGGTTGGCAAACACGCGCAGTTCCATCTTGTTGCTGCCGGCCAAAGCCAGCGCATCAAGCCTGCCGTCCGGCGTTGCAGGCTCCACAGTGACCGACTCGCTCCCGGCGTAATGCCGACTCAGCGCGTCATGCAAATCCTGCGCGCTGGGTTGCCCCGGCAGCAAATCCAGATGCAACGGCACCTGCAACAGCATGCCTTGCCTGAAATTGCCGATGCCGGGCATGAAGATCGGGCGCCGCGTCAGACCGCTGTATTTCATGATCTCCGGCAGGTGCTTGTGCTTCAAACCCAGGCCATAAAGCTCAAAGGCCGGCGCCTGGTTTCTCTCGTAGGCCTCTATCATGCTGCGTCCGCCGCCCGAATAGCCGCTGACGGCGGGCAGCGCGAGCGGATACTCGCGCGGGATCAGGCCCGCGTCCACCAAGGGTCTCAGCAGCGCGATGGCAGCTGTCGCATAGCAGCCGCCATTGGTAACCCGGCGCGCCTGGGCCACCGCCTTCTGGTGCCCCGGAATCAACTCGGGAAAGCCGTACACCCATCCCGGCGCTGTCCGGTGCGCGGTCGAGGCATCGATGATTTTCGGGCCAGGCTGACCGCTGGCGCGCGCCATTTCATCGATCAGCGCGACCGACTCGACAGCCGCCTCGTCATGCAGGCAAAGCACAACCAGGTCCATCTGCGACATCAGGTCGCGCTTGGCGGCAGCGTTCTTGCGCAACTCGGGCGCGATGCTGACCAGCTCGATGCCAGCCATGTCCTGCAGACGATCCTGGATCTGAAGCCCGGTGGTTCCGGCTTCGCCGTCGATGAATATCTTGTACATGGGTCAACTCCAGTTCGGCATCGGCCGAAATGCGGCTCAGCGGCCGAAAAAGGTTTGTGCGTTGCAGCATGATACAGTCAGGAGCTGTGTTGTCCAGTGCCCGCCGCAGAGCACAGAAGTCTTGTGGCAGGAATAACCATCCACTCCTGAGAGTCCTATGAAGATTCACGAATACCAAGGCAAGGAAATCTTGCGTCAGTTTGGTGTGCCGGTGCCGCGTGGCATTGCCGCATTCACGGTTCAAGAGGCGGTAGAGGCCGCACAAAAGCTCGGCGGCCCGGTCTGGGTCGTCAAGGCGCAGATTCATGCCGGAGGACGCGGCAAAGGTGGCGGCGTCAAGCTGGCGCGCTCTATCGACGAAGTGAAACAACTCGCCGGCGAGATCCTGGGCATGCAACTCGTCACCCATCAGACCGGGCCGCAAGGCCAGAAAGTGCGCCGCCTTCTGATTGAAGATGGCGCAGACATCAAAAAAGAGTACTACGTATCGGCGGTGACAGACCGCGCCAGCCAGCGCGTCGCGCTGATGGTCTCGTCCGAGGGCGGCATGAACATCGAGGAAGTGGCGCACGCCACCCCCGAGAAGATCCTCAAGGCCTTCGTCGACCCGGCCACCGGCCTGACGGCCGCGCAGGCCAAGGAACTGGCTGACGGCATCGGTGTTCCCGCCGGCTCGACAGCGCAGTGCGTGGACGTGCTGCAAAAGCTCTACAAGGTGTACATGGACACCGACGCCTCGCTGGTCGAAATCAATCCGCTGATTCTGCAGGGCGACGGCAACATCAAGGCCCTGGACGCCAAGTTCAACTTTGACTCCAACGCGCTGTACCGTCACCCCGAGATCGTCGCCTATCGCGATCTGGACGAAGAAGACGCGGCCGAAGTGGAAGCCAGCAAGTTCGACCTGGCCTACATCAGCCTGGATGGCGATATTGGCTGCCTGGTCAACGGCGCCGGCCTGGCGATGGCCGCCATGGACACGATCAAGCTGTTTGGCGGTGAGCCCGCCAACTTCCTGGACGTCGGCGGCGGTGCCACCCCCGAGAAGGTGACCGAAGCCTTCAAGATCATGCTGAAAAACAAGAAGGTCAAGGCCATTCTGGTCAATATCTTCGGCGGCATCATGAAATGCGACACCATTGCGATGGGCGTGGTTGCCGCCTGCAAGGCGACCAATCTGGATGTGCCGCTGGTGGTGCGCATGAAAGGCACCAACGAAGACCTGGGCAAGAAGATATTGGCCGATTCCGGCCTGCCCATCATCAGTGCCGACACGATGGCCGATGCGGCCCAAAAAGTGATTGCCGCTGTCAAGGCAGCTTGAAACCAGGAAGTGAATCATGTCGATACTCATCAATAGAAACACCAAAGTCATCACACAGGGCATCACTGGCAAGACCGGTCAATTCCATACCGAGAAGTGCCAGGAATACGCGAACGGCAAGAACTGTTTCGTGGCCGGTGTGAATCCGAAGAAGGCCGGCGAGTCGATCTTCAATATCCCGATCTTCGCCTCCGTGAAGGAGGCGGCAAAGCAGACCGGCGCCACCGTTTCGGTGATCTACGTGCCGCCGGCCGGCGCAGCCGCGGCCATCTGGGAAGCAGTCGAGGCCGATCTGGATCTGGCCATCTGCATTACCGAAGGCATCCCGGTGCGCGACATGCTCGAAGTGCGCAACCGCATGCGCGCCCGCGAAGCCGCCGGCGGCAAGAAGACCCTGCTGCTGGGCCCCAACTGCCCGGGCATCATCACGCCGGAGGAAATCAAGATCGGCATCATGCCGGGTCACATCCACCGCAAGGGTCGCATTGGCGTCGTCAGCCGCTCCGGCACCCTGACCTACGAAGCGGTGGCGCAGCTGACTGAAATCGGCCTTGGTCAGTCGACCGCGGTCGGCATTGGCGGCGACCCGATCAATGGCCTCAAGCACATCGACATCATGCAGGCCTTCAACGACGACCCGGATACCGACGCGGTGATCATGATCGGCGAGATCGGCGGCCCGGACGAGGCCGATGCGGCTCGCTGGTGCAAGGCCAACATGAAGAAACCGGTCGTCGGCTTCATCGCCGGCGTCACGGCGCCCGCAGGCAAGCGCATGGGCCACGCCGGCGCCTTGATCTCCGGCGGTGCCGACACGGCCGAGGCCAAACTTGCGGTGATGGAAGAATGCGGTTTCAAGATCACGCGCAACCCTTCCGAAATGGCCAAATTGATGAAAGCCATGCTGTAGACATGATCACAGGGTCCTAGACGGTCCTTGGACCGTTACACTTTCAGATAGACAGGAAGCGCTCCAAGCATTGAGTTTTGGGCGCTTCTTGCGTTAACGAGACCGGAGAAAGCGAATGGAATTGCTGCAAAACGTGGACTTCTGGATTGGTCTGCTCAAGATAGTCTGGATCAATATCATCCTGTCGGGCGATAACGCGGTGGTCATCGCGCTGGCGGCGCGCTCATTGCCGCCGGCTCAGCAGCGCATGGCGGTGTTCTGGGGCTCGGGTGCAGCGGTGGTGCTGCGGATTGCGCTGACCGTCGTTGCCGCCAAACTGCTTGAGATGTCCTATCTGCAGGTCGTTGGCGGCCTGCTGCTGCTGTGGATTGGCGTTCAACTGCTGAGCGAGGAAGAGGAGGAAGACGGCGACTCCAAGGAACACGGCAGCCTGATGGCGGCCGTGCGCACGATCCTGATTGCCGACCTGGTGATGAGTCTGGACAATGTGATCGCTGTGGCCGCGGCCGCCAAAGGCAGCATGGTGCTGCTGGTGCTGGGCCTGGCCATCAGCATCCCGCTGGTGATATTCGGCAGTACGCTGATGATCAAACTGATGGAGCGCTTCCCCATCATCGTGACGCTTGGCGCCGCGCTGATTGGCTGGGTCGGCGGCGAAACCATCGTCAGCGACGTGGCCTTGAAAGAAATGCTGGCCGACAACCACTGGGTGCACTACGCTGCGGCTGCGGCTGGCGCCGGCCTGGTGCTGTTGCTCGGGCGGATGCTGCGGCACCGCAAGTCCCGGGAATCGCAAGCGGCGCGCTGATGATCTGCACCTTCTGCTCGCGGACCGATCCGGGCCGGACCCGCAGCAACAATGAGGATTCAGTAGCCTTTGACGACACTGCTCAGATGGGCGTGCTGGCGGATGGCATGGGCGGCTACAACGCGGGCGAAATTGCCAGCAGCATGGCCACCACCCTGATCCGGGCCGAGTTGTCCCAGTGGCTGCTGGATGCCGGCGCAAAGGCCGACATTCAGGAGGTCAGGCACGCGCTAGAAATGTGCGTCGACAATGCGAACCATG
Source organism: Rhodoferax sp. (assembly GCA_049315845.1). Classification (GTDB taxonomy): domain Bacteria; phylum Pseudomonadota; class Gammaproteobacteria; order Burkholderiales; family Burkholderiaceae_C; genus Rhodoferax. The sequence continues at coordinate 21,976 of JBMOJJ010000002.1, forward strand.
CGATCCATCTTGCATCGCGCACCAATGCCGACTATTCCGGCATGGGCACCACGCTGGTGGTCGGCGTTTTCCAGGACGATCGACTGCTGCTGGGGCACGTCGGAGACTCCCGCTGCTACCGGTTGCGCGGCAACGAGTTTCTGCAGATCACCAAGGATCATTCGCTGCTGCAGGAGCAGCTTGACGCGGGGCTGATGACGCCCGAGGAGGCGGCCGTGTCGCCGCTGAAAAATCTGGTGACGCGGGCGATGGGGGTTGAAAACGAGGTGCTGCTCGAGGTCAACGAGCATCTTGTGGAAAATGGCGACATCTATCTGATGTGCAGTGACGGTCTGTCAGACATGATCAGCGACGCGGCTATTGCACGCGTCCTGCGAAACCGGTCAGAATTGGCGCAAATGGCGGACGAACTGGTGGCGCTGGCGAACAGGAATGGCGGGCGCGATAACATCACGGTGTTGCTGATGGAGGTCAGCGGCGCGGCTGAAAAACGTGGATTGATGTCCAGATGGCTTGGAAGACAGTAAGCTAGTGGGTCCCTTAATGAGCAGTTTCAGAAGCAGGAGTCGGTCATGCCGAAAATGATTGTTTCGATCGACGGCGTAGTGATCAAGGAAGTCCAGTTGACCAAGGACAGGACAACGCTGGGCCGGCGTCCCTACAACGACATCGTCATTGACAATCTCGCCATCAGCGGCGAGCACGCGGTGCTGCAACTCGTGGATGGCGACATTCATCTGGAAGACCTCAACAGCACCAACGGCACCTATGTCAATGGCAAGGCGGCCAAGAAACAGCTTCTTCGCCATGGCGACACGATCGAGGTCGGCAAATACAAAATCAAGTTTGTCAGCGACGGCGCTGCCGAAGGATCCGTGCCGAGCATCTTCGCCGAGATCGCCGATGTGGATGCCAATGTGCCACAGGGGGCCATCAAGGTGCTGTCCGGCGCGGCCGCCGGACGCCAGGTCCCCCTGACCAAGGTTGTGACCACGATAGGAAAGCCGGGCGTGGCGGTGGCAACCATCACCCGACGCCAGCGTGGCTTTGTGATCCACGTCGAAGGTGGCGGCGACCCGGCGCTCAATGGCATGCCGATCGGAGCTGAACCGGTGCCGCTGAAGAACGGCGACCTGATTGAACTGGCAGGCAACCAGATGCAGTTTGTCCAGACCTGACGGACGATCCACACAACATTCAGCGATTGCACCGCCGTCAGGAGTTTGCGTTATGAGCGAAGAAAAAGCAGTGGCAGTACTGGACCGCAAGTCCGAGGCCGCCTTCAGCGAATCGCAGCAATTACCTGCGGATCAACGCGGAAGCCGGTTTGAGGCGCTGTTCTACAGGCAGCTTCAGCAGGTCACAGCCCGCATTCATGAGACCGAGAATCTCGAGCAGATCATGCTTGAGGCCAGCCAGGATATTTGCCGGCTTTTCAATGCCGACCGGCTGACGCTCTATGTGGTCAACGAAGACCACAGCGCCATCGTCTCCAAGGTCAAGACCGGCCTCAAGAGCAGCCGCGACCTGAAACTGCCCATCACCCCCCAGAGCATTGCGGGCTATGCCGCGTTCAGCAAGCAATTGATCAACCTGCCCGACGTCTATGACGACGAGGCGCTCAAGAAGATTCACCCGGCCCTGACTTTTCTGAAGGAAGTTGACAAACGCTCGGGCTACCGGACGCGCCAGATGCTGGCAGCGCCGATTCTCGAGGGCGATACGCTGCACGGCGTCTTGCAGATCATCAACAACAAGGGCAATCAGGCGTTCAGCGAACTCGAGGTCGAGGGTGTTTCGCAGCTCTGCAAGACGCTCGCGATCGCGATTCGGCAGCGCGTGCAGAAGGCCGCCGAGAGTCTTCGGCTCAAAGCCACCAAGTACGACGGCCTGGTCGCCGACGGCGTGATGACCGCCCATGAACTCGCGCAGTGCCTGCAGGCGGCGCGCAACGAAGGCACGCCGGTAGAGCAGATGCTGATCGCGGATTACAAGGTGCAGCCGGCACAGATCGGACCCTCGCTGGCGCGCTTCTTTGGCGTGCCTTACGAAACGCTCAACCCGGGGCGAATTCGGTCAGAGGCGCTTCACGGCGCCTTGAAACGCGAATTCCTCGAAGAGCAGGGCTGGATACCGCTGGAGGAGTCGCCCGAGGGCCTGGTCATCATGTGCATAGACCCCGAGGCAGTGCGCAACTCCCGCGTGGTGCGGCAGGTATTCCCGCGCATCACCAGCTTCGCCTACCGGGTGACCACACAGAACGAGTTTGCGCAGACACTGGGGCAGATCTTTAGCTCCGGCATCGAGGGCGGCACGATTGACGAATTGCTGGCCGACATGGACGTCGGCGCGCTCGACGACGGCAGCAACGACGACGCGCTCGAGTCCGCGGCAGCCGACAACGAGTTGGTGAAGTTCGTCAACAAGGTGATCGTCGACGCCTACCACCAGAAGGTCTCCGACATTCACATCGAGCCGATGCCTGGCAAGCTCAAGACCGGCATCCGGTTCCGGATCGATGGCGCCTTGCAGCCCTACATCGAGGTGCCCGCGCATTTTCGCCAGGCCATGGTGACCCGTCTGAAGATCATGTGCGACCTGGACATCTCGGAGCGTCGAAAGCCGCAGGACGGCAAGATCAAGTTCAAGAAATACGGACCGGTGGACATCGAGTTGCGGGTCGCCACCATTCCGTCCGCCGGCGGTGTCGAGGACGTGGTCATGCGCATACTGGCTGCGGGCGAGCCCATTCCGCTGGACAAACTGGGTCTCACCCCGCACAACAAGGAGCGGGTGATACGGACCATAGAAAAGCCTTATGGCCTGTTCTATGTCTGCGGCCCCACCGGCTCCGGCAAAACCACCACGCTGCACTCGATTCTCAAGCACCTGAACACGCCGGACACGAAGATCTGGACCGCCGAGGATCCGGTCGAGATCACGCAAAAAGGTTTGCGCCAGGTGCAGATCAACCGCAAGGCCGGCATCGACTTCGCGCTCATCATGCGCGCCTTCCTGCGCGCCGACCCCGACATCATCATGGTCGGCGAATCGCGTGACAAGGAGACAGTGGCGATGGGCGTCGAGGCCTCCCTCACCGGTCACCTTGTCTTTTCAACGCTGCACACCAACTCGGCGCCGGAATCGATCACGCGGCTGCTCGACATGGGCATGGACCCGTTCAACTTTGCCGACGCATTGCTTGGCATCCTGGCGCAGCGGCTGGCCCGCAAACTGTGCGACTGCAAGGAATCCTATGTTCCCAACCCCGAGGAGCTTCGACTTTTTGCCGCCGAATACGCCGACGAGTTGCGGCATTCGAAGGCCTGGACCAGCGACTACGAGGGCGAAACGAGAAGACTGATCGACAGCTGGTACAAGACCTACGGACAGGACGGGCAACTCAGGTTCTACCGCCACGTGGGCTGCGGCAAGTGCAACCTGACCGGCTACAAAGGCCGGATCGGCCTGCACGAACTTCTGATCGCTTCGGACGACATCAAGAAACTGATTCAGGAACGCGCCCGCGTCGCCGAGATCTTTGCGGCGGCGGTCGAAGGCGGCATGCGCACGCTGAAGATGGACGGCATGGAAAAAATCATGATGGGTCTGACCGATATCAAGATGGTCAGGTCGGTCTGCATCAAATAAGCCATCGGATTTGCCTGACAAAAATGTCATTTGTGACAAATTTTGACAATTTAAATCGGCCAATTCTTGAATCCGGCAAATTTGGTCAGCAAAATGACCGATACACTAGGCTGAAGGCAAGGCCCGGAATATGCTTTTTCCCGGCAGTTGACCTTTATTTTTCACCAAGGAGCTCTTCATGAAACGTTCTATGCAAAAGGGTTTTACCCTGATCGAGTTGATGATCGTGGTTGCGATCATCGGTATTCTGGCGGCGGTGGCATTGCCAGCTTATCAGGACTATACGGTGCGGGCGAAGGTATCCGAGGTGCTTCTTGCGGCTTCAGCCCCCAAGACAGCCATCACCGAAGCCGCTGCGACTCTCAGCGCGCTGCCCGGAAGCGCCTCAGTGACGGTCAATTCCCAGGTTTCAAAGTATGTGAGCGGCGTCACTTGGGATGGAAGCATCGTCACCGCCACTGCCGCCGGTGATTCGGCTATCACGGGTAGCACCATCACCCTGACGCCCACATTGCTGAATGGTCAGGTGACTTGGGTGTGCAGCGGAACCATTTTGGCCAAATACCGTCCGGCAAGTTGCCAGGGTTGAAGGAGTTGGCACAGAATCTGCTTTTTAGAGTTGTCCGTCCGTTGGACTTACACTACTAAAAGGATTTGATTATGAAACGTTCTATGCAAAAAGGCTTTACCCTTATCGAACTGATGATCGTGGTTGCGATCATCGGTATTCTGGCAGCCGTGGCGCTTCCTGCTTACCAAGACTACACGGTCCGGGCCAAAGTGTCTGAAGTGATTCTTGCCGCATCCGGTCCCAAGACCACCGTCACCGAGGCGACCGCCTCTCTCGGAGGTTTGCCCGGTAGTGCTTCCGTCACCGTGACCTCCCAAGTATCCAAGTATGTCAGTGGCGTCACTTGGAACGGCACCTTGATCACGGCTACAGCCGCCGGCGACTCCGCCATCACGGGTAGCACCATTACGCTGACACCGACTTTGACCAGCGGTCAGGTAACTTGGGTTTGCAGCGGCACGATTGCAGCGAAGTACCGTCCGGCCAGTTGCCAAGGCTAACTCGCAGCGGCGGAGCTACCGATCCCAAGAAGAAGGCCCCAGTTGGGGCCTTTTTTTTGTACCTTGTCGACTCACTTGCTCGCTGCATACTTATCCGCTAGATAGATGGCGTCCAACATGAAACAAGCCATGAGACCCTTCTGGCTCATCAGTTGGGCGTTCGCGCTGGCTGCCGGCTGGTTGCTGCCCAACCACCAGATGCCGTGGACAAGCTTTCACATCGATGCCTGGATCGCAGCGTTGCTGGCACTGGCATCCCTCGCAGTGATGTCGCGCTGCAATGGTCCTGTGCGCTGGCACGATGTTGCTCTGGTCACGGCGGCCATGGTTCTTATGCCGATTTTGCAGTACGCTTTTGGTCTGATTCTGCTGCCAGGCACCGCCTGGATCAACAGCGCCTATCTGCTGGGCCTGCTGCTGGCTCTGATAACCGGCTCACAGTGGGAAATAGCCCAGCCGGGTAAGTTGGCGGATGGTCTGTTTCTGGCGATTGGTTTGGCCACCATTGCGTCAGTTGGACTGCAACTGCTGCAGTGGCTCGGCCTGGATGCCATGAGCGCCTGGTCCATGGGGGATGGCAATGGCCGCCCCTTCGCAAATCTTGGCCAACCCAACCAGTTGTCGACTTTTTTGTTGTGGGGCCTGCTGGCTGGAGCCTGGGGACTGCTGCGCCGCCATATTGGCGTTGGCACAGCACTGCTTCTTGCGCTGTATCTGCTGTTCGGTCTGGCACTGACGCAGTCTCGCACCGCTTGGGTCGCGGTTGCGCTGCTCGTGCTGGCCGGCTGGCATTGGCGTCGTTTGTGGAACGATCCGCGATCACCATGGCTTGTCTGCGCTTTGGGGTTGTATTTTGCGGCATGCGTCTTCTCGCTTGGATTCTTGAATCAGGGGCTGCTGCTCAATACCCCTCCTGATACAGGCAATATGAGCCGAATTTCCAGCGAATTGCGGCCGGCCATATGGTCGATATTCGTCGACGCAGCCCTGCAACGCCCTCTGGCTGGCTATGGCTGGGGTCAAGTCGGTCTGGCCCACTTGAATACTGCGCTGAACCACCCTCCCCTGGAGATGCTGCACGCCCATTCACATAGTCTTCTCCTTGATCTGGTTCTGTGGTGCGGCATTCCCGTAGGTCTGCTGCTGTCGCTTTATCTGTTGCGGTGGTTGTGGTTGCGACTGCTGGCAGTCAACTCTGCGGAAGATGCCGTGTTGATGCTGTTCTTGCTTGTGATTGGCAATCACGCAATGCTGGAGCTCCCGCTGCACTATGCCTACTTCCTGTTGCCGGTGGGACTTGTCATGGGCACCCTCAATGCACGGCTTCATGTCAAGCCGATCTTGCTGACTGGACGCTGGAGTCTGGTGTCGCTCTGTCTGGCATCCATCGCAGTGCTCACACTGATCGTCAGCGACTACTTTAAGGTGGAGACAAGCTATCAGGAATTGCGCTATGAACAGGCCCACATCAAGACTGAGATCCCGGGCAGACCACCGGAGGTATTTCTGTTATCCCAGTTCCGCGAGTTCATCCACATGGCGCGATTTGAACCGGGCCGCGCCATGAGCACGGAAGATCTGGACTGGATGCGCAAGGTTTCCAGCAGTTACCCTGGTGCCGCGACCATCCCCAAACTCGCGCTCGCGCTCGCGCTCAACAAGCAAGCACTCGAGGCGCAGCAGTGGCTGGAAAAGATGTGCCGAATCGAATCCAGGTCGCGCTGCGAGGCTGTCAAGCAGGTTTGGGCGAATCAACTGACGAAGTACCCCGAAATTGCGGCAGTTCATTGGCCAGATTCAACTGATGCTGCCACATTGCCCTGAACGCGTGCTCCAGATTGCGGGCAAATCGGGGAGCATCGAACAAGGCAGATGCGAGCGCCCGGTCGCGCAAGATGTTTCTCAAATTCGCCAGTCCGGCAAGATCTGCTGCATGCGAAATGGCTTTGGCAAGGTAATCCTCCTCGTCGCCGGCAATCCAGTCGTCTAAACCAACGCATGTGAGCATGCCAGCGCCCTGTCTGGCGATCATTGTCTCGCCGTTCAGCGTCAAGGTTGGCACACCCATCCATAGCGCCTCACACGTCGTTGTGCCGCCAGCGTAGGGAAAGGTATCAAGAACCATGTCAATCTGGTTATAGCTGTCCAAGTATTTTTCGCGCGGCATCTGCCCGACCAGCGTGACCCTGGCCACATCAATACCCGCTTCATGCAAACGCTGCAAGAATTTCTGCTGAAAAGCCGCTTCATTGAACTGGCTGACAGCCAAACGCAACCGGGATTTGGGGACGGCTTTCAGGATTCCGCTCCACAGCTTCATCACCCCGTCGTTGATTTTGGTCAGTGTTTGAAAACATCCGAAGGTTACGAACCCATTGCGCAAGGCGGGCAGTGCAGCCACCGGTACTTCATAGGCAGGTGCCGTGAAGCACAGTCGCGTCAGCGGTAAATAGTGGACAATTTCTGTGAAATAGGGTTTCTCGCTGGGTGGCAGACATGTTTCGTCGGCAAGAATGTAGTCCACCCCCTGAACACCCGCGCTGGCCCAATAGCCCAGCCAGCTCACCTGAACCGGCGCAGGCTTCAAGGCAAAAACTGGCAGCAAATTTCCTTCCGTGTGACCATTGAGATCCACCAGAATGTGAATCCGATCAGCACGAATTTTTTCCGCAACCCGGCCTCGTTCCATCCCATAAATATTCACCCACTGGGAAAAATACGGACGAATTCGCAGGGTCAATTCATCTTCCCTGACGCTGGTCGCATAGGCCACGATCTCCACTTCAGTGCTGTCTATATTTGCGAGCACGCTTTCCAAGAAGAACCCGACCGGATTGTTGCAGAACCTGCCAGAGATCAGGCCGATTCGCAGGGGTGAGATGGCTTGAGCATCCCGACTGACCAACCAGTCCTTGTAGGGTTCACCGACCGAAGCCGCCAAACGCGAACCAAACACAAGGGCTTCACTCAGGTATTGATCCTTGGACACGGTCGGATCGACGCTCAGCGTGTACAACAAATTGCCATGAGCCGATAGGAACTGCGGGTTGATTTCGATAGCACGGCGAAAGCTCCTGGCAGCCTCAACCAAGCGCCCTTGCGCCAACTGCGTCCCGCCAAGGTTGCTAAGGTAAACGTCAGAATCAGGATCAATTGACAATGCGGCCCGATAGTATTTTTCCGCCTCCTGCAGTCTCCCCAAGGACATCAGTGCCATGCCAAGATTGTTTTGTGCACTGGGATAGAGCGGCCTCAGTGACAAGGCTTTTCGACTGTTTTCTTCGGCCTCCCGATGTCGTCCCAATTCCAGAAACACCACACCGAGATCCCTGTAGGTCTCGGCAGAATCCGGATCAATGCTCAAGGCCGTGGTGAAGCTTGCAATGGCGGCATCAAGTTGCCCCAATTTGAGCAGGGCATTGCCCTTCCCGCGATGCGAAGCGGCGTGAACCGGATCATGGCCAAGCGCCTTCTCATAGCTCGAAAGTGCATCCTCCAATCGTCCTTGCGCCTCCTGGTTGGCCGCGACACAGGCATGCGTGTCGGGTGACGCAGGATCAGCTTTCAACGCACATTGCGCATGATGTACCGCTGAATCAAGGTCGCCCTGCGCCCGAAAAACAGAGGCCAAATTAGCATGGGCTTGCGCAAAGTTCGGATTCAGCTTCAAGGCCGTTGCATAAGAGGCCGCAGCGTTGGGCCACTCCTCCATGAACGAATAGAGATTTCCCAGGAACAAATGAAACGCCGCATTTTCCGGGTGGCGCTCGATTCCTTTGCGGATAAGGTCGCGGGCCCTGCCCATGGCCTTGATCTGAAACAGTGCGTGACACAACTCCCCATAAAGTGGCTCAAAAGCCGGCTGCAGGGCTAGCGCCTTTTCAAAGTGCTGAGCCGCTTTTTCGAATTGTCGCAACCCGCTGCAGGTTTGCCCAAGCAGATACGCCGGATCAAAACTGTCCGGCTTTAATTGCGCAGCCTTTTGCAGGGCCGCCTGGGCTGCCGCAAGATCCCCAGCCTCCTTCAGCGCGAATCCCAGGCTGGTTAGGGCATCCACCGAATCCGAATCTGAAGCGACGGCCTGCCGATAACAGTCGATTGCGCTCTGCAAGTCACCCCGGTCCAGAAATTCATTGCCACGGCGTCGGTGCGCCACGCTTTCGGTCGACCGATCCGGCTTGGAAATCGGTGTCGGCGCAACGAGCCGTGAGTTCGACTTCTTGCCTGAAAATAGACGGTCGAACAATTTTTTCATAGGCTTCAATTTGGAGGGTGTTGATCACAGCTGCTTTACCAGCCACTCGGTCAGATCGTCGACATATTTCGAGTCGTAGCCGGCGTCCTTCAGTGCCCATTTGAAGCTGTTGGCCAGCTTCGCCTTGGAGTAAAAGTTCAACTTGTTTGAGGACTTGAACTGATTCAGCCTGAGACTCAGCTTGCTCAACAGCTCACTGGTTTTCGCGGCAAACTTCTTCGCGTTCTTTTGCGTGTCGACCGGCATCCGTTCCATGAAGAAACTGGCCAGTTCTGCGCCAAATTGATTGGCGGCTTTTGCGTCAAACCATCTAAACAGCATGTTTATTCCTGTTGTTACCCTGATCAATTGAAAGAAGGCGATTTACCGAGTTCAGTTGGGCAGATTCAGCATCTCGCGTTGCGCCGCTGTCGGTGTTTGCTTGAACGCCAACGCTCCGATGGAGAACTCGGTTGGCGAGGCATTGATCCAGACCTCGGCAAAGCCCGCTGCCAGCAGCACTTCACGCAAGGAATTCGGCGTGAACCCGGTCTTGTGGGCGTAGAAATCGACCCCGCTGGCAGCGATCTGCTTTCCCCAGCCGTACATCACGTCATGAACTGAAATGGGTCCACCCGCAGACTCATACAGGACGCCATGCATGTCAGCGCCGTTCGCAACAAAATGCTGCATGACCTGCTGCATGTCCGGTACATGGATTTCGGCAAACCCATCAGGCTTCAGCACGTGCAGGAAGCCAGCGAGAACCTTTGTGACATCGTGCTGATAGTAGTGTTCAAGGTTGTGGGAGCAATAGATCGCGTCGAACAAGCCGTCTGGCAGGGTGGTGAGATCGCGCGCGTCCAACACGACATCTGCGCCGGTCAGCGGGTCAATATCCAACAGCAGATGGGACCAGTCCCGGTACCACGGCGAAATGGGGATCTCTTTGCTGCCACCGCCCACGTTGAGGACGCGCGGGGTCGCGCCGTCAACGAGCTCTGGCGCTGATTGCTGATGGTCGTTGCGCCCCAGGATATTTTTGATGACGTTCAACAAGATCATGTGTCTGACCCACCCCACAAAGTCTGGACTGGCAAAGCAAACAGACGTGGTCCAAAACGGACGCTGGCTTCGCCATCGTACAACAGCACGCCGCAGGCAAAGCGTTCGCCGGCAATCTCCTGGAGTTTGCGCAAGCCACGAAAATCCTCGCTGCGTACCGTGCCAGACGCCTTGACCTCGACACCGGCCAGCAGTGAGCCGCGCTCGATCACGATATCAACCTCATGGTCATCCCGATTGCGGAAATGATAAAAAGCGAAAGTCTCGGGGCTGCCGCTGGCCTGGCGGCGCAACTCCTGAAACACAAAAGTCTCCAGCAATTGTCCGAGCAACACTCGATTGGCATGCAGACCCGTCGCATCGACCCTCAGCAGCGCCGCCGCGAGTCCGGTGTCATTCAAATGAATCTTCGGCGTCCTGACCAGCCGGTTGATGTGGCGGACATGCCAGGGCGGCAAAAGATCAATCAGAAACACCCTTTCAAGCAGGGTGAGATAGTCGCGCACCGTGGGGCGGCTCAGCCCGAACGGACTTGCCAGTTCACTTACGTTGAACAGATGCGCTGTTTGACCGGCAGCCAAATCCAGCAGGCGTGGCATGACGTCGAGCGATGAAATGCGTGCCAGGTCACGCACATCGCGTTGAATCAGGGTCTGGACATAGGACTGATACCAGATGCGCCGACGTGCGCTCTGGCGAGTCAGCGCCGCAGGGAAACCTCCTGCCACCACACGCTCTGCCAAACTCAAACCCATGCGCTCGAATGATTCGGATCCGAAGTCCGCATTGAAAAGCTGCCTCAAAAAACCGGCCGACCGTGCACGCAGTTCAACCTGCGCCAAAGGGTGTAAACGAATAACTTCGATGCGCCCGGCCAGTGAATCCGCCAGTTTGGGGAGCAGCAAGACGTTGGCCGAACCTGTCAACAAGAAACGCCCTGGCTGACGATCCCGATCCACGACGAGCTTGAGGGAGGTGAATATCTCTGGTACCCGTTGGACTTCGTCCAGTACCATCTTGGCCGGCAAGTCTGCCACAAAACCCGAGGGATCGGCCCGCGCTGCGCGCACCAGATTGTCATCGTCAAAACTGAGATACCCATATCCACGCGGTTCTGCGACGGCACGAGCCAACGTGGTTTTTCCACATTGCCGCGGGCCTTGTATCAGCACGACAGGGGTGTCTGCCAAGCTGGCCTGCAAGTTCGCCTGGACCATGCGAAGCAAAGGCTGATCACCGGGCAACAAAGGGAGGGTAGGCACCGGCTGATTGTAATGTTTATATACGGCTAATTGAAAGCCCCATATTCGCTAATTGAAATGCATTGGCAAATTCAGGACGTCATTCACCCCCGCATCAACTCCTCAATCTCCTGCACCCCCACCGGCACATCGCGGCTGATCAGTTCGCAACCGCTCACCGTCACGATCGCGTCGTCCTCAATCCGGATGCCGATGTTGTGGTACTGCTCCGGCACGCCCTCGGCGGGACGCACGTAAATGCCGGGTTCTACTGTCAACACCATGCCCGGCTGCAGGATGCGGCTCGGGCGGTCCTTGATGATCTCGCCGCTCAGCGGATCCTTGCGCTCACTGACCGTGCCCACCTCGGACGGCTCGTTATAGCTGCCGCAATCGTGCACGTCCATGCCCAGCCAGTGGCCGGTGCGGTGCATGTAGAACTGGAAATAGGCGCGTTTCTCGATCACATCCTGCAGCCCGCCGACCTTGTTGCGGTCCAGCAACCCCAGGTCCAGCATGCCCTGCGCCAGCACCTTCACAGTGGCTTCATGCGGGTCGGTAAAGCGGGCGCCGGCGTGGATGGCGGCGATGGCCGCCTGCTGCGATGCCAGCACCAGCTCGTACAGCGCGCGCTGCGCAGCGCTGAACTTGCCATTGGCGGGAAAGGTGCGGGTGATGTCGCTGGCATAGCCATCAAGCTCGCAACCCGCATCGATCAGAACCAGTTCGCCGTCGCGCACTTCGCCGGCATCGGCACGGTAGTGCAGCACGCAGGCGTTGGCACCGGCCGCCACGATCGAGCCGTAGGCCGGGTACTGAGAACCCTGGCGGCGAAATTCGTGCAGCAACTCCGCATCCAGATGGTATTCGCGCACCGGCTGGCCGTCGCGCAGCATGCGCGCGCTCATTTGCATCGCGCGGATATGGGCAGCGGCGCTGATCTGCGCCGCGCGGCGCATCGTGTCCTGCTCATGGCCGTCCTTGAACAAGCGCATTTCGTCGAGCAGGCCGCACAGGTCGCGCTGCTGCTGCGGGCACAGCGCGCCGTAGCGAACTCTTGCGCGCAGCGCGCCGAGCCAGCCGTCGATCCGGGTCTCCAGCGCCTTGTGCGTGGCAAACGGGTACCAGACGGCGTCACGGCCGTCGAGCAGGGCGGGCAACCTGGCGTCGAGTTCAGCCACCGAATGGGCATCGTCCAGGCCGAGCTGCCCGGTCGCCGCGGCCGGTCCGACCCGGTAACCGTCCCAGATCTCGCGCTCCATATCCTTCGGCTGGCAGAACAGGGTCGTCTTGCCGTCGCCGGTGATCACCAGCCAGGCCTTGGGCTCGGCAAAGCCTGTCAGGTAGTAGAAATAGCTGTCGTGCCGGTACAGAAAGTCGGAATCGCGGTTGCGCTGCTGTTCAGGTGCGCTCGGCACAATGGCAACGCCCTGCGGGCCCAGCATGGTGGCCAGTCGGGCGCGGCGAGCAGCGTAAGGTGCGGTTGATGTCAGGTTCATGGCTTAACTCCAGTCGGCACGCATATGGGCCAGGTCAATCAATGGAATAGCCTCGACGGCCACTCCTGCAGACGCGCCCGTCGCGGGCATGATGGTGTAGCGGCCTTCACCCGGATACACCACATAAAGTGCATCAAGTTTCAGGTCTTGCAAGGCGATGTGCATGGAAGGTGTCATTTTCGGTGCATCCACGCGCTTGAATTCAACGCCGACGCGTAAACCCTTCTTGAACATCAACAAATCCAGCTCGGCGCCGGCATGTGTCGCCCAAAAATAGGCCTCATCAGGCTGCGCGACATGCAACACTTGTTCCAGCGCAAAGCCCTCCCAACTGGCACCGCTCTTGGGATGCTGCCATAGCGCATCGCTGTCTGCAATGCCCCATAAGTAATGAAGCAAGCCGCTGTCCCGAATGTAGATTTTTGGTGCCTTGACTTGCCGCTTGCCCAGATTTTCATGCCAGGGCGGCAACTGTCGCACCAATTGCAGGCCGGTCATGAAGTCAAGGTATTTGCGCACCGTGGGCTCACTCACACCGAGGCTTCGAGCGGGCTCTGCGGCATTCCATGTCTGACCATGATAATGCGCGAGCAAGCGCCAGAACCGTTGCAGGACGGGTGCTGCAGCGTTCAAGCCCAGCAACGGCATGTCGCGCTCGATCACCAGCGCAAGGTAGTCGCGCAACCAACGCGTCGCCGCTCTTGGACTGCTGGCCAATGCGGCACGCGGAAACCCACCGCGCAACCAGAGTTCGGTCGACTGCGCTTGCAAGGGCTGCTGGTCGTCCAGAACCTCGGCCAATGTCAAGCCGTCCATCGGCAACAGGCTCAGGCGGCCAGCCAACGATTCACTGGATTGCTGCAGCAGCAACGGCGAAGCGCTGCCCAGCAACAAAAACTGCGCTGAGCGCTGGTACCGGTCAATCAGGGTGCGCAGTATGGGAAACAAGTCGGCGCGGCGCTGTATTTCGTCTATGACGATCGTGCGTCCTTGCGCCAACAACGCGTCCAAGGCCGCTACCGGTTGGGTCAGACTTTCCAGGGTCTGCGGATCTTCCAGGTCAAAATAGGCGCAATTGTGTGCGCTGGCGTAGCTTTTGGCCAGCGTGGTCTTGCCAACCTGACGAGCACCGAGCAGTGCCACCGCTCGCGCCTCTTGCAGGCGTTCGCTCAAGGCCTGGAACAATTGGCTTCGATCGATCATTGGCAAATAATATCACCTTGAAAATCGAAACCTGAACTTTCGATTTTCAAGATCATATTTTGAAAAATATCAACCTATTTGACCTCATGAAATTGCTGCAAGCGCGCCGGCGTGCCGACATCGGCCCACGGCCCAAGATACAACTCGGCACTCACAAGGCCATTGTCCATCGCCGCGCGCAGCAGTGGCGCCAGAGGGGCTTTGACGCCCTCCGGATTGCCAGCCGGAATGTCGCACCAAGGCGCGCCAAACAGTCTCCTGCTGAACAGACCGATGGTCGAATAGGTGTACTGCTCGCGGGCCTGGCTCAGTGCCAGGCCGGTACCGTCGAGGCCAAAATCGCCCTCGGGCTTGTGCGCCGGATTCGGCACCAGCCAGATATGGGCCAGCTTGCCGCTGGCGGCAAAACGCTGCACAGCGGCCTGGTTGAATTCAAAGTCGGGTGCGAACACATCACTGGCCAGCAGCCAGAACATGTCAGCGCGGAAGCCATCGGCATCGGCCGGGCACAACAGCGGCAAAGCCCGGCTGATGCCCCCGGCGGTTTCCAGCGCGTCGCCCAAATCCCTGCCTTCGTGAGAATAACGGATCTGCAGGCGCTCAGCGCTGCCAGACCGACCGTCCGTTTGAGTCGGCGCCGGCACAAACGCACCGCCGAAGGTCTGCTCGATCTGATCCCCCAGCCACGCGGTATTGACCACCAAGCGGGTAAAGCCGCCGCGCGCCAGCGCTTCCATCGGCCACTGCATCAGCGGCTTGCCGCGCAGCGGCAGCAAAGGCTTTGGCGTCGCGTCCGTCAACGGGCGCATGCGCTCGCCGCGACCGGCGGCCAGCAGCATGGCAGCAATACACGCGTCGGGCATTGCCAGTGCTCTAGCGCATGCCGACCTTGATCTTGCCAAACACCGCCTGCGCCTCGCGCGGCAGGCAACGCCAGTAGACCGGGTTGGCGCTCACCTCGCCGCCGAGTGCGGCCGCCGCCTGCCAGCCCCAACGCGGCTGGTAAAGAAAGGGTCGGCCCAGCGCAATCAGATCGGCATCGCCGGCCTGCAGAATGTCCTCTGCCTGCCGGGCCTCGGTGATCAGGCCGACAGCGGTCGTGATCATCCCGCTGGTCTGGCGAATCTGCCGCGCAAACGGCACCTGATAGCCCGGACCGACGGCAATCTTCTGCGCCGGCGACACCCCGCCCGAGGAGACGTGAATGAAATCACAGCCGGCCGCCTTCAGGCGCAGCGCAAAATCGGCGCTCTGCGACACATCCCAGCCGCCATCGACCCAGTCCGAGGCCGAAAGGCGCAGGCCCAGCACGCCCTTGAAGGCCTGGCGCACCGCGGCAAACACCTCAAGCGGAAAGCGGATCCGGTTCTCGAAGCTGCCGCCATAGGCATCGGTGCGGCTGTTCGCCAGCGGCGACAGGAACTCGTGCAGCAGGTAGCCGTGGGCGCTGTGGATTTCCACCGCCTCGATGCCGATGCGCTCGGCGCGCTGCGCGGCGGCCACAAAAGCGTCCCGGATCTGGCCCATCTTCTCCAGCGTCAAGGCGGTCGGCGGCGCTTCGCTGGGCAGGTAGGGGTCCGCCGACGGCGCAAAGGTTTCCCATCCACCCTGCCCGGGCGAGAGCAATTGCGCGCCCTGCCACGGCAGCGCGCTCGACGCCTTGCGTCCGGCGTGCGCCAGTTGAATGCAGACTTTCACCGAGTCCGGCGCCAACTGGCGCGCCCGCCTCAGCGTATCGCCCAAGGCACTGGCGGTGCGCTCGTCCCACAGGCCGACGCAATGGGGCGTGATGCGGCCTTCAGGCACGACGGCGGTCGCCTCGATCGTGAACAGGGCGGCGCCGCTGTTGAGCAGGTTGCCCCAGTGCATCAGATGCCAGTCACCCACCTCCCCGTCGCGCGCCGAGTAGGTGCACATCGGCGCGATCACGATGCGATTGGCCAATGTCAGGCCACCACCCGGCGAGGGCAGTTGCAGCGCGGAAAACAGTTTGCTCATGAAGATGATCCCAAGACGGAGGTTGTCAGGCGCAAGCATAGCCCATGAGGCCGGGTCTTCCGCCGCCCGGTAAAATACCGGGTTTCCCCCTACACCCCCTGAACAATTTCGGAGTTGGCACAGATGGCTGATACAGCACAAGCAGAACATTCGAGCACCTCTCGGCACACTGACATGGCCAACGCAGTGCGCGCGCTGGCAATGGACGCCGTGCAGGCTGCCAACTCGGGGCACCCCGGCGCGCCTATGGGCATGGCCGACATGGCCGTCGGGCTGTGGAGCCAGCTCAAGCACAACCCGGCGAATCCGCACTGGCTGGACCGCGACCGCTTTGTGCTCTCCAACGGCCACGCCTCGATGCTGCTGTATGCGGTGCTGCACCTGAGCGGCTACAAGCTGCCGCTGATCGAGCTCAAGAAGTTCCGCCAGCTGCACAGCAAGACCGCCGGTCATCCTGAAGTGGGCGTGACGCCCGGCGTGGAAACCACCACCGGCCCGCTCGGGCAGGGCATCACCAATGCGGTCGGCATGGCGCTGGCAGAGAAACTGCTCGCCAAGGAATTCAACCGCGACGGCCATGAGATCGTCAACCACCACACGTTCTCCTTCCTGGGCGATGGCTGCCTGATGGAAGGCATCAGCCACGAAGCGGCGGCGCTGGCCGGCGCCTGGCGACTGGGCAAGCTGATTGCCCTGTACGACGACAACGGCATCTCGATCGACGGCCCGGTCGCACCCTGGTTCATCGACAACACCGCGCTGCGCTTTGTCGCCTGCGGCTGGAACGTGCTGGGCCCGATCGACGGCCACGACGCCGCGCTGGTGGCCAGCACGATCGCCGAGGCGAAGCAGTCCGGTGACAAGCCGACCCTGATCATCTGCAAGACGGCGATCGGCAAGGGCAGCCCGAACCGAGCCAACACCTCCAAAGCGCACGGCGAACCGCTCGGCGCCGAGGAGATCGGGCTCACGCGGGAAGCGCTGGGCTGGCCGCACAAACCCTTTGTGATCCCGCCAGAAATCTACGCCGCCTGGGACGCCAAGACCGCGGGCAGCGCCGCCGAACAGGCCTGGAACGACAGGTTTGCGGCCTACAAGGCAGCGCACCCGGAACTGGCGAAGGAACTGTTGCGGCGCATGAAAGGCGAGTTGCCGAAGAATTTCAACCAGGTGGCGGTCGACTGCGCGGTCGCAGCCCACACCAAGGCCGAGACCGTGGCGTCGCGCAAGGCCTCGCAACTGGCGCTGGAGGCCTTCACTGCCGCCTTGCCCGAAATGCTGGGCGGCTCGGCCGATCTGACCGGCTCGAACCTGACCAACACCAAGAGCACGCCGAACCTGCGCTTTGACTTCGGCGGCAACAGCAACGGCGGGCGCCACATCAACTACGGCGTGCGCGAGTTCGGCATGGCCGCCATCATGAACGGCCTGGCGCTGCATGGCGGCTTCATTCCCTATGGCGGTACCTTCCTGACCTTCAGCGACTACAGCCGCAACGCGATCCGCATGGCCGCGCTGATGAAGCTGCGCGTGGTGCATGTGTTCACGCACGACTCGATCGGCCTGGGCGAAGACGGCCCGACGCACCAGTCGATTGAACACGCCGCCTCGCTGCGCCTGATCCCGAACCTTGATGTCTGGCGCCCGGGCGACACGGCCGAGACCTCCGTCGCCTGGAGCGTGGCGCTACAGAACAAGGACCGGCCCACGGCCCTACTGCTATCGCGGCAAAACATTTATTACGCCCCCAAGTCCAGCCTGGGCGACATCAGCAAGGGCGCCTATGTACTGGCCGAACCCAGCGAGGTCGGCCTGCGCAAGAAAACCCAGGCCGTCATCATTGCTACCGGATCCGAAGTCCAGCTGGCTCTGAAGGCGCAGGAACTTCTGGCCAGTCGAAAGATCGCCGTGCGTGTGGTCTCGATGCCAAGCAACACGACTTTTGACCGACAAAGCGTCGCCTACAAGAGTTCCGTGCTGCCTGCCGGCGTACCGCGCATCGCCGTCGAGATGGGCGTCACTGAGGGCTGGTGGAAGTACGGCTGCGCAGCAGTCGTTGGCATCGACAGTTTTGGCGAATCAGCGCCGGCGCCGGTCCTGTTCAAGCACTTTGGCTTTACGCCCGAGAACGTGGCAGACACGGTGCAGAAGGTTTTGCGCAAGTAAGAGTTTTGAGTATTAACATTGGAGAAATCATGACGATCAAGATTGGTATCAACGGCTTTGGCCGCATCGGACGCATCGTGTTTCGCGCTGCCACACAGAGCTTCAAGGACATTGAAATTGTCGGCATCAACGACCTGCTGGAGCCTGAATACCTGGCTTACATGCTGCAGTTCGATTCAGTACACGGCCGTTTCAAAGGTGACATTGCCGTCGAAGGCGGCAACCTGATTGTCAACGGCAAGAAGATCCGCCTGAGCGCCGTCAAGGACCCGGCCGAGCTCAAGTGGAATGAAGTCGGCGCCGACATCGTGATCGACGCCACCGGCTTGTTCCTGACCAAGGAAACAGCGCAAAAACACATCACCGCCGGTGCCAGGAAAGTCATCATGTCGGCGCCGAGCAAGGACGATACACCGATGTTTGTCTTTGGCGTCAACGACAGCAGCTACGCTGGACAAACCATCATCTCGAACGCGTCCTGCACCACCAACTGCCTGGCCCCGGTGGCCAAGGTGCTCAACGACAACTGGGGCATCAAGCGCGGCCTGATGACCACCGTGCACGCCGCCACCGCCACGCAGAAGACCGTGGACAGCCCGTCCAACAAGGACTGGCGCGGCGGCCGCGGCATTCTGGAAAACATCATTCCCTCCAGCACCGGCGCGGCCAAGGCGGTCGGCGTGGTGATTCCCGAACTGAACAAGAAACTGACCGGCGTCTCGTTCCGCGTTCCGACCAGCGACGTCTCGGTGGTGGACCTGACCGTCGAGCTCGAAAAACCCGCCAGCTACGCCGAGGTCTGCGCCGCGATGAAGGCCGCCAGCGAAGGCGCGATGAAGGGCGTGCTCGGCTACACCAACGCCAAGGTGGTCTCGACTGATTTCCGCGGCGAGAGCTGCACGTCGGTGTTCGATGCCGATGCCGGCATGGCGCTGGACAGCACCTTCATGAAGATCGTCGCCTGGTACGACAACGAGTGGGGCTACTCCAGCAAGTGCCTGGAGATGGCCCGCCTGATCAGCAAATAAGTCGCCTCCTGCCGCAGCCTCACCGGAGCATCGCATGACCCAGCCTATCGTCAAGTTACCCGCTCACTACGACCACGTGGGCAGCTTCCTGCGTCCCAGCTACCTGCTGCAGGCGCGCGAGCAGAAGGCCAGCGGTCAGATCACGCCGGAGCAGCTGCGACGGGTGGAGGACAAGGCGATCAGCGAAATCGTCAAGTTTCAGGAAGACGTGGGCCTCAAAAGCATCACCGATGGAGAGTTCCGACGCACCTACTTTCACATCGACTTCCTGGAGCAGATTGGCGGCGTCAAGACCGACATCCCGGTCACGATCCAAAGGCCCGACGGCACACAGGAGCTGGCGCCGCCGGTGATGCGCGTGATTGACAAGGTGCGCCACGTGAAAGACATCCAGCTGGCGGATTTTCAGTATCTGAAGAGCCAGCTGTCTGCCGGCAACACGCCCAAGGTGACGATTCCGTCGCCGACCATGCTGCACTTTCGCGGCGGCCGCGCCGGCATCAGCCTGCAGCATTACCCGGAGCTCGATCCGGACTTTTACCAGGACGTGGCCAACGCCTACGGCGACGAGCTGCGCAGCCTGGCTGCCGCCGGCTGCACCTATGTGCAGATGGACGACACCAATCTGGCCTACCTGTGCGACGAGAAAATGCGCGAGGCGGCGCGCCAGCGCGGCGACGACCCGGATGAACTGCCGCACCGCTACGCCGGCTTCATCAACCGCGTGGTGGCGCAAAAGCCGCCGGGGATGCTGCTGGCGATGCACCTGTGCCGCGGCAACTTCAAGAGCACGCACGCGGCGTCCGGCAACTACGAGCCGGTGGCCGAGGCGCTGCTCAAGGAAATGGACCTCGACGCCTATTTCATGGAGTACGACGACGACCGCAGCGGCGACTTCAAACCGCTGCGCTACCTGCCCAAAGGCAAGACCGTGGTGCTGGGCCTGGTGACCACCAAGTTCGGGACGCTGGAGAGCAAGGACGACCTGAAGCGCCGAATTGACGAGGCCGCCCGCTACGCGCCGCTGGAACAGCTCGCGCTGTCGCCGCAGTGCGGCTTCAGCAGCACCGTGCATGGCAACGACATCGCGGTCGAGGCGCAGCGCGCCAAGCTGCGGCTGGTGGTGGAGACGGCGCAGGAAGTGTGGGGCGATCGCTGACTCCGGCCATCAGATCAAAGCATCGCCCGACATGACCACTTTGATCCACGACATCCATATCGCGCAATCGGAACCGCTGCCCGAGCCGGGTCTGCTGCGCGAGGAACTGCCAGTGAGCGAAGCCGAGGCCGCATTCATCGCTTCGGCGCGTGCTGCGGTGCGTTCGATCCTGCGCGGCGAAGATGATCGGCTGCTGGTCATCGTCGGCCCCTGCTCGGTCCACGAACCCGCCTCGGCGCTTGAATACGCGGCGCGCCTGCGCGATGTGTCCCGGCGTTTTGCGGATCAGCTGCTGATCGTGATGCGCGTCTACTTCGAGAAGCCCCGCACCCGCATGGGCTGGAAGGGCCTGATCTACGACCCTGGGCTGGACGGCCAGGGCGACATCGGCGAGGGCCTGCGCCAGGCGCGCCGCATTCTGCTGGAATGCGCCCGGCTCGGCGTGCCGGCCGCCTCTGAAATACTGGACCTGGTGACGCCGCAGTACTACGCCGAACTGCTGAGCTGGGGCGCCATTGGCGCGCGCACGGTGGAAAGTCCGCTGCACCGCCAGATGGCCTCGGCGCTGTCGGCGCCGGTGGGTTTCAAGAACCCCACCCATGGCAGTCTGAGCGCTGCGATCGACGCGATCCATGTCGCGGCGCAGGCGCACCGCTTCCCGACCATCTCCCTGCAGGGCAAGGCCACCGTGATCACGACGACCGGCAACCCGGATGGGCACCTGGTGCTCAGGGGTTCCAGCGAGGGTCCGAACTACGACGCCGACAGCGTCCGGATCGCATCGCTTGCGCTCGAGGCAGCCGGGCTGCCGATGCTTCTGGTGATCGATTGCAGTCATGGCAACAGCAGCAAGGACCACGCGCGCCAGTCGATCGTGGCGGCCGACATTGCACAGCAGCTGGCCGGCGGCAGTTCCGGCATCTGCGGCGTGATGCTGGAGAGCCACTTGACCGAAGGGCGCCAGGACATCGTCAACGGACGCGCGGGTCTGCGTTACGGCCAAAGCGTCACCGACGCCTGCCTTGGCTGGGACGCCACGGCGGACGTTTTGCAGCTGCTTGCCGGCGCGGTGAACGCCGGCAGGGGTCGTTGAGTCTCAGTTACGCAACGGATCGTGCGGGCGCAGCTCAGTCGTCCAGGTCCTCGGCGTCCACATCAGAGCCCGGCGGGAGCGCCTCGATCGCGTCCTTGACCAGGCGCACGTGCTCGGACTCCTCGTCCCGCAGTTCCGTGAACAGCTCGCGCACGACAGGGTTGGTCACGTGCTTGATGGCCTCGTCGTAGAACCAGAAGGCCTTTTCCTCCGAAGACAGCGCCAGCTGAAACGCCTTCAGCGCCGACATGTTCCAGCGCGGAGCGCCGAACTCCGGCGCCTCGACGTCGAAGATAGCGGTCTTGTTGACGCGCATCGGCTTGTCGCCGAACAACTCGTGGCGGCGCTCGGCGAGTTGCTGCCCGTGCTTTTCTTCGTTGATCGCCATCGATTCGAAAATGGATGCGGCATCGACTGCGTCGCGGCGACCGATCTGCTCGGCGAAGAAGTTGTAGCGATCCCGTGCTTCGGCCTCGATCAGCACTGCCAGATCGAGAGCGTCCATGAGATCGAGGGTGGAAAAATCAATTTTGACAGACATGGTGTCTCCTGTAGGTCATAGCGAGCTGCCGCCTTCAAGCACCCGCCTGGTAAAAGGAACTTTGCATTGTAGTGACAGCTCCGGTGCGTCTTCTTAATCCAGCGCAACAGTTGGTGCATTGGCGTGGCGGCGCGGCCGGACGCGGCGAAGCGGCGCCTGCAGGCCAGCAGGGCCCCCGGCCAACGAGCTTCGAGCGATGCCAATCTGCAATAGCTGCTAGTCGGCCGGCAAGCCCATCAGCGGCCTGCACCCTGCCAGAATGAGGTCCATGAAATCCGCTATTCCTGTGAAGAAACCGCTGATCATCGACTGCCACGGCCACTACACGACGGCACCGAAGTCGCTGGAGAACTGGCGCAATCGGCAAATCGCCGCGATCAGGGACCCGGCCAGCAAGCCCAGGGTTTCGGAACTGGTGATCAGCGACGACGAGTTGATTGAGACCATCGAGACCAACCAGCTCAGGCTGATGCGCGAGCGCGGCAGCGACCTGACGATCTTCAGCCCGCGCGCCAGCTTCATGGCGCACCACATTGGCGACTTCCAGGTCTCAAGCACCTGGGCCGCGATCTGCAACGAGCTCTGCCACCGGGTCGCACGGCTGTTCCCCGACCATTTCATCCCGGCCGCTATGCTGCCGCAAAGCCCGGGCGTGGACCCCGCCACCTGCATCCCCGAACTGGAGAGGTGCGTCAGGCAGTACGGCAACGTCGGCATCAACCTGAACCCCGACCCGTCGGGCGGCCACTGGACCTCGCCGCCGCTGAGCGACAAACACTGGTACCCGGTCTACGAGAAGATGGTCGAGTACGCCATCCCGGCGATGATCCACGTCAGCACCAGTTGCAACAGCTGCTTTCACACCACCGGCGCGCACTATCTGAACGCCGACACCACGGCCTTCATGCAGTGCCTGACCAGCGATCTGTTCAAGGATTTCCCCACGCTCAGGTTCCTGATCCCGCATGGCGGCGGTGCGGTTCCCTACCACTGGGGGCGCTTTCGCGGCCTGGCGCAGGAGCTGAAGAAGCCCCTGCTGAAGGACCACCTGCTGAACAACATCTTCTTCGACACCTGCGTCTATCACCAGCCCGGCATCGACCTGCTGACCAAGGTGATCCCGGTCGACAACATCCTGTTCGCCAGCG
>JBMOJJ010000079.1:0-12702 GCA_049315845.1 Rhodoferax sp.
TGCTGTTCGCCGCCGACAACACCGGGGCCCGGGACGGTGCGGGGTCTGCCGCGGCAGGCCTGCGCGCGATCTTCCATGAACAATGGGTGATCACGCTGGCCCTGACACCGCTGACGCTGCTGCTGTTCGGACAGATTTCGGTGGTCGGTCTGGCCGCCAATGCGCTTGCGATTCCGTGGGTCACGCTGCTTGTCACGCCGCTGGCGATGCTGGGCCTGGCGCTGCCGGCGCTATGGGATTTGGCGGCGCTGCTGTTGGCGGCGCTGACCTGGTACCTGAAGCTGCTGGCGGCGCTGCCGTTTGCGACGCTGAGCGTGGCGCAGGCGCCGCTGTGGGCCGGCGCGGTCGGTGTGCTGGGGGGCTTGCTGCTGGCGATGCAACTGCCATCGCGCCTGCGCCTGCTGGGCCTGCCGCTGCTGCTGCCGGTGCTGTTGTGGCACTCGTCGCGTCCGTCCGAGGGCCAGTTTCAACTGATAGGCGCCGACGTTGGACAGGGCAGCGCCGTCATTGTGCGCACGGCCCGCCATGCGCTGGTGTATGACGCCGGGCCGCGCTTCAGCCGTGAGAGCGACGCCGGCCACCGCGTGCTGGTGCCGCTGCTGCGCGCGCTGGATCTGCCGGTCGACCTGCTGATGCTGAGCCACCGCGACAGCGACCACACCGGCGGCGCACTGGCGCTGCTGGCGATGCAGACCGGCGCCGAACTGAGCAGTTCGATCGCCGACGATCATGAACTGCAGGCCGCGCGACCGGCGCGGCGCTGTCTGCAGGGTCAACGCTGGCGCTGGGACGGCGTTGATTTCGAGGTGCTGCATCCAAAGGCGAGCGACTACGAGGTCGCGAACAAATCGAACGCGATGAGCTGCACGCTGCGCATCTCCAATGGCAGCAACGCGGCGCTGCTGGCAGGCGACATCGAGCGCGCCCAGGAAGAGCGGCTGGTGGCCGAGGCGACCGGCGCAGCGGCCGGCGCCCTCAAGTCCGACGTGCTGCTGGTGCCACACCACGGCAGCCGGTTCTCCAGCAGCGCTGCCTTTCTGGACGCGGTGCAGCCGCGCATTGCGATCGTCCAGGCCGGCTACCGCAACCGGTTTGGGCACCCGGCGCAGACCGTTTTGGTGCGTTATCAGGAACGAGGGATTCGCGTGGTCGATTCGCCCCATTGTGGTGCACAAAGCTGGAATTCAGAGCGACCGCAGCAGATCGAGTGCCAGCGCAGCCAGTCGCTTCGCTACTGGCACCATCGCCTGCCCTGACAATTTCAGGGCTCTGGCGCAAAGCTTGCTAAGCTATCGGGAGGAGAGAAATCCTTTATGCTGAAATTCGACGAGATGTACACCCGGCTGCCCTATGAGTTCTTTACTCACGGAGCACAGATTCGCGACCATTACAAGGCCTACGACGAATGGCTCGCGCGTCAGCCCGGCGACATGATGGCCAAACGCCGTGAAGAGGCGGAAATGATTTTTCGGCGCGTCGGCATCACCTTTGCCGTCTATGGCGAGAAGGACGAGGATGGCGCCGGCAGCGAGCGACTGATTCCGTTTGATCTGATCCCGCGCATCATCCCGGCCAGGGAGTGGGCCGCGCTGGAGCTCGGGCTGGTGCAACGGGTGACAGCGCTGAACCGCTTTGTGCATGATGTCTACCACGGCCAGGAGATCCTCAGGGCCGGCGTGGTGCCGCGCGAGCTGATCGAGAGCAACAGCCAGTTCCGCCCGGAGATGATCGGGGTGACGGTGCCGAACAACATCTATTCGCACATCTCGGGTATCGATATCGTGCGCGCGCCCAATGTCGATGGCGAGGGCGAGTACTACGTGCTGGAGGACAACCTGCGCGTGCCCAGCGGTGTCAGCTACATGCTGGAGAACCGCAAGATGATGATGCGCCTGTTTCCGGAACTGTTCAACGCGCACCGGGTCGCGCCGGTCGCGCATTACCCCGATCTGCTGCTCGAGACCTTGCGCGCCAGCAGCCCGGCGACCACCGCTGAGCCTACCGTGGTCGTGCTGACGCCGGGCATGCACAACAGCGCCTATTTCGAGCACGCGTTTCTGGCGCAGCAGATGGGGATCGAACTGGTCGAGGGCCAGGACCTGTTTGTGAAGGACGGCTTCTGCTACATGCGCACGACCTGCGGTCCCAAGCGGGTGGACGTGATCTACCGCCGGGTGGACGACGATTTCCTGGATCCCAAGGTATTCCGCGCCAATTCCACGCTGGGCTGCGCCGGACTGATCGAGGTCTACCGGGCCGGTCATGTGAGCATCTGCAACGCCGTTGGCACCGGGGTCGCCGATGACAAGTCGATCTATGCCTATGTGCCCAGCATGATCGAGTTCTATCTCGGTGAAAAGTCCCTGCTCAACAACGTGCCGACCTACCTGTGCCGCAAGCCCGACGATCTGGCCTACACGCTGGCCAACATGAAGGACCTGGTGGTCAAGGAGGTGCACGGCGCCGGAGGTTACGGCATGCTGGTCAGGCCGGCGGCCACCAAGGCCGAGATCGACGAGTTCCGCAAGGTGGTGCAGGCCAACCCGGGCGGCTACATCGCCCAGCCGACACTCAGCCTGTCGAGCTGCCCGACCTTTGTCGAGAGCGGGATCGCGCCGCGCCACATCGACTTGCGCCCCTATGTGCTCAGCGGCAAGACGGTGCAGATGGTGCCCGGCGGGCTGACCCGGGTCGCGCTCAAGGACGGGTCGCTGGTGGTCAATTCATCGCAGGGTGGCGGCACCAAGGATACCTGGGTGCTGGAGGACGGCGCGCTGCCGCCGGCGCCAACGCCAACGCTAACGCAAACACAACTACAGTCGGCCTAGCGCAAGGAGTCATTCAATGCTGTCACGCACCGCAGATCACCTCTTCTGGATGTCACGCTACACCGAGCGGGCCGAGAACACCGCCCGCATGCTGGACGTGAATTACCAGACCTCGCTGCTGCCGCAGTCCGACGCGGTCGCGCTGGTCGGATGGCAGGGCCTGCTGAGCATCAGTGAACTGGGCTCGGCCTACCAGACCGCGCACGGCGATATTCATGTCCGTGGCGTGATGGACTTCATGGTCAAGGACGAGAGCAATCCGTCCTCGATCCTGTCGTGCCTGAGCGCCGCCAGGGAAAACGCGCGGGCGGTGCGCGGCACCCTCACGACCGAGGTCTGGGAGACCCAGAACCAGACCTGGCTGGAGGTCAAGCGCATGATCAAGGACGGCGAGTTCGAGCGCGATCCGGGGCAGTTCTTTGAATGGGTCAAGTTCCGCTCGCACCTGTCGCGCGGCGTCACGCTGGGTACGATGCTGATGGACGATGCGCTGCATTTCATGCGCCTGGGCACTTTTCTGGAGCGGGCGGACAATACCGCGCGCCTGGTGGTCGTCAAGTTCCATGCGGTGCAAAGCGATTTCTACGGCGCTGCCAGCCAGAAGGATCAGGAGTACGATTTTTACCACTGGAGCGCCATTTTGCGCAGCGTCTCGGGCTTCGAGGTCTATCGCAAGGTCTATCGCGATGTGATCCGCCCGGAGCGGGTCGCCGAACTTCTGATTCTGCGCCCGGACATGCCGCGTTCGCTGCACGCCAGCCTGAACGAGGTGCTCAGAAACCTGGCGCTGGTGGCCAACGAGCAGTCGGGAGAAACACAAAGGCGAGCCGGAAAACTGTGCGCCGAGTTGAAGTACGGCCGGATCGACGAGATCCTGGCCACTGGCCTGCATGCTTATCTGACGCAGTTTCTGGACCGCGTCAATGACCTGGGCGCTCACATCAGTCGCGATTTCCTGGTTCCGTCGACGCTCTGAGGCAAGGGTGGGGCTCGACCGCGGCGGTCGATTTGCGGTAAGCTGGCGGGCATGAAGACTCGTCTGTTGCTGCTGGCGCTGCTTGTGCCTGTGATGGCAGCTTGGAGCGCCGATATCGCGCCGCCGTTTTCGTCGCTTGTCCCGGGGCAGACGCTGCCGAAGGAATTTCGCATCGTCGCTCTGCCAAAGATCGCGCCGAACAGTTTTTCCCTGGTCGCTGACGGGGGCACAAGCGTGCTGCGCGTGGATTCGAGCAACAGCGCTGGCAGCCTCAATCTTGCGCTCACGGCCCGACCGGCCACCGGGGGCGCCAGAGGCGCTCCGCTGATCCTGGACTGGCGCTGGAAGGTGAGCCGGGTATTGGAAAAGGCCGACATGGCCGACAAGATGAGCGACGATCACGCCGCACGGCTCTATGTTTTTTTCGACATGCCGATCGAGACGCTGTCATTTGTCGAGCGCAACAAGATCAAGATTGCGCGCGCGCTCAGCGGCCTAGACGTGCCGACGGCGGCCCTGTGCTACGTGTGGGACAACAAGCACCGCGTCGGCTACAAGACCTGGAGCCCCTATACCAACCGGATGCGAAAGATTGTGCTGCAGAGCGGGCCGCAGTTTGTCGGGCAGTGGATGAGCGAAGCGCGTGACGTGGCCGCGGATTTTCGCGAGGCCTTCGGCGTCGATGCGCCCGCCGTGATCGGCATCGCGATCGGCAATGATTCGGATAACACGGATGAACGCGTCACGACCTGGTTCGGTGACATCAGCTTTCGCCAATAGCCTGTCGCATCGAAATCTGAACCTGCCGGTTTTCAGTTCGATGCAGCGCTGGCAGGCGTGCTGATCGCGGATCGGCTAGCTGCCGTTCACCCTCTCGACCTTGACCTGTCCGGTGTCGCCGTCGTACACCGCGTGCCAGCGTTGCAGGGTCCAGTCGAGAACAAACGATGCATTTCTCGGTTGATAGCGCAGATTGCCAGCCTCGATCAGATCGCGCAGCCGGTCCGGAAAGCGGACTTCGTCGAGCGAGGCCGGGTAGGCGCCGCGCGAAATGCGGTAGCTCTCGATCACCGCGGCGATCGCGTCCATATCGGCCTCGGCCACGGATGGGTTGGTGTTGGGGTCAGGCCAGCGATAAGGTTCGCTGAAACGCGGAAACTGCACGGCCAGGCTGCCAAGCGCAACAACGAGCAGGACCCCGGTCAGAACCTCCTTGAAACGGCTTGCGCTCGCTCGCTGCTTGAGCATCGCCTGCGAGCGCCGTCGCTGCTCCTGAACCTGGGCATCGGCTTGGCTGACGACCTGTTCGAGCATGGGAATGGTTTCGTTCTCGTTCATGCGGAACTGCCCGGCTAATGAAGTGAAAAATACAGGGTGGCAAAGGAACTTCCAATCTGGCTCTTGTAGGCGTGCGCCCGCATGACGTCAAGGGTTGCCAGCACCAGTTGACGCGCCTGCTGCTGGCTTGCCGTGATGCTCCGGCCTGTCGTGACCCAGGCCAGTGTTATCTTGTACTGCCCGGCCTGGTCGGTATTGGCCCAACCGGACAGAACGCTGATCTCCACGCCCAGCCGTTTGAGGTCGAGATCGTCGTTGCTCACGCCTGAAATCGATCCGGTTCTGCTGTTTGAGCGCATGGTATACAGCAGTTCGCGCTTGCCGGTGGCCTCGGTTCTGATCAGCATGTCCTTGCCGATCGTCCTGGCCGTTTCAGATTCGATGCCGGCTAGCGCAGTCCTGATCTTGTCGAGCACCAGAACGACTTCCGCTGCCTTGGCGCGGTAGCTGTATCTCTCGTAGGAAGGAATGGCAACGGCGGCAAGGACGCCGACAATCGCGATCGTGATCATCAGCTCAAGCAGCGTCAATCCTCGTTGCTGTCGATACATCCTCGGCTCCATGGTCAGAAGTGAGTTGATTGTGCCATGGCGAATCAGAATGTGCCGGCAGCCACAAATCCCTGGTTCAAGCAGCACCCTTGTGGCACCGGGCCTCAGCGTGGCGCAGTGACCATCAGCGCGGACAGGGTATTGGTGTTTGAGTTACCGTAGATCCATCGGGTCGGCCATTTGCCGTTCTTCTTTCAGGAGTGAGTGGATGAAATTGAAAATCTCGTGGCTGCAACGGGCTGCTGCCTCGCTGCTCGCCTGTACCGGAACCGTCGCGCTGGCGGCGCTGGCCGTCGGTGCGCCGACGCCGGACTTCACGACCGACGCGGCGCGCGCCGGCGCGGCCTTCAGGTTCACGCTGAAGGATGCCTTGAAGAAGGGACCCGTGGTGCTGTATTTCTATCCGAAGGCGTTTACCAGCGGGTGCACGATCGAAGCGCACAATTTTGCCGAGGCAACGCCGAAATTCGACGCCCTGGGTGCCACCGTGGTGGGCATTTCCAATGACGATATCGAGACGCTGAAGAAGTTTTCAGTCGAGGCCTGTCGCGACAAGTTTGCGGTTGCCGCCGACAGCGGCGGACGCATCATGAAGCAGTACGATGCCGCGCTGTGGCTGAAGCCCGATATGGCGGACCGCATCTCCTATGTGATCAGTCCGGAGGGCAAGGTGCTTTACGTCTATTCCAGTTTGAGCCCGGACCTGCATGTGGAAAACACATTGAAGGCGGTTGAAAAGTGGCGCAGTTCGGCGCCTAAATAGCAGGTCTGCCGGCGCCCGCGGCAACGATCTGTGCTTCAGCGCCGATGTTCGCGCCGCGCGATCCAGACGGTGGCGAAGAGAATGACCAGCGCGCCCAGCAGGGTCGAGCGGCTTGGCAGATCGGAGAAAACCAGCCAGCCCATCAGCGACGCCCAGATCAGGTCCAGGAAGCGCAGCGACTGGGTCGCGGAGATGTCGGCGCTGCGAAAGCCGCGCGTCAGGCAGTAGTGCCCCAGCGACCCCAGAACACCCGCCGCTGCAAAGCCGCACCATTGCCAGACTGTCGGCCACTGCCAGTGAAGAAGGCCCAGTGGCAGGCTCAATGCGGCGACCGAGATCGCCTGCCAGAGCACGATCACGCCGGGGGTCTCGTAGCGGGTGAGGGTTTTTGTCATCAGGAACGAGGCCGCGAAGATCGGGGAAGAGGCCAGCATCATCAGCGCATACACACCCCCTTGACCGCTGAGCTTGGGGGCTACCACCAGCAGCACGCCGGCAAAACCGATGATGGCCGCCAGCCAGCGGTCGGCGCGCATGCGTTCTCCCAGAAACCAGGCGGCCCCGATCATGATGAAGATCGGCCCGGTGAAGCCTATCGCGGTCATGTCGGCCAGGCCGATGTGCGGCAACGCGGTGAACCAGAGCGTCAGGCCTGCGGTGTGCACCGCTCCGCGCCACAACTGCCCGGCCAGATTGACCGGCCGGTAGGTCCTCCAGCCCTGGTGCCATAGCAGCGGCAGCATGGCGATCAAGCCGAACAGATAGCGGAGGAACTGCGATTCAAACGGATCGAGCGAGATCGTGATGCTGCGCACGATCGTATTCAGGCACGAGAACAGCAGACCGCTGAGCGTCACCCACAGCATGCCACGCCAGACGGCGGGCAGGCGCAGCGCGCGCGCCCTGGCGCGCCGGTGCGCCAGGGCGGCACGGCGTCGCAGCAGTCCGATCAGTTCCAGCTCAAATCCGATCGACTCAGCGGCAGCTGGCGCACGCGCTTGCCGGTGGCGGCAAAGATCGCATTGCAGACCGCCGGCGCCAGCGGCGGGAACGCCGGCTCGCCCAGTCCGGTGACCGGCTCGTTGGTCTTCAGAAAGTGCACGTCGATGCGGGGCGGTGCGTCGCCGATCGCGATCAGCGTGTAATCGCTGAAGTTGCGCTGCACGATGCGGCCGCGCTGGATGTCGAGTTCGGCATGCATCAAGGTGCCCAGCGCGTCGATCACCGAGCCCTGCACCTGGTTCTCGGCACCACTCAGATTGACGATCTGCGAGCCGATGTCGGAAACGACCACCACGCGGTCCACCGTCAGCACACCATGCTTGCTGACCGTGACTTCTGCCACTTCGGCGATGTAGCCGCGATGACTGAAGTGAAAGGCGATGCCCTGACCCTGGCCACGCGGAAATTTCTTGCGACCCCAATCGGCCTTTTGTGCCACCTCGGTCAACACACGCCGCATGCGGCCCACGTTGTAGGGAACGCCGCGGTCGCCGCTTGCAGCCACCGAGTCCTGCTGACCCAGCAGTTCCAGCCGGAATTCGAGCGGATCGCGCCCACCGGCGTGGGCCAACTCGTCGATGAAGCTGTGAAAGACCCAGGCAAACACATTGCTGCCCGGCGCTCGCCACGGACCCATCGGGATGCCGCATTCCATCGGCGTTTGTTCCAGCAGACAGTTGGCCACCCAGCGCCCCGGAAACTCGTCACCGGACAGGCTGGCGCCGCTGCCCGGCTGCAACACGGATTTGCCGTCGCGCAGCACGCGGTTGGCAAAGGTCACAAAGTGATTCTGCCAGGCGGTCAGCTTGCCCTGGCGATCGAGCCCGCCGCGCAGGAAATGAAAACCGCCGGCCCGGTAGTGGTCATGCCGCAGGTCATCCTCGCGGCTCCAGGTCAGCTTGACAGGCGCCTTGACGCGCAGGGCAATGGCGGCTGCCTCGACGATGTAGTCGGCGCTCAGACGGCGTCCAAAGCCGCCCCCGCTGCGCGTGATGTGCAGCGTAATCTGCTCTTTGGCCAGACCCAGGGTGTTGGCCACCATGTTTTGTCCAGCGGCGGGGTTCTGCGTCGGCGCCCACAGTTCCATCACACCGTCGCGCGACCACGCAGTGCAGTTTTGCGGCTCGATACTGGCATGTGACACAAAGGGGTAGCTGTAAGCAGCTTCCACCGTTTTGCTGGCCGCAGCGAAAGCCACGACGGGGTTGCCGTCCCTGCGCAACTCGATCGCACCCGGCCGCTGCGAGAGGGCCTTGGCTTGCGCCGCAAAGCCATCCCAACTTTCATTGGCCACCTGGCCTTCATCCCAGTTGACCTTGAGTTGGCGGCGCGCGCTGAACGCGGCCCAGGTCGATTCCGCAATGATCGCCACGCCCGGCATCAGACCGTTGAGATGGTTCGTTCCCTCGATCACGAACGCATCGCGCACGCCTGGCAGCGCCTTCACGGCCGCCAGATTCGCGCTAACGACCTTGCCACCGAAGGCCGGACATTTCTCGTACACGGCGTACAGCATGCCGGGCAGCCGGACATCGATGCCGAACAGGGGTTTTCCGGTGACGACCGCGAGGTTGTCGACGCCGCCGATCCGAGTGCCCAGAAGCCTGTAATCGCGCGGGTCCTTGAGCTTGACCGATTCCGGTGCCGGCACCGGCAGCGTCGCGGCGAGCGCAACCAGCTGTGCATAGCGCAATGTCCTGCCGCTGGCCGCATGATGCACCGCCGAGTTGGCGGCCGCGCATTCAGCCGGCGCAACTTTCCAGATCTGCGCGGCGGCCTGCACCAGCATGCTGCGCGCGGTGGCACCCAGCCGCAGAAAATTGTTGTAGTTGTTGGGCGTCGAGGTTGATCCGCCGGCGCTCTGACCGCCGTAGGCCGGGTCCAGGTCGCCCTGGACAATGCGCACGTCCTTCCAGTCGACCTCGAGTTCCTCGGCAATCACCATCGGCAGCGAGGTCTTGATGCCCTGTCCGATCTCGGGCTGCTTGGAAACCAGCGTGACCACACCGATGGCAGAGATGCTGATGAACGCGTTCGGGCGGAAGCCCGCTGCGCTGTCGGCGCCGGCAGGTTTGGCAACGATCTCGGCAGCGGTCGCCGGCTGCAGGTAATAGCCGAGCAGCAAACCAGCGCCGCTTGCCGAGTGCTGCAGGAAGGCGCGGCGCTTCATGTGCCCACCTTTTGCGTCTGCGCGATCTCGGCGGCCCGGCGGATGCCGGCGCGGATACGCAGATAGGCCGCGCAGCGGCACAGGTTGCCCGCCATTGCATCGTCAATTTCGGCGTCGCTGGGTTTTGCGTTCTCTTTCAGCAGCGCGGCGGCCGTCATGATCTGGCCGGTCTGGCAGTAGCCGCACTGGGGCACATCGAGTTCCAGCCACGCCGTCTGCAGCGGATGATCTCCCTGCGGGCTCAAGCCCTCGATCGTGACGACCTGCTTGCGCCCGATGGTCGAAACCGGTGTCATGCAGGCGCGTGTTGGAACGCCGTTCAGGTGCACCATGCAGGCGCCGCACAGGCCGACGCCGCAGCCGAATTTGGTCCCCACCAAGCCGAGGCTGTCGCGCAACACCCACAGCAGCGGGGTGTCCGGGGCGGCTTCAAGCTGATGCGCGACACCATTGATATTCAGCGAATACTGACCCATGAATTGTCTCCCCTTGAAGTGCAAGGCCGATGCGAGCCGTGCAAGCCGATTGAGCCCCGACGCCGGCACCTTGCAGCATAACTCTAGAATCCGACCAAATTATGATTCGAAACGAGGTGGGCATGGAAGCAGCGATAGACCGCATTGACCGAAAGATCCTGATGGCGCTGCAGCAGGACGGCCGGATTTCAAATCTGAAGCTGGCCGAGTCCGTCGCGCTGTCACCCACTGCGGTGCTGGCGCGGGTACAGCGCCTGACCCGCGAGGGTTATATTCTGGGCTTTGAGGCGCGGCTCAACCCGATCAAGCTCGGCGCCGGCATGATGGTCTTTGTCGAGGTGCTGCTGGACCGGACCAGCCCCAATGTATTCGACCAGTTCAAGGCCGCGGTGCAAGTGCGTCCCGAGATCATGGAGTGCCACATGGTCGCCGGCGGCTTCGATTACCTGCTCAAGACGCGCTGCGCCGATATGAACGCCTACCGCGAATTCGCCGGCACCGTGCTCTGGCAATTGCCGGGCGTGCGTGAGACGCGCACCTATGCCGTGATGGAGGAAGTCAAGAACAGCGTCGCGCTGGCGCTGCTATGAAGCGCCAACAAGGAGCCGGCCTGATCCTGGTCCTGACCCTGTCCTGCGCGCTGTTGCCAGTGGCCACGGCGCAGGTGGAAGAGATCGATTCGGTGCTGAACGAGTCGGTCCAGATGGTGGCCAAGCAGGGCCTTTTTTCGATCCAGATCGAAACCACCTTCTACAAGCCCGACGGTGCCGGTCCGTTTCCGGTGGTGATCATCAATCACGGCAAGGCCCGCGGCGACACCCGCTTTCAGGGCCGCTACCGACCGGCCAACGCTGCCAGGTATTTCATGCTGCGGGGCTATGCGGTGGTCGTGCCGATGCGCCAGGGGTTTTCAAAATCCGGCGGCAGCTACATCGGCGGCGAATGCAACGTCGAAAGCAACGGCCGGGTCCAGGCCGATGACGTCAAGGCCGTGCTCGACCATGTGGCGGTTCAAGGCTGGGCTGACATGAACAACATCGTGGTGCTCGGCCAGTCGCATGGCGGCTGGACAACGCTTGCGTTCGGAACACAGGGCTACCCGGGCGTCAAGGCGCTGATCAACTTTGCCGGCGGCTTGCGCCAGGAGAACTGCGTCGCCTGGGAGAACGGGCTCGCCAGGGCCGCCGCCGCCTATGGCCGCGAAACACGGATTCCCTCTCTGTGGTTCTACGGGGACAACGACAGTTATTTCAACACCGCGACCTACCGCGCCATGTTTGACCAGTACAGCGCCGCGGGTGGCCCGGCCAGGCTGCTTGCATTCGGCAGCTTCGGCAGCGACTCGCACAGCATGTTCGGGTCGCGAGCCGGCGCTCCGATCTGGCAGCCCGAAGTCTCGAAATTTCTTGCCACAGCCGGACTGCCCAGCGCGTTGAAGGCCGGTTATTCGAAATATGCCGCCGCAGCGCTGACCGAGCTGCCGCCCCGGACCGATTTTGCCGCGCTCGAAGACGAGACCCGGCTGCCGCACGTCAGGGACACGGGGAGGGCGGGCTACAAGGCCTACCTGGCGAAGGAATTTCCGCGCGCTTTCGCGATCGCTCCGAGCGGCGCCTGGGGCTGGGCCACCGCTGGCGACGATCCGCTGCGCCGGGCTCTGGACAACTGCAACCGCAACCGCAAGGACAAGGCCGATTGCAGGCTGTACTCGGTCGACGACATGGTGGTCTGGAAACCCGACCCCTGAGCCAGCGCTAGCCGCGCCGCAGATCCAGCGTGAACGGGAACTCGCGGCTCGCGGCCACATGGATCGTGGCCGGCGGCACCTGCAGCGTGCCTGGCGAATGCCCCATCGCGGCAAAGCGAGACATGCGCCGGCTTTCAGCCTCGTAGGCATTGACCGGGAACGTGTCGGGGTTCAGACCACCCGGATGCGCGACGTAGTACTGGCAGCCGCCCAGCGAGCGCTTCATCCAGGTGTCCACAATGTCAAATGTCAGCGGTGTGTGGATGCCGATGCCGGGGTGCAGGCTGGACGGCGGATTCCACGCCTTGTAGCGCACGCCGGCAGCGTACTCGCCGGTGGTGCCGGTCGATTGCAGCGGCAGCGCGCGACCATTGCAGGTGACCACATAGCGGCTCTGGTTCAGACCCGTCACGTGGACCTCGATGCGCTCCAGCGAAGAGTCCACGTAGCGTGCGGTGCCGCCCGGAGCGCCTTCCTCGCCCATCACATGCCAAGGCTCCAGCGCATTGCGCAGCGTGAGCTCGATGCTCGCCGCCTGGACCGAGCCGACGATAGGAAAGCGGAACTCGAAGTGCGGCGCAAACCAGCTGGCGTCGAAGGCGTAACCGGCGCCGCGCATCTCCTGCATCACGTCGTCGAAATCCATCTTGATGAAGGTCGGCAGCAGGAAGCGGTCGTGCAGTTCGGTGCCCCAGCGCGTCGCCGGCGCCTTGTAGGGTGCGCTCCAGAAACGCGCCACCAGGGCGCGCAGCAGAAGCTGCTGCACCACGCTCATGCGCGGGTGCGGCGGCATCTCGAAGGCGCGCAGTTCCAGCAGGCCCAGCCGGCCGGTGGCCGAGTCGGGCGAGTAC
>JBMOJJ010000080.1:0-12690 GCA_049315845.1 Rhodoferax sp.
CTTCGGGTTGCTGCGCTTCATCGGCGTCAGCACCCGATGCGGGTTGTAGGTCTTCTGCACCAGCCCGTAGGCCTTGACGCAGACCCTGCCGCCACCGGGGTGAATATCGGCGGCGCAAAAGTTAGGCTCGACTTCGGTCGCCACGCCCTGCTCAACCTTGACCGTGAGCAAGTCGGGCCCGGCGACGCACTGGTAGCAATAGGTGGGGACTTTGCGCACGTCCTTGGCTTCAAGATTCATGGGAATCCTCGTCGCGGTGAATCAATGAGGCGCCGACACAGGCGCAATACCGTTGGCAAGTGATGGCTTCATTCGATGTCTCCGTTAAAGTAGGCGCCGGTGCCCGTCTGCGCGAGCCTGCGACACCGGTTATTTGATACGGTAAATTCCATTCTACATATTCTTGCATTTGCATGCAATAATTGCCTGAGGCAGATAAGGCAGGTCCACGATGAGCAAAGCAGCGTCCCCAGGAAGCGACCCCAAGCGTCCAAAAAAGAAACTCCCGGCAGCGCCGGTGGCGGCGCTCGCAGCCGCGCCTGGCATCCGTCCGGTTCGACGCGGCGACCTGAACGCGGTGATTGAAATTGATGCCATGGTGACAGGGATCGAAAAACGCGATTACTGGAATTCGCTCTACCGGCGCTACGCCGACGCGGTGGCCACCGGCCAGCATTTCCTCGTTGCCACAGCGGCCGACGAGGTGATCGGATTTGTCATCGGCGAGGTGCGCGACTGGGAATTCGGCTCTCCGCCCTGCGGCTGGGTGTTCGCGATCGACGTCCGACCCGACGCCAGATTGGCCGGAACCGCCACTGGCTTGCTGAACGCGATCTGTGAGCGCTTCAGAAAAGCGGGCGTCAGCAAGGTGCGCACGCTGCTGTCTCGGGACAACACGCTGATTCTTTCGTTCTTCCGCAGCCAGGGCATGATGATCGGCCCCTTCATTCCACTCGAGATGGATCTTGAATCCTGAGCCGGCCCTGGACCACCTGTCATGAAACTACAACAGAACACACGCCTGGCGCTCTTCAGCCTGCTTGAATTCGCGTCCGACCCCGAGCGGCAGATTCCGGCGGCCGAGATCGCGCAAAAATACAATGTCTCTTCGCACCACCTGGCCAAGGTGTTGGCGGAGTTGTCGCGCGTCGGCATGGTGCAATCGGTCCGTGGTGTCGGCGGCGGCTACCGCTTCGTCGGCAATGCGCGCCGGCTCACGCTGATGGATGTGATCTCGCGCTTCGAGGACGTGCTGCCGAGCGAGAGCAGCCACAGCGAAGTGACACCGGTCGGGCAGGCGCTGGCCTCGGTGCTGTCCGAGATCGACGAGATCGCCAAGGCGTCGATGAGCTCGATCACGCTGGCGACCATGCTGCGCATCATCGAACGCCAACAGGCGGCCGGCGACGCCGCGGCGCCGAACAATGCGAAAGTCAGGCCTGCCACGAGCTGAACCTCAGGCCGCGCGAGCGCGCAGCTTGAACCTTTGAATCTTGCCGGTGGCGGTTTTCGGCAACTCGTCGATGAACTCGATCCAGCGCGGGTACTTGTAGGGCGCCAGCTTGCTCTTGACATGCTGCTGCAGCTCACTGGCCAGCGCATCGGTGGCGGCAAAGCCGCTCTTCAGCACGACAAAGGCCTGCGGCTTGACCAGCATCGCGCCATCCGCTCGGCCAATCACCGCGGCCTCCAGCACCGCCGGATGCGTGATCAGGGCCGACTCGACCTCGATCGGCGACACATAGATGCCGCCGACCTTGAGCATGTCATCGCTGCGACCCGCGTAGGTGTAGTAGCCATCGGCATCGCGCGAGTACTTGTCGCCGCTTCGCGTCCAGATGCCCTGAAAGGTGTCGCGCGTCTTTTCACGGTTGTTCCAGTAGCACATCGCGGCGGTCGGTCCGCTGACCTGCAACTCGCCGACTTCGCCGACCGGCGCCGGCCGGCCGTGCTCGTCCAGAATGCGCAGGTCGTAGCCTGGTATCGGCTCCCCGGTCGTGCCGTAGCGCACCCTGCCGGCGCGGTTGCTCAGGAACACGTGCAACATTTCGGTCGAACCTATGCCATCGAGAATCTCGACGCCGAAGTGCGCGGTCCAGCGCTTGCCGATGTCCGCCGGCAGCGCTTCGCCGGCCGAGGTGCACAAGCGCATTCGCAGTTCTGCGCTGGCAGGAAGCGCCGGACTGGCCAGCAGCGATGCAAAAAGGGTCGGGATGCCGTAGAAGATGGTCGGCTGCTTCTCGCGCAAGCGTTTGAAGATCGCCTCGGGAATCGAGCGCTCCGCCATCAGAAGGGCGGTTGCGCCGACCGCCATCGGAAAGGTCAGGCCGTTGCCCAGTCCGTAGGCAAAGAACAGCTTGGCGGCCGAGAACACCAGATCGTCTTCGCGCAGACCGAGAATCGGTCCGGCAAAGAGCTCAGCCGTTGTGATCAGGCTCGAATGGACATGCACCGTGCCCTTGGGCGCGCCCGTCGAGCCCGAGGAGTAGAGCCAGAAGCAGGCCTCGTCGGGCGAGGTCGCGGCGGCTTCGAACTGATCACCGGCGGCGGCGACCAGCGCGGCAAAGCCCAGCCGCGGGACCGTTGACGCGCCCACCATCTCTCCCGAAACCACCACATGCTGCAGGCCTGGAATCCGGCCCATCAGCGGCTCCAGCTTGGGCCACAGCACGTCGGAGACCAGCAGCGCGCGCGCACGGCTGTCGCGCAGCATGTACTCGTAGTCGTCGGTCGTCAGCAGGGTGTTGACCGCCACCGGCACCACGCCGGCCAGGATACAGCCGAGGAATGCCACCGGCCAGTCGATGGTATCGACCATGCACAGCAGCACGCGCTGCTCTGGCTGCACGCCCAGCGTCGTGATGGCGTTGGCAAAGCACTTGACCCGGCGCGACAGTTCGGCGTAGCTGTAGCTGCCGGCGTCGTCGATAAAGGCTGGCTTGTCGCCGCGCCCGGCCTGCAGATTGCGCTCTATCAGGTCGAAGGCGGCGTTGTACTGGCGCGGAAAACGGATCGCGGGAGGACTCGCGCTGCGGTCAACAATGCTTAACTCAGTCATGGTGTTCTCCGAATCAGATCACGGGCAGACAATACGGGGACCGGCGTCAGCCCAGCCGCGACGGTAACCAAAGCGAGATCATCGGGAAGGCGCAAAGAATGACCAGCCTGATGAGGTCGACAGCGATGAAAGGCATCGTGCCCTTGTAGATTTTTGTCAATGAGATGTCGCGCGCGATCGAGTTGATGACGAACACGTTCATGCCCACGGGCGGACAGATCATGCCGAAGGTGACCGCCATCACGACGATGACGCCAAACCACACCGGATCGAAGCCGAGCGCCATCATGGCAGGGAAGACGATGGGCACCGTCAAAAGGATCATCGCCAGTTCATCCATCACCGCGCCCAGGATCAGGTAGCCCACCATGACCAGGGCCAGCACGCCGTAGGCGCCAATCGGAAGGTGAACCAGCACTTCGACCGCCTTCTGCGTGAACTGGGTGATGGTCAGGAAGTAGCCGAACAGAAAGGCGCCCACCACAATCATCATGATGGTCGACGAGACGCGAAGCGACTCGACCAGCGCATGCCGGATCTTCGCCGGGTTGAGCCGGCGCCGTGCCAGGCCGATCAGCAAGGCGCCCGCCGCACCCAGGCCGGCCGCCTCGGTGACGGTCACGAATCCGGCGTACATGCCGCCAAGCACCAGCATGAACAGCAACAGCGTCGACCACAGCTCACGCAGGCTCTGCAGTTTCTCCGCCCAGCTGTGGCGTCGACCGGCCGGAAAGTTTTTCGGCTGGCGTTGCGCAATGAACATCACGACCGCGGCATACAGGGCCACGGCCAGCAGGCCCGGAAAGACGCCGGCAAAGAAGAGCTTGGTGATATCGGTTTCGGTCATGATGCCGTACAGCACAAAGATGACCGAGGGCGGAATCATGATGCCGAGCGTTCCGCCGGCGGCGATCAATCCTGCGGAAAGGCCGGCGTGGTAGCCGGCTTTGCGCATTTCAGGCAGCGCGACCTGTGTCATTGTAGCGGCGGTGGCGACCGATGAACCGTTGATGGCGGCGAATCCGGCGCAGGCCGCGATGGTCGCCAGCGCCAGCCCGCCGCGCCGATGACCGAACCACGCGATGCCGGCCTGAAACAGCTCGGTGCTCATGCCTGCGGTGGAGCACAACGCGCCCATCAGGATGAACATCGGGATCACGCTGAGGTTGTAGTCGGTGACCACCGACAGTGGCACGCTGGCCAGCAGGTTGATGGCGGGGGTGAAGCCGGCGATCAGGCCGAAGCCGACGACACCTGAAATGCCCATCGCGATACCGATAGGAACCCGCACCGCCATCAGCAGGAACATCAGCGCAAAGCCGGCGGCGGCGACCTGATTCTTATCCATTGACGGCGTCCCGAGGGTCATCCGTGGTGCGGCGGATCAGTTGCAGCAGGCGCACCAGGGCCAGGCCCGCGGTGGCGGTGACGCCGGCCGCCGAAACCGCGTAAAACCAGACCAGTGGCAGGCGCAAGTCGCTGGTGGCCTGCGTTCCCGTCGAGCCAAGCTTGGACCAGACCATCCAGGCCAGCGGCAGCAGAAAAGCCAGAATGCACAAGGTTGCCAGGATGTCGATCCAGCGCTTGCCGGCCGGGCTGGCCCACTCCCAGGACAGGTCAACGCAAATATGGGCACCGCGATAGGTCGCGATCGCGATGCCCCAGAAGATGGCGATACCCTGCAACTGCCGCGACAGGTCAAACCAGTCCGGGATTTGCGTCTGCAGCACTTCGCGCGCCAGCACATTGCCAAATGTCAGCAAGGCAATGGCCAGCAGGAATGCGGCAGCAATCGATTCGACAACGGCAAGCAGACGCTTCAAGAGAAATCCAGGATCTGGGTCGGCAGGCTAGAAACTGGCGTTTCGGCTCTTCAACTCCCTGACCAGTTCGTCCAGCACCTGTTTGCCGTTGACGCCGCTCTTGTCGGCCGCCGCTATCCAGTTGCTGGTCATCGGTTCC
Source organism: Rhodoferax sp. (assembly GCA_049315845.1). GTDB lineage: Bacteria > Pseudomonadota > Gammaproteobacteria > Burkholderiales > Burkholderiaceae_C > Rhodoferax. The sequence goes on from JBMOJJ010000080.1 coordinate 5,021, forward strand.
ACCGCGGTGCGCCACGCGGTGAGCTGCGCCGGGCTGAGCTTGGTGATGGTGTGTCCGCCCATTTTCTCCATCTTGCCCTCGCCGCTGTCCTCCACATCGCCCCAGGCCGCGCCATACTTGCCCGCCGTCTCGGTATTGCAGTGGTCATCCATGACCTTCTTCTGCCCGGCCGCCAGCTTGTCATACCAGTTCTTGTTGATGAGCCAGACAAAGCTGGCCGAATAGAGCTTGAAGTCGATGTGCTGCTTGGCCACCTTGTCGATGCCAAAGCTGATCATCGAGTCCCAGGGGAAGGTGATCGCGTCGGCGACGCCTTTTTCGAGCGCGTCGCGCGATTCCGGCGCCGATACCTGGACATTGGTGCCGCCCAGCAGGGTCACCATCTGCGCCATCGTCCCGTTGGCGGGTCGAATTTTCATGCCCTTGATCTGGCCCGGTTCGGTGATCGTCTTCTTGCTGTGCAAGGTGCCGATGTGGATGTGCGCCAGGCACAGGCGGACGTCCTTCATTTCACGTTCCGCGTATTTGCGGTACCAGGCGTCCAGCGCGGCCGAGCCACCGCCCGGCGTGCCAGCCATGAACGGAAGCTCGCTGGCCGAAAAGATCGGAAACCGCCCGGCCTGATAGCCTGGCGACACCCAGGTCATATCGGCGATGCCATCGCGCGCCATGTCGTAGTGGTCAGGCGCCTTGCCGAGCTGCTGGGCCGGGTAGAAACTGATCTTGATCGAGCCCTTGGAGGCGGCCTCGACCGATTTTGCCCAGGGCTCGAAGCCGGTCTTGGCGAGCGAGTGCTGGGCTGGAAGCCAGTGCGCGAAACGCATCTCGACCGGCTTGTCCTGGGCCATGGCCACATGGGTCAAAAAAAGTCCGGCGCCAATCATGGCGATGCGGCTGAATCTGGATTGCACGGTGCGTCTTGATGTCATGGCTGTTGTCTCGTTTCAGGTTTTGGTTAAAGTCAGGTCAGGGATGGCTCATGCGGCTGCGACCACGGCGGCGCGCGCCTGACTCGCTGCGGCGCGCTGCTGCAGCGTGTCCCAGCCGTCGTCGATCTCGGCCTGCAGCGTGGCGATATCGGTGCTGCTCATGTTGCGGTAACGGCGCTGCAGCGCCAGGTAGTCGGCAACCGGCCTGGTCTTCGTCGTGTGGTTCAGCGTGTAGCGATGGCCGTCCTCGATTTCGTACAGCGGGAAGGCGCCCGATTCGACCGCGTAACGCGCCGTCATCAGGCCGGCATCGTCGGCAACGCCCCAGCCGTCCATGCACGGAATCAGGAGCGTGATGATGCGCGTGCCCTGCATCTTCTTGGCCTTCTCGACCTTGCGCAGCAGGTCCGGCAGGTGGCCGGCGCTGGCGGTCGCGACATACGGAACGCGGTGCGCGGCCATGATCTCGGTCAGATTCTTCTTGCGCGAGGTCTTGCCGGCCGGCGTCGATCCGGTGCGCGCAAAGTGCGGCGTCGAGGACGACTTTTGCGCGCCGGTGTTCATGTAGCCTTCGTTGTCGAGACAGAAGTAGATGAAATCCTCGTTGCGCTCGGCGGCCGAAGACAGGCACTGAAAGCCGATGTCGTAGGTGCCGCCGTCACCCGCCAGCACGATGACCTGGGTGTCGTGCTTGCCTTTCGCGTCGAGCGCGCGGCGCAGGCCGGTGGCGGCGGCCGCGCTCGATTCGAGCGTCGGCTGGTAGACTGGAATGCGCAGCGAGCTGTAGGGCTGCGGCCCGGCGATGATCGCCATGCACGAGGGCGGAATCACAGCCATCGTGTTCGGCCCCATCGCGGTCAGGATATGGCGTGCCGACAAGGCATCCAGGCAACCGGGACAGGCGGCGTGCCCGGAGCACAGCATCGGGTCCTGATTGGCTTGTTCTATTCTGATCATGCTGTTCACCTCACCCATTGGGATTCGCTCTGCGCCTCGGTATGCGCAACCAGATTGACGAACTCGACAATCTTCGCCGGCGACACATTGACGCCGCCGACGCCAGCCAGCAGGCCATGGATGCGCGGCGTGACCGCGCTGCCATAGAGCGCGGCGCGCAGTTCCTGGTGCAGCACGCCGCCGTGGCCGGGCGAGTAGTTGCGATCGAGCACGATGACCTCGTCGACGCCGCTCAGCGCCTCGCGCAGCCCCGCCGTCGGCAACGGCCTGAACAGCCTCACCTTGACCAGGCCGATCGCCTGGCCGGCCTCGCGCAGCGCGTCGACCGCATCGCGCGCCGTGCCGCACATGCTGCCCATCGTGACAATCACCGTGCGCGCACCGTCACAGCGGTAGCGCTCGATCACGCCATGGCTGCGCTGGGTCAGTTGCGCCCATTCATGATCGGCCTGCGCTGCCAGCAGCGGCACCCGGTCCATTGCCTCGGCCAGGCCCTGGCGGTGCCGGTAGTACATGTCCTGCGTCGCCACATTGCCCCAGGCCTCGACCTTGTCGGTGTCGAGCCGGTGCGGCGGATCGAAGGCGGGCAGATAGTCGTCCACCAGTTGCTGCTCGGGCACCAGCACCGGCTCGAGCGAATGCGAGACATAGAACGCATCGAGGTTCACCATCGCCGGCAGCAGCACCTGCTCGGCGACCCGGTAGGCCTGGATCACGGTGTCGAGCGCCTCCTGCGCGCTTTCGACGTAGTACTGGATCCAGCCGGTGTCGCGCTGCGACAGGCTGTCGGTCTGGTCCGGCCAGAAGGCCCAGGGCGAGGCGACGGTGCGATTCACGTTGGCCATCACGATCGGAACCCGCGCGCCGCTGGCGTAATGCAGCAGCTCGTGCATCAGCAGCAGACCCTGCGAGGCGGTCGCGGTGAACACGCGCAGCCCGACCAGCGAGGCCGGAATGCAGGCCGACATCACCGAGTGCTCGGACTCCGGCGTGATGATTTCGGCGTCGAACGTTCCCTCGGCCTGAAATTCGGTCAGCTGTTCCAGCACCGGCGTTTGCGGCGTGATCGGATAAACCGGCACCACCCGGGGTCGCGCCAGGCGGGCGCCCCAGGCCACCGCCTGGTTGCCGGTCAGGAGCATCGAGGTTTGATGGGCACTCATCGCAGTTCCTCCTGCATTTTCATTGAGCCGGTCGGACATTCCTTGACGCAGACGCCGCAGCCTTTGCAGTAGTCGGTCAGGACCACATAGCCGTTGTCGACGCGCTTGACCGCCATGTCCGGGCAATAGACAACACAGTTGTCGCAGAAGATGCAGGTGCCACAGGAGAAGCAGCGCTCGCTCTCGGCCAGCGCCTGCGCTATGTCCAGGCCCAGCTGGACCTCGGCCACGCTGGACAGGCGCTCCTGCGCGCCCAGCAATTCGGTACGTGCGCGTTCACGCTTCGGATGGTAGAAGGTGCTGATCGCACCCAGCGGCACCAAAGGCTCGCCGCTGCCAGCGCCGCTTGCGCTCAGGCCGGCCAGGCGCAGCTGCAATTCGCGCGCTATCGCGTGCGCCGCGCGCTGGCCCATGCCGACGGCTTCGGTGACAAAGCGCGCCATGCTGGCCATGTCGCCACCGGCGTAAACACCTGCTGCGCTGGTGGCGAGTTGCGCGTCTGTCACCAGCAGGCCGCCGGCGCTGGCAAAGCCCTCGCCGAGCAGGGACAGATCGGGGTCCTGCCCGATCGACGTGACGATCGCATCGGCCGCGATGCTGAAGCCACTGCCCGCCACCGGGCTGAGCGTGAACTGTCCGCGCTGGCCGCCGGCAACAAACAGGACCTTGCTGCAATTCAGCGTCAGGCCGTTGCCGCCCGCGTCGCTGACCGCGTCGAGCCGGGCGCCGTCAACCAGGGTGATGCCTTCCTCCAGCGCCTCATGCACTTCCTCGGCCTGCGCCGGCATCTGCGCCTGCTGCTCCAGCGCCAACAGCGTAACCTCGTGACCCAGGCGGCGCGCGCTGCGCGCCGCGTCCAGCGCGGCACTGCCGCCGCCGACCACCACCAGACGCTTGCCCAGCGCGATCGGCTGCCCTGTGTTGGCGCCGGCCAGGTAGGCGGCGCCGTCACAGACCCAGGGCTGGCCATAGTCGAGCGCCGGCAGGCGCTTGTTGCGCGCCGCGCCAAGCGCCAGGTAAAGCGCATCGTGCTGCTCGCGCAGCCGGGTGAAATCTTCCGGGCCGGCGATCCGGCGGCCGCAGTGCACCGTGACGCCCATCGCGACTATGCGCCCAATTTCGCCGTCGAGCACTTCGCGTGAGAGCCGGTAGGCCGGGATGCCGTAGCGCATCAGCCCGCCGAGTTCGGCCTGCGCCTCGTAGAGCGTTACGGCAAAGCCCATGCGGCGCAACTGGAACGCGGCGGACAGACCCGATGGGCCGCCACCGACGATCGCCACATGACCGGGCTGCACCACGGCAGGTACCTCGAAGCTCCAGCCCTGCGCCAGCGCCTGATCGCCGACGAATCGCTCCAGCTTGCAGATCGACAGCGCCTCGTCGTAGCCGGCGCGATTGCACGCGGTTTCGCACGGATGGTGGCAGATGCGCCCGGCAATCGAGGGGAAGGGGTTGTGGCGCGCCAGTACCTGCCACGATGCGCGGAAGTCGCGCTCGCGCGCCAGTCCGATCCACTCGGCGATATCGCCGTTGACGGGACAGGCGCCGTGACAGGGCGCCGGCGCCTTGATGTGGGTGGCCAGAGATGCACGCCAGGTGCCGGTCATGATGGCCGTTGTGCTGCCTGTGGTCCAGGTGGCGGGGATCGGTGCCGCAACGGGGGCGTTCATGCCACGCTCCCCAGCAGTTGTCGCTCGGCAAAACGATAGCCCTCGGTGCAGGCGGCGACGTTCTCGTCGTGCTGCTTGGGCGCGTTGTCCACCAGCGCCTGCGTCAATACCGACAGTTCCGGCGCCTCGATGACCCGGGCCAGCGCCCCCAGCAGGACCGAATTGACGATGCGTCCCAGCCCCTGCTGGCGCGCAATCGTCAGCGCGTCAACCGGGATCACACGCTTGCCCGGCAGCGCCTGCGCAAACTCGGCCGCACTGCGCGCCGAATTGACCACAATCAGGGTCTTGGCGTCGGCGCTGGCCAGCAACCGGCCTTCGAGCAGGCTCGCGTCAAAGCACAGAATCGCATCTGCGCGCTCGATGTCGCAGCGCACGCGCACCGGCTTCTTGTCGACCCGGATGTAGGAATTGACAGGCGTGCCGCGCCGAGCGCCGCCGTAGCTGGCAAAGCATTGAACATGCAGCCCCTGCGCGTGGAAAGCGCTCGCCAGCAGGTTGCCCGCCGTCTGGGCACCCTGGCCGCCGCGCCCCTGGATGATGATCTCAAGCACCTTGTCGTCTCCTTCTCGATCTCTGCCTGCAAACGAATGCTTAACAGATTTCCTTATGGTTGTGTTTCGGAAAGGGTTTTGTCTGCAGCCGAATTTAGGCGCTTTGTCGCCATCCACCTAATTGATTTTTAGAATCCGTTACATTCACCAAACAGATAATCAGGACAAACCCTTATATGAATTTCAGACAACTGGACCTGAACCTGCTGCGCGTTCTGTGCGCGGTTTATCGCTTTGGCTCGGTCACCGAGGCCGGTCGCCATCTGGCGCTGTCGCAGCCGGCGACCAGCAACGCGCTGGCACGGCTGCGCACCATTTTTCGCGACGAGTTGTTTGTGCGCTCACCCAGCGGCTTGCACCCGACGCGCAAGGCGCAACGCATTGTGCCGGCGGTGATCGAACAGCTGCACCTGCTGGAGAGCACGGTCAGCAGCGCCGAAGAATTTGATCCGGCCAGCAGCCACGTGCACTGGCGCTTGTCGCTGTCGGATCTGGGCGAGATGATGTTCCTGCCGCCGCTGGCGCAGGAGCTCAGGGCGCAGTCGCCCGGCAGCCATATCTCGAATTTTTCGGTCGCCGCCAACGACGTCAGCGCGGCGCTCGATGCGCATGAGGTTGATCTCGCCATCGGCATCCTCGAAAGCAAGCGCAGCTCGATTGCCAGCGAGTTGCTTTTTCAGGAGAACTTTGTCGCCATCACGGCCAGCGCATGGCGACCCGCACGCTGGCGCAGCGGCACCAGCCTGAGCAGCCGTCAACTCGCCGACATCTCGCTGGCCGTCGCTTCACCGGCTGCGACCTACCATGGCAGCGTCGACCTGATGCTGGCTGAGCTCAGTCTCAACGACCGCATCGTGCTGCGTGCCCGCCATTACGGCGCATTGCCGGAGCTCGTGACGCGCACCGATCTGATGGCCATCGTGCCTCTGATGTACGCCAATTCACTGGCACCGCGCTACGACGTGCGAATCTGGGATCTGCCCGCCCACGGATCGCGCTACGACGTGCGCATGCTTTGGCAGCAGAGCGCCAGCCCCGATCTGGCGCACAGCTGGTTGCGCGATGTGGTGCGCAAGCTTTTTCAACGCCCGGGATTGGCTGACGAGGGTCAAAATTAACTTATAGTCCACCATCAACCGCCCCCAGCGAAGCACAGTTGGAGTCCACTCATGCAAAGTCCCTCACAGCAAAAGGCAGGCGCCACTGCCGCACACTCGGTGGCCACTGCCTTGTTCCAGCAAGCCGCCAATGCCAGGCGCACGGACCTGAACCGCGGCGAACTCGCCACGCTGATCGAGGCGCTTGGCAGCCGGCTGAGCGCAGACCCGGTCGCTGCCGGCGCAGACAGCCTGGGGGAACTGCGCGCCAGCCTGAAGCACAGTCGCGAGTTCGGCATGGTCATCAGCGCCGGCTTCGGTGGACTCGATGCCAAATTGGATGAAGGCAACTTCCGACCGGGCCGTGCAACGGTGCACGCCTTGGCGGAGTTCAGCAGCGGGGCCGACTTTCTGCAGCGCTTCAAAGCGACGCTGGCCTACCAGAAGCTGGCGCACAGCGCCGCTCACCAGCATAGGCCCGTGCCGGACCAGCAACTCGAGTCGTTTTTTGAAGGATTGCTGCAGATGGCCTCGGACGCGCCGGCCGATGGCAGCGCAACCGGTCCTGCCCTGCAGTCGCTGGAACTCTCGTTGGTGCTCGGCAAGGACCTGCTGTGCGTGCTGGATGCCCGGTGCTCCATTGGCGCAGCGCCGGTCCAGCGGCTGGCGCGTCCGATCGAGAAAATCGACAAGCTGCTGCATCCGGCGTCGATCGGCATCGTCGGTGTGTCGGCCACCAGCATGAATTTCGGCCGCATCATCCTGCGCAACCTGGTGGGCAGCGGTTATCCCAAGACACAGCTGACCGTCATTCGGCCCGACGATGCCGAAGTCGACGGCATTCCCTGCGTGGCCAATCTCAAGACCCTGGCGCACAAGCTCGATTTGCTGATCGTCGCCGTCGGCGCCGACGCGGTTCCGGCGCTGGTCGACGAGATCATAGCGAGCGGCGCGGTGGAGTCGGTGATGCTGATCCCCGGCAGTCTGGGCGAAACCAGGAAGAGCGTGGAACCCGCCGCCGCGATGGCAGCCAGGATCAATGCCGCGCACGGCCGGCCCGGCGGCGGACCGATTTTCCTGGGCGCCAACTGTCTGGGCGTGGTCTCGCATCCCGGCGCCTACGATTCCTGGTTCATCCCGCTCGAGCGTTTGCCAAAGCCGCAAAAGAAGCCACAACGCAACTCGGTCATGCTGAGCCAGAGCGGCGCTTTCATGATCACTCGTCTCAGTCAGAACCCCTGGCTTGATCCGCGCTACATGCTGGCGCTGGGCAACCAGACCGACCTCACGCACGGCGATC
>JBMOJJ010000423.1:0-2822 GCA_049315845.1 Rhodoferax sp.
ACGCTGGCAAAACCGGCGCCAATCTCGACGCCCTTGACGGCATTGATGCCCATCATCGCATAGGCGATGCTTGCGTCGAGCTTGTCGAACAGTGGCTCGCCCAACCCGACCGGAACGTTCGACGCGCAAACCCGGATGCGCGCGCCGCAGGAGTCGCCGGCCTTGCGCAAGGCCTCCAGATAGGTCTCCAGCGCCGACACATCGGCAACCGGCGCAAAGAACGGATTGTTCGGCACGCAGTCCCAGGACTCGAAGCCGATCGGGAGTTCGCCGATCTGCGTCATGCAGCCGCGAAATACCGTGCCATGCTGTTCGGCCAGCCATTTCTTGGCCACCGCACCGGCCGCCACCATCGGCGCCGTCAGCCGCGCACTGGAGCGGCCACCGCCCCTCGGGTCGCGAACGCCATACTTCTGGAAATAGCTGTAATCGGCATGGCCGGGCCGAAAGCTCTGCAGGATATTCGCGTAGTCCTTGCTGCGCTGGTCGGTGTTCCTGATCAGCAGGCAGATCGGTGTGCCCGTCGTCTTGCCCTCGTAGACACCACTGAGGATCTCCACCGTGTCGGGTTCCTTGCGCTGCGTGACGAATTTGGAAGTGCCAGGCCGACGACGGTCCAGGTCGCGCTGGATGTCGGCCTCGCAGAGCAGCATGCCCGGCGGGCAGCCGTCGATCACGCAGCCAATGGCCGGACCATGGGATTCACCGAAATTGGTGACCGCGAATAAGTTTCCGAAGGTGTTGCCGCTCATGGCGGTGGATTATCCCAGACCGTGGGACCGCGTCGCGCAGGCGCCGCATGACGGGATAATGCAGCCTTGTTCCGCAACGTTTAAGGAAACCCATGCCCGGCTACTCAGACCCCGGCTTCGACACGCTGGCCCTGCACGCCGGCGCCGCGCCCGACCCGGCCACCGGTGCGCGCGCGGTGCCGATTCACCTCACCACCTCCTTCGTGTTCGAGTCGAGCGACCACGCCGCCGCGCTGTTCAATCTGGAGCGCGCCGGCCATGTCTACTCGCGCATCAGCAACCCGACCAACGCGGTGCTGGAGCAGCGCATCTCCGCGCTGGAGGGCGGCATCGGCGCGATCACCACCGCCAGCGGCCAGGCCGCGCTGCACCTGAGTATTGCCACCCTGATGGGCGCCGGCTCGCACATCGTGGCCAGCACGGCGCTCTATGGCGGCTCGCAGAACCTGCTGCACTACACGCTGCGCCGCTTTGGCATTGACACCACCTTCGTCAAGCCCGGCGACATCGCCGGTTGGCGCGCCGCCGTGCTGCCCAACACCAAGCTGTTCTTTGGCGAGACCGTCGGCAACCCGGGCCTGGACGTGCTGGACATCGCCACCGTCAGTTCCATCGCGCACGAGGCCGGCGTGCCGCTGCTGGTGGACTCGACGCTGACCTCGCCCTGGCTGATCAAACCCTTTGAGCATGGCGCCGATTTGGTCTACCACTCGGCCACCAAGTTCCTCAGCGGCCACGGCACCGTGATTGGCGGCATCGTGGTCGATGGCGGCAGCTTCGACTGGGACAAATCCGGCAAATTCCCCGAGTTGACGACGCCCTACGGGGGTTTTCACAACATGGTGTTCAGCGAGGAATCGACGGTCGGCGCGTTCCTGCTGCGCGCCCGGCGCGAGGGCTTGCGCGACTTCGGTGCTGCCTTGAGCCCGCACTCGGCCTGGCTGATCCTGCAGGGCATCGAGACGCTGTCGCTGCGCATGGAGCGCCATATGAGCAACACACGGAAGGTGGTCGAGTTCCTGGCTGCTCAGGCCTTTGTCGCGCGCGTCGGCCACCCGCTGCTGGAGAGCCACCCGAGCCACGCGCTGGCACGCACGCTGTTGCCGCGCGGCGCCGGCTCGGTCTTCAGCTTCGACCTCAGGGGCAGCCGCGAGCAGGGCAAGAAGTTCGTCGAAAGCCTGAAGGTCTTCAGCCATCTGGCCAATGTCGGCGACTGCCGCAGCCTGGTGATTCACCCAGCCAGCACGACTCACTTCCGGATGAGCGACGAAGCGCTGGCAGCCGGCGGCATCACGCAGGGCACGATCCGCCTGTCGATCGGTCTGGAAGACGCCGACGATCTGATCGATGACCTCAAGCGCGCCCTCAAGGCAGCGGAGAAGGCAGCATGAACCTGATCGTCAACGGACACAGCACCTATTGCTACACCGGCGGAAAAGCCTTCGACACCGCCAAGCCAACCGCGATTTTCATCCACGGCGCGCTGAATGACCACAGCGAATGGATCCTGCAGACGCGCTACATGGCAAACCACGGCTGGAACGTGCTGGCAGTCGACCTGCCGGGCCACTGCCGCAGCGCCGGAACGCCGCCGGCCAGCGTCGAACAAGCGGCCGATTTTGTGATTGCGCTGATGGACGCCGCCGGCCTTGAAAAGGCGGCGCTGGTGGGCCACAGCTTTGGCTCGTTGATTGCGCTGGAGACCGCAGCGCGTGCGCCGCAACGTGTCAGCCACCTGGTGCTGGTCGGAACCGCCTATCCGATGAGGGTGTCGGCCGCGCTGCTGGAGAATTCGCTCAGCCATCCGTTCAAGGCCATCGACATGGTCAATATCTTTTCGCACGCCACACTGGCACCGCCGCCCTCGACACTGGGGCCGGGCACCTGGCTTTATGGCGGCTCAAGGGCCCTGATGAGGCGTGTGCTGGCCAGCAACCCGGCGGTCAACCTGTTTCACACTGGCTTCAAGGCCTGCGATGACTACCGCAATGGCGAGTTGGCGATGGCGCAGGTGACGGCGCCGACCCTGTTCGTGCTCGGCCGGCAGGACCAGATGACGCCGCCCAAGGC
>JBMOJJ010000424.1:0-2817 GCA_049315845.1 Rhodoferax sp.
CCGCCGGGCAACTGGCGGGCGAATCGGCGGCGGTGCACGCGGTGCTGGACGCGATGCTGGAGTACGCCGAGCTGGTGCGCGCGGACCGGGCCATCACCGACATCGTCAACATCGGCATCGGCGGCTCCGATCTGGGTCCGCAGATGGCGGTGCTGGCTTTGGACGGATTCGTGCTGCCGGGCAAGCGTTTTCATTTCGTCTCGAATGTTGACGGCCATGAACTGGCTGCGCTGCTCAAGCGCATCCGGCCCGAGAGCACGCTGTTCCTGATTGCCAGCAAAACGTTCACCACGATCGAGACCATGACCAACGCCCGCTCGGCCAGGGCCTGGTTCGAGGCGCAAGGCGGCATCGACGTGGCCCGGCATTTTGCCGCGCTGACCACCAACGTGGCGGCAGCCAGTGCGTTTGGCATCAGCACCACGTTCGGCTTTTGGGATTGGGTCGGCGGTCGCTACTCGGTCTGGTCGGCGATCGGCCTGCCGCTTGCGATCGCGATCGGGGCCGCCGGGTTTCGTGAATTTCTGGCTGGCGCGCATGACATGGACCGGCATTTTCGCGACGCGCCGCTGGAGCGCAACCTGCCGGTTCGGATGGCGCTGCTGGATCTCTGGTACCGCAACTTCCATCGCTTCAGCAGCCGCTCGATAGCGCCCTACCACAGCGCGCTGCGACGCCTGCCGGCCTACCTGCAGCAGTTGGAGATGGAGAGCAATGGCAAGCGTGTGAACGCAGCCGGCCAGGCGCTCGGCTACGACAGCGCGCCGGTGCTGTGGGGCGAGCCGGGCACCAACGGCCAGCACGCCTATTTCCAGATGCTGCACCAGGGCACCGAGGTGGTGCCGGTCGAGTTTGTGGCGGTACGCAAGGCGCGGCATGAGCTGCCCGGCCATCATCCGCTGCTGCTGGCCAATGTGCTGGCGCAGGCGCAGGCCTTGATGGTCGGCAAGGTCGACGCTGGCGGTCATCGGCATTTTCCGGGCAATCGTCCCAGCACTTTCCTGCTGCTCGACGAGCTGACTCCGGCCAGTCTGGGCGCGCTGATCGCGTTGCAGGAGCACCGCGTTTTTGTCAGCGGATCAATTTGGGGCATCAACAGTTTTGACCAGTGGGGCGTCGAACTCGGCAAGGTGCTGGCCACGGACCTGGAACAACGCCTTTCGAGCGGCGATCTGACCGGGCTCGACGGCTCCACCGCGGGTCTGCTGGCGCGTTTGCGCGCGAGCGCCGGGTGAATCTGGTCTTCGATTTCGGTGCGGTGCTGTTCCACTGGCGACCGGCGCGGCTGGTCGCAGAGAGCTTTCCCGATCTAGCCACCACGCCGGCAGCGGTGCGGCAGTTGGCGCAGGCCATTTTTGCCCATGACGATTGGCACGCCTTCGATTGCGGGGCGCTGACACTGCACGCTGTGGCAGCGCGCACGGCGCAGCGTCTGGCGCTACCGCAGGCGCGGCTGCTGGAGCTGATTGCAGGCATAGGCGAAGGACTGCGCCCGATCCAGGGGACGCTCGGCCTGCTGGCACAGCTGCGCCAGCGGCGCCAGCAGTCGGGCGATCCGGCGCTGTACTACCTCTCCAACATGCCAGCGATCTACGCCCGGACGCTGGAGCGAAAGCACGGCTTTCTGGCGTGGTTTGACGGCGGCGTCTTTTCCGGTGACGTGCTGTGCGGCAAACCCGACCCGGCGATCTACCGGATGCTGCAGACCCGCTACGCGCTGGATCCGGCGCAAACCTGGTTCATCGACGATGTGCAGCGCAATGTGGACGCGGCCTGCGGCCTGGGCTGGCGAGGCGAGCAGTTTGTTTCGCCTCTGCGGCTGCGCTCAAGTCTGGCAAACTTGCTGGGTCAGCAAGCCCTCAACCAAGGAAAACCATGAAACTGCTTCGTTATGGCAAGCCGGGCAAGGAAAAGCCGGCGCTGCTCGACGCGCACGGCCAGCTGCGCGATCTGAGCGCGGTGATCCCGGACATTGGAGCGTCGCAGCTGGGCCCCGCGAGCCTGGCGAAATTGCGCCGGCTGAATCCCGACAAGCTGCCGCTGGTCAGGGGAACACCCCGCCTTGGCAGTCCGGTCCACGGCGTTGGCAAATTCATCGCGATCGGCTTGAACTATGCCGATCACGCGGCCGAGGCCGGCATGCCGATTCCGAGCGAGCCGGTGGTCTTCATGAAGGCGATCAGCTGCATCCAGGGGCCGGATGATCCGGTGATGCTGCCCAAGGGATCGGTCAAGTCCGACTGGGAGGTCGAACTGGGCGTGGTGATCGGGAGTTGCGCGCGCCATGTGTCGCAGAAGGATGCGCTCGATTGCGTGGCGGGCTATTGCATCGTCAATGACGTCAGCGAACGCGCGTTCCAACTGGAGCGCGGCGGCACCTGGGACAAGGGCAAGGGTTGCGACACCTTCGGTCCGCTGGGCCCGTGGCTGGTAACGCGCGATGAAGTGCCCAACCCGCAAAAGCTGGGCCTTTGGCTGGAAGTGAACGGCAGGCGGGTGCAGAGCGGCAATACCCGGACCATGGTCTTTGGCGTGGCGAAAATCATCAGCTACCTGAGCCAGTTCATCACGCTGATGCCGGGTGATGTGATCACCACCGGCACACCTCCCGGGGTCGGCATGGGCATGAAGCCCCCGCAATTCCTGAAGACCGGCGACCGCATGGTTCTGGCGGTCGACGGGCTTGGCGAACAGCATCAAACCGTCGTTCCGTTCCAGCGCCGGTGACTCAGAGCGGCGGTTTCGGCGCCAGGTACTTGCTGACGAAGCGCCGCAGCGTGGCCTGGTAGCTGGCCCGGTCCGCCTGCTGCAGGTCGC
>JBMOJJ010000425.1:0-2813 GCA_049315845.1 Rhodoferax sp.
TGTGGCATCGCAAGCGCTTTGAGGGCTTGCACGCGCCAGTGCTGTACCGGCCCGGACCGACAACAACGGGCTGCGTAGTCGGCTCGTCAGAAGATGGTTCTTCATCTCTGACACAGCGGTTTCAAGACTCAAAACACCATCTGCGAGACCGGCCTTGACAGCGTCCTCGCCGAAGAACAGTGCCGCCTGCGTAGCGCGAACCGACTGCACCTTGATCCCTCGCATTTGCGCCACTTGGTCGGTGAAGATGGCGTAGAGCCGATCGACTTCCGCCTGCAGACTGGCATGGGCCTGAACAGACAGCGGCTCGTGCGGCGAGAAGTCGTTCTTGTGCTCACCGGCAGTAATGGCGGTGTAGCGCAATCCGTCAGTCGCATCCCTGGCCGACTGGTCCACATGCAGGGCAATGACACCAATCGAACCAACGCCAGCAGTCTCTGTAATAAAGAGTCTCTCGGCGCTGGCAGCAATGGCATAAGCGGCGGAAAACGCAGCGTCGTTGGCGACAGCCCAGATCGGCTTGATTTGACTGGCGGCACGGATTCGGCGGGAAAGTTCAAAGACACCTGCCGCCTCACCACCAGGAGAATCGATATCAAGCACGATGCCCGACACCAAAGGATCCGCAATAGCGCTGTCGATCTGCACCGCGATCGAGGCGTAACTCGTGAGTCCCGATTCAACCTGCAGACCAACGGTGCGTTTGACCAGACTGCCCAGAATCGGAATCACCGCAATGCCGGTCTGCATGGCCTCCATCGCTGTCAGATCAATGGTGGAAGCCGCTATCGCAGTTCCGCCCCGCTGCATAGTGCTGGCGATATCGAGCGGCGTATCGCGGGCAGTTGGATGCAAATCGGGATTGATGGACATACGCGGCAACAGCACCGACAGAATCACGTCGAGCTTGGCACGGGCGATCAGAAGCGGTGTGCCGAACACGCGGCACGCAAGGTGTGGCAACAAGGTGACTCCTAAATTGAAGTGCTGTCGGGGTTGGCCAGGACGGCGTCTACCGCAGCCGCGGTCTGTCCCGGTACAGGCCGGGTGGCAGAGGGTTGGTCGTAGCGCGGATCAGAATCAAAAACCAACCCGAGCTCATCAGCGCGTTGGTTATCCGCAGCGATTTCGCGGTCGATGTCCTCGGCGTCATAGCCAAAGCCGGAGATAGCTTCAGACCTGGACATCAGCCCAGCCCGAATGGCAGTGAGCATGGCGTCGAACTCCTTCTTCGGATCGACCCACTGCCAGCCCTGCGGGATCCACTTGGCTGCGAGGTACTCGCGACGCCGTTTGGCAAAGCCGGGCAGGGTGATTGCACCTTCCAGCACCGCCTGCTCAATCCACGCCTTCCAGATCGGTCGACACAGCTGGTGCACGATGACACCGTGCTGAATGGCTTCACAACGCCGCCTGAATTCCAGCAGTCCAGCCCGGATCGATGAGTAATTGACCTGGGTGAGGTCCCCGGTGAGCATCTCGTAGGTGATGCCCATGGCCGCGGCCACCGCCCGAAACTGCATGCGCAGGAATTCGGAATAACTCGCACCCACGTCCGCTGGCTGACTGAACTTCACATCCTCGCCGGGCTCCAGAAACTGCAGGGTCCCCGGCTCCAGACCAGCAAGTGACACCCCATTGGCGTCCGCCGGTCCTTCTCCCATCAGGTTGTCTTCAGGCGCCATGCGCGTGATGAAGCCGGCAAACATTGCGGCCGTCTTCTTGCGAACGAGTTCCGCGTCGTCGTACTGATCCAGTTCATTGAGCTTAACCAGCGCCCGAGCGAGCCAGGGTTCACCGCGAATCTGACCGGGCCGCAGGGGCCGAAACAGGTGAATGATTTCCGCCGCAGGAACCCGAACCGTGTCCATGCCGCCAGCACCCGACATTGGCGCCAGCATGCCGTCACCCGGGTGCGAGCGGTACAAGTGGTACGCGACACGCCGACCCAGCCGGTCAAACTCAATACCGGCGCGCACGGTATTCCCAGGGCCTAAACTGTTTGATGCTGGCGCCAACTCGGTGTTCATGGATGTCGGCAGGTGCTCGGGCTCCAGCACCTGCAACTGCATCGCCACAGCCAAACCATCTTCAGGGCGCCGATAACGGATCCGGATCAAGGCCTCACCGCCTTCCATCATTGCCCGGCATGCCAGGGACTGCAGACCGTAGAAGTCGGTCAGGCCCGCGCAATCGGCATCCTCGCACCAGTCCCGCCACAAGGCATGAATCGATTCACGAACCGCGTTGTCCACCAGCATCGACTGCGGCTTGATCCCTGTACCGATGGCATTTGCCACAAAGGCTTCGACCCCGGCAGCCGCCCAGGCATTGCGTCGCACCAGGTCGCGGCTCTTGGCGCGCAGTTCCATTTGCGTGTAGGCCAGAGCCGCCACCGCACCCGGGTTGCCGACCTGCCAGGCAAGAGCACGACGGCCGCCGCCGATACCGTCGTAGGTCGGGTTGCTGGGGCTAGCGCGGCCAAGACCAGAGTTCCGACCGCCAAAGAGAGATATGCCAAATCGACCGACCGACATGCTGCTCTTCATTGTTTGGATCCAGCCCATCAGGTACCCTTTCCGGTGGTGACCCGGATCTGCCTTGGAGCGCCTGGCCACAGATTGGTCGCTACCGCCTGCTCAAAAAGACCCCGCTTGACCTCCTTGATGGCAGCGCGCAGTTCATCGATCGAGCGGTACTCGACCGTTTTGTCGCCAAAGCTCACGCGTCTCTCCCCCTTGGCTAGCGCTGCTTCCAAGGCTTGCACTTGACTTTCTGTGTAGGCCATCAGCGATACACCATCAGGTTCATCT
>JBMOJJ010000426.1:0-2811 GCA_049315845.1 Rhodoferax sp.
CCTTGCAGGCATCCTTGGTGTAATACTCGTCACGGTAGATGAACATGATGATGTCGGCATCCTGCTCGATCGCCCCGGACTCGCGCAGATCGCTCATCATCGGGCGCTTGTCGGGCCGGGTCTCGACACTCCGGTTCAACTGGGACAGCGCCAGCACCGGGCACTGCAATTCCTTCGCGAGCATCTTCAGACCCCGTGAAATTTCGCCCAGTTCAGTGGCACGGTTTTCACCGTCGCTGGAAGATCCGCTCATCAACTGCAGATAGTCCACCACAATCAGACCGAGCTTGCCACACTGGCGTGCAAGGCGTCTGGCGTTGGCGCGCAGCTCGCTCGAGGTCAAACCGGCGGTTTCGTCGATGTGCAGCGAGATCGTGCGAAGCTTTTCAATCGCCTCGGTCAGGCGCGGCCACTCCTCGTCGGTCAGTTTGCCGGTGCGCAAATGGCTCTGGTCGATGCGCCCGATGGAGCCGACAATGCGCACCGCGAGTTGCGCCGCCCCCATTTCCATGGAAAAGACGGCGACCGGCAAACCCTCATTGAGCGCCACATGTTCGGCGATATTGATGGCGAACGCCGTCTTGCCCATCGACGGACGGGCCGCCAGCACAATCAGGTCGCCGGCCTGGAATCCCGCCGTCAGTCGATCCAGGTCGTAGAAACCGGTCGGCACACCGGTCACATCGTTGGGGTTGTCGGCCATCTCCTGAACCCGGTCCAGCAAGGCCACGACCAGCGTGTCCATGGCCTGAAAGCCCTGCTTGGTGCGGGCGCCTTCTTCGCCGATATTGAAGATCTTCTGCTCTGCCTCATCCAGAATCATGGCCACCGGCCGCCCCTTCGGGTTGAAGGCATTGGTGGCGATCTCGTCACTGGCGCTGACCAGTTTTCGCAGGATGGCGCGCTCGCGCACAATTTCGGCATAGCGCCGGATGTTGCCGGCGCTGGGCACGTACTGCGCCAGCGCATTGAGATAGGCCAAGCCGCCAATTTCCTCCGCCTTGCCCTGACCGAGCAACTGCTCAAAGACGGTGATGACATCGGCCGGCCTGGAAAGGTTGACGAGCGCGCCGATCGCAGCAAAGACCATGCGATGCTCAAAGCGGTAGAAATCATTGGCCTGCAGCAGGTCGCTGACGCGATCCCAGGCCGCGTTGTCCAGCAACAGACCGCCCAGGACGCTCGACTCCGCCTCGATCGAGTGCGGAGGAATACGCAATTGCGCTACTTGTCGGTCTTGGCCGTAGTCATCGGCTACGGCAGAAAGTACAGCGGACATGGGGTTTTCCTTCCAACTCTTGATGGTACGTCAGCGCTTGTCCAAGGTCGAGTGAAATGCTGGGCAGAAGTGCCTGGGAAGCTGTGTGCAATCTGTGGAAATCGCGGGAAAAGAGTTCCGCGGGATGAGGCGCCCATGCTGGGCGCACGGAAAAAAAGCCGCCAGGGCCTCGCGACCCCGACGGCTTATGCCAGAGCGCGCTGTCTAGACCGTTTCGCCGTAAACAGAGACCGTGATGTCAACAACCACATCGGTGTGCAATGACACGCTGACCGTGCTGTCGCCGACTATCTTGATCGGTCCATTGGGCATCCGGATCTGGGCCTTGGCCACCTTGTAGCCATTCTTGTTGAGTTCCTCGGCAATGTCTGCGTTGGTGACCGAGCCAAACAGGCGGCCGTCGACGCCGGCCTTCTGGGTCAGTTTGGCAACGGTGCCTGACAGTTTTTCACCGACAGCCTGCGCCTCGGCCAGTTTGACTGCGGCGACTTTCTCGAGTTCGGCGCGCTTGGCCTCGAACTCCTGCTTTGCCGATGCCGTGGCGCGGCGAGCGCGACCCGCAGGGATCAGAAAATTGCGCGCATAGCCGTCTTTCACACGAACGATTTCACCGAGATTGCCAAGGTTGACGACCTTGTCGAGCAGAATAATTTGCATGGTCGAATTCCTTAAATCTTGTGCTGATCGCTGTAAGGCAGCAGCGCGAGGAAACGCGCGCGCTTGATAGCGGTGTTGAGTTGGCGCTGGAATATCGCGCGCGTGCCGGTCAGACGAGCCGGAATGATCTTGCCATTTTCCGCAATGAAATCGCGCAGCGTGTCGATATCCTTGTAATCGATCTCTTCAACACCCGTCACCGTGAAGCGGCAAAAGCGCTTGCGCTTGAACAGAAGGTTCTGGGCTGGGCGCTTGGGGCGCTTGTCTTTGTTGTTAAAACGTTTTGGTCCTGCCATGATGGACTCCTTAAATAATTACGATTCGTTGATCTTGCTGAAATTCTTGAATATGAAACACAACATTCTTGCCATTTCGAGGCGTCGCCAGAAAACCGATGAAGCTCCAGTTGCTGCCCAGTGCCTGTCGGGAAATCCGCTCTGCAACAGCACCAAATGCCACCGCCTTCACGACTGCCTTGACCTGCCTGGTCTGCCCTGCTTCCTCAATCTCGGACTCATGCTGAAGCCTCAAATCCAGTGCCGGCAAGCCGGCTGGCGTGTAGCGAACCGAATCTGCTTCGGCAATCGAAGCTGCCAGCACAAGATGGTTGACCGCTTGCTTCACGCGCCTCGTTGACAACAGCGCTGCTATGCCTGGTATTCAGCCTGCTGCGTCTTGCGCGCGTCTTCACGCTCGACAGTCTTCATCATCGACGAAGGGCCCGTATCGGCCTTCTTCTTGGAAACTGTCAAATGGCGCAGCACCGCGTCGTTGAACTTGAAAGCGTGTTCGAGTTCCACCATCACAGCCTGATCGGCTTCGATGTTGACGCAAAGGTAGTGGGCTTTGGCGAGCTTGTTGATCATGTAGACCAT
>JBMOJJ010000081.1:0-12551 GCA_049315845.1 Rhodoferax sp.
AGATGTAGGTGTTGCGCACCATGAACTCTTTCAGAATGTCGTTCTGAATCGTTCCCGAGAGCTGCTTCTGGCTCACACCCTGCTCTTCCGCCGCCACCACATAGCCGGCCAGCACCGGCAGCACGGCGCCGTTCATGGTCATGGACACGCTGACCTTGTCGAGCGGAATCTGGTCGAACAGGATCTTCATGTCTTCGACCGAATCGATCGCCACACCGGCCTTGCCGACGTCGCCGGTCACACGCGGATGGTCGGAGTCATAGCCCCGGTGCGTGGCAAGATCGAAGGCCACACTGACGCCCTGTCCGCCTGCCGCCAGCGCCTTGCGGTAAAACGCGTTGGACTCCTGCGCGGTCGAGAAACCGGCATATTGGCGGATGGTCCAGGGCCGCACCGCGTACATGGTCGCCTGCGGACCGCGCAGATAGGGCTCGAAGCCCGGCAAGGTGTCGGCATACGGCAGATCCCTCGTATCGGCAGCGGTGTAGAGCGGCTTGACCGTGATGCCGTCGGGCGTCCTCCAGTTGAGCGCGTCAGGGTCGCCGCCCGGTGCCGACTTGGCGGCCGCCTTGGCCCAAGCCGCGAGGCTGGGGATCTGAAATTCAGGATTGTTCTGTGTCATGACGGTTCCAGCCCAGGCGTGCTTCGATGAGTTGACGGTAGTTTACGTTATTTATAATTATTGATTCAAAATATTATTTCAAGCTTACAATTTCATCCATGACAGCGCTTTCGCTATCTCCCCGTGCACTCTACGAAGAAGTTGCCGAGCTTCTGCGCCAGCGGATCTTCAGCCGTGAGCTCGCGCCTGGCAGTTGGATCGACGAACTGAAAATTGCCGAGGCCTATGGTATCAGCCGCACCCCCTTGCGGGAAGCCTTGAAAGTGCTGGCCGCCGAAGGCCTGGTGACGATGAAGGTGCGCCGCGGCGCCTACGTGACGGAGGTGTCGGAGCGCGACCTGGCCGACGTCTATCACCTGCTCGGTCTGCTTGAGGCCGACGCCGCCGGCGTCGTTGCCAAGAATGCGACGCAAGCCCAGCTTGCGGCCTTGCAGGCATTGCACCTTGAATTGCAGAACGCAGCGCAACCGGGCGCGCAGGACCGCGGACGCTTCTTTGCGGTCAACGAACGCTTTCACATGCTGCTACTCGAAATAGCCGACAACCGCTGGCGCGACCAGATGGTGGCCGACCTGCGCAAGGTGATGAAACTGAACCGCCACAACTCGCTGCTCAAGTCGGGGCGCATCGATGAGTCGATGAATGAACATTGCGCGCTGATGTCCGCCATCACCTCGCGCGATCCAGTGCTGGCGATGCAGCGGATGCAGGAGCACTTCCGCAACGGCCTGGAGGCCGCAAACTGAACGCTGGCTCAGAACGCGTAGTAAGGACCGGTGCCCAGCGGCGATGACCGTCCCTCGATGCCGATAAAAACCCGTCGTCCGTAGAAGAACGGCAGGCCCCAGTCAAAGCCCGAGACATCGCCAAAGGGTCCGCCCAACCCGGGTAGCACAACCTTGCTGCGGTCGACAAACATCGCAGTGGCGTTACCGATCGAAAATGCAACCGAAGTGCTGACCCGGTTCTCGCCAGTCAGCGTGGCCGACAGGTTGACGGCCGATGCCGGACAGTAGAAACCGGCGCTGCCGTCAGTGCAGGCCGGTATCGAATCGGAGTCGAAGAAAAGTCCGTTCGATCCGGTGTCCAGGAAGCTGTTGCTCATGGTTCGTCCTCCCAGCACGGTCGTGATATGGCCGTTGGCATCGGTCGTCAGCACGACGCCGCCCGAAGGACGGTTGTTCGACTGCGTTGCGATACCGAAAACAAGCGAGCCTGCCAGGCGCGCCGCGGTCGGGGAGCCGACCGCCGGCAGGTCGATCAGAACGCCATTGTTGTCGGTCGCAAACAGGGACACCGGGTTCTTCAATTGCTGGGCCAGGCGCGCCCTGGTACCGAGGGTGTTGGTGCAACTGGCACTGGTACAGGTGTAGTAAAACCCGTTGTGAACCGTGGCTTCGCAGCCGATGCCGCAATCTTCCCGGAACAGGCCGATCCCGAGAATTCCGTTCGCGCCAAGGTTGGCCGGCGTCGTCATCGCGGTGCCGCCGATCGAACAATCGAGCGGCACGTTGTTGAACGCCGGGTCCGCCATGATCTGGATCGGCACACTGGCGGCCGTCTTGCCGGCCAGCGCCACATCCGCGCTCACAACCGGACCCCAGGCGAAGGAATTGTCGACAAACTGCGCGCAGTTGAAGAGCGGCAAGCCAGTGCTGCCGGTCAGCCGCTCCAGATCCAGCGACGGCTTGATCGCCGATGACAGCAACCGCAAGCCGGTGGAGCCGGTGTCCAGCAGCACGTGGTCGATGGTCCGGCACTGGCTGCTGCCAGGCTGGCAGATCTTCACACTGGTGTACAGGCGATTGACGTTGTACCCGGCCGCAGCGGGTCCTGCGTCAACGACGATGCCAAGCAGGTTGTCCGCCGCCGTCATGCTGACGGTCGCGGCAAGGCTGGTCGCCTTGCCGTCGCTGACGGTCAGCGATGCGACATAGGTTCCGGCCAGATCGGCAATGAAGGTCGGCTTGACCGCGCTTGCCGAGGACAGGCTGGCCGTGCTGCCAGCGGGCCTGGTGGTCAGCGTCCAGGCATAGGTCAATGGATCACCGTTGGCGTCGGAACTTGCGCTGCCATCGAGCGTGACCAGCGCGCCGACCAGCGCATTTTGTGCGCTGCCCGCGTTGGCCACCGGTGCCGCGTTGGTCAGTGCCGCCGTCACCGTCAGCGTGACGGTCGCCGCGCTGCTATCGACCCGGCCGTCATTGACGGTCAGGGATGCAAGGTAGATTCCCGCCAGATCAGCGGTAAAAGTCGGTCTGGCCGACGTCGGTGAAACCAATGCTGCGCTGCTGCCCACCGGTCTGGAGATCAGTGTCCACGCATAGGTCAACGCGTCGTTGTTGGGGTCGGAACTTGCGCTGCCATCGAGCCTCACCACGGTGCCGGCAACAACGTTTTGTGCCGCGCCGGCATTGGCCACCGGCGCAACATTGCCGGGAACGACTGGCGCTATCGGAGCGGATGAGGCACCCCCGCCGCCACCGCAGGCGGCAAGCATCAACGAACTCAGAACGACCGCGACAAATCTCATGGATGAATCCTTCCAGCTGCGTGCAGCTGAGCTGGCACCAGGGGCGCAATAATCAGGGCAACACTGCATGGATATCGACCCCGGCTGGAATCAGCTCCGGCGCGTAGGCGTGCCCGGAAAAGTCACGCATCCGGCCGGTCGATCTGACAACCAGCTTTTCGTTGGCCAGATTCACCGGTGAGCCCCTCTTGCCCAGTGCCCTCGCCTGCTCGGTTTCAGCCTTGAAGCTTTTGAAATAGCTCCCCAGCAAAGCGCTCAGGTCCGGCAGTACCGGGCCCCGCCATGCGACCGCGAAGACCACGCCCGATGAGCTCACATATTCCCGCACCGTGGTCCCGTTTTCAAGCGGGGTCGCCTGCATCCGGTAAAGCGCGGCCTGCGCCGCCGGTGCGGTCGAGAGACTCTTGGCCGCCGGCGCCGCAGACGGGGCCGGCGCGCCCGGCACTGCCGGCGCCTGCCCCAGAGTGGCTGCCGCCGGGTTGACGGCCAGCAACGCGACGACGAACCCCAAAGCAGGAAGAACCGGCGCTCGGCGCGGCGATCGCAGGGCAACACTCGACTTCAAAGCGAAGACCGGTCGGTGACCAGAACAGATGCTGTATTTCACGATTCAATTGTCCAGAAGTACCCATGGGGATTCAATCTCAAGTCACAGCGTCCCCTTGATCAGTTCAAGAATAACGCAATGCCTCAAGGCGACCAGGAGCATGGATTATCGCCAGCCGGCAAAGGTCCAGCGCCAATATGAAGGCAATTGGGGGTTCTTTTCAGCCGTTCAACACCCGGCTGCGTGGACAAAAATTCAGCTTCTGAGGAGTGTTGGGCGTCCAAGACAGCCTCAACAACATCTCGCTGGGGGCCCGCATGCTTGTTCGACTACTGATTGCCGCGATTCTGGCCGCACTGTTCAGCCCCAACCTGGCCGCAGCAGCTGCGCCTGGCTGCTCGCGCGCGTACACCTTGGCCCTGCATGATCATGGCTTGCTCTATTCAGCCGACACCGATACCGGGATCGACAAGGATGTCTCGGACGAAATCATCCGCCGCAGCGGCTGCAGGGTCACGGTGAGCCTGATGCCGCGCGCGCGAATCTGGCAGCTCATCGAATCCGGCGCGCTGGATTTCAGCCTTTCCGGCATCACCAATGCCGAGCGCGACAAGTTCGCTGCTTTCGCCTGGTACTTCAGCAACAAATACTACCTTCTGGTGCGCAGAGATACCGGTGCGAAGAATCTTGCCGACTTCGAAAGAAATGGCAGACTTCAGCTTGGCGTCATCCGCAGCTTTCGCTACGGCGAATCGGCCAACCGGTTCGTCGACAGATTGCACATTGGCAACCGGCTCAGCCAGGCCGGCGGTCTGGCTCCCCTGTACCAGACGCTGATGCTGAACCACGTTCAGGGCATGATCATCGAGCCCTTTGATTTTCCGGCGCTGGAGGAGAAAAAGATCCGCGAGATGACGACCGTGGTCGAATTCAGCGATCCTTCGGTTCCGCACGGTCTGATCATGTCGAAGAAGGCTCTCCCGCAGGCGGAACAGGAAAAGTGGCGCGCGATCGTCAACGACATGCGCAGCGATGGCACGCTGCAGCGCATCTTTGCAAAATACTTCAACCCCGAGTTGTCTGCCGCCATGGTCAACTTCTAGCGTCCCTTTCATGACAAGTGCCAGCGTCTCCCATGCGGCAACCCGCCTGAGCCTGGTCTTGCTGCCCTGGATGGTGCTCTTTGCGACGCTCAGCGTCACCTGGTTCGTTTGGGACCACGAGCGCCAGAACACCCGACTGCTGCTGCAGTCACAGTTTGAATTTGCGCTGCGTGAAACGGTAAGCCGCATCGAGCAACGCGCCACCGGATACGAACAGATGCTGCGCGGCGTGCAGGCCTTGCTGGCGAGCACCGGCTTGAAGAATCGCAGCGCAATTCACGACTATGTGAAGGCGCTGCAACTCGATGCGAATTTCTCCGGCGTCAAAGTCATCGGAGTGGCCCAGATGGTTGCAAAGCAGGGCAAGGTGGACCACGTCGCGGCAATGCGCCGGCTTGGCTTTGCGGACTATTCCATTCATCCCGAAACCCGATCTGATTTCTGCACACCGATAATTCAACGCGAACCCGGTGAAAGTCTGAATCACGTTCCGCTCGGACTGGACCTGTGGCCGGATCCGGTGCGACGGTTTGCCATGGAGAAGGCGCGTGACTCCGGTCTGGCGGCAATCTCGGGCAAGGTTCATCTGACCGTCGATACCCAGGATGATGCACCGCCGGGATTTGTCATGTACCTGCCGGTTTACGCGCAGGGCCAGGCACACGACAATGTGGGCCAAAGGCGCGCCAACCTGATCGGATGGGTTTATGCCGCCTTTCGCATGAGTGAATTCATGGCAAGTCTGTATGGCCTGCAATCGCCCGGACTCTCGCTCGCCCTGTACGACGGCGCCGACCCCAATGCGTCATCGCTTCTCTATCGCTCGGATGCGGCGGCCAGCGCAGCACATGCTTCCCGGTCATCGGGCAGGAAGGCCAATGAATACATGGTCGTGGCCGGACATCCCTGGACTCTTGTCTTGACTGCGCAGGAAGAATTCGAAAGTCGCCTTGGTCGGGGCTCACAGTCTGTCATTGCGGTGGCCGGCATCTCCTTGAGTTCGTTGCTGGCCCTGCTGGTCTGGTCCATGATCACCGCCAGGACCCGCGCATTGCGGCTTGCCGCATCCATGACCGAGGAGCTGCGCCATGTGGCACAACACGATGTGCTGACGAATTTGCCCAACAGGGCCTTGTTTGACGACCGGATGAATCAGGAACTGGCGCGCGCCAAGCGCAAGGATGGAAGCTTTGCCCTGATCTTTCTTGATCTGGATGGATTCAAGCAGATCAACGACAGCCATGGCCACGCGGTCGGCGACCAGTTGCTGCGCCAGGCTGCCCGGCGAATCGAAGCCTGTGTCAGGGCGGCGGATACGGTGGGACGCATTGGCGGAGATGAGTTCATCGTGCTGATGGTGGAAGTCAGCGAGCTCAAAGCCATTCTCGGCCTGGCCGAGAAGATTCGGACTGCGACGCTGCAACCCTTTGTGGTTGACGGTCGCGAGCTGAGCATTTCTTGCAGCATTGGGGTTGCCGTGTACCCTCAAGATGGCGATGATGCAATAGCGCTGACAAGAAAAGCCGACGAGGCGATGTATTTCGCGAAGCACAATGGCCGAAACCGCATCAGCATGGGAAAGACCGTGATGGCAGGCGCCCTTTAAATTCAGCCAGCGGGTGTAGCCGGTGGTACTGGCCCATGGGGGCTCGTTTGCGATCGCCAACGCCCACCCGGGGCTTGAGATCACAACCACCTTGCCAAACCAGCCGGCAACCGGCTAAGTAAAGGCACTCAAGGCCTTATTTCGACCATTCGAGTCAAGCGCCAGGGCCGATAATTCCGGCCAATCACGACAGACAGCCCGACAAAGAGGCAGGTTCAGGGAAGTAGCGCTGCGGGCCCCAACATGAATTTCAACAGGTTTCAGCGTCACTCGCTCAGAACCCGAGTGACCCTCTTCACGCTGGTCATTATTCTGATCAGCATCTGGTCGCTGTCGCTCTACACCGGCAGAATGTTGCGCAAGGACATGCAGGGCCTGCTGGGCAACCAACAACTCTCGACCGTCTCGCTCGTTGCGACCGAGATCAACGAGGAGTTGACCGACCGCCTGGAGGCGCTGCAAAGGGTGGCCTCCGGAACAAGCGCCGCCACGATGGGCAACCTGGCAGCGCTGCAAGCGAGTCTGGAGAACCGGCTTGTTCTGCAGGGATTGTTCAACGGAGGCATCTTTGTCATCGCGCCGGACGGCACCGCGATTGCCGGCATCCCGGCCCAGGCGCAGCGCATTGGCGCCAATTATCTCGACCGGGATCACGTGGCCGCCGCGCTCAAGGAGGGCAAGTCGACGATCGGCCGGCCTGCCATCGGCAAGAAGCTCAAGGTTCCGACCCTGTCGATGGCGGTGCCGATCCGGGACGCCAAAGGTCAGGTGGTGGGCGCCCTGACCGGGATCATCAACCTGAGCCTGCCCAATGTGCTGGACAAGATTTCGCACAGCCGTTACGGTCTGACCGGAAGCTATGTGCTGGTGGCAAGGCAGCACCGGATGATCGTCACCACCACCGACAGGAACCGGGTGATGGAATTACTGCCTGCGCCCGGCACCCATCCGGCGATAGACCGATTCATTCAGGGCTATGCGGGAACCACCATCTTCGTCAATCCGATGGGCGAGGAGGTTCTGGCGTCTGTCAAGGACATCCCGGTAGCGGACTGGTACCTCGCTGTCATGCTGCCAACCGCGGAAGCCTTCGCCACGGTTGACGCGCTGCAAAGGCGCATGCTGCTGGCCACGCTCCTGTTGACGCTGCTGGCGGGCGGGCTGACCTGGTGGATGTTGGGACGCCATCTCGCGCCGCTGCAGGCGACCGCCACCACGCTGGCTGCCCTGGCGGATCAGAATGAGCCTCTGGGCCCGCTGCCCGTGACCCGCAAAGACGAGATCGGCCAGCTGATCAACGGTTTCAACCGCCTGCTGGCCGGCCTGGCGCAGCGGCAGGAAAAATTGCGGCAAAGCGAAGAGCGCTACCGGACGCTGACCGAGTGGTCGCCGGAACCGTTGATCGTTCATGACGGGACAACACTCCTCTACGTCAATCCGGCCGCGATCAGGATCATTGGCGCGCAGTGCGCACAAGACTTGCTGGGCAAGCCGATCATGGAGCTGGTTCACCCCGACTTCAGAGCCATCGTGAGGGCGCGGGTGATGACCGGCGTCGTGCAACGCAGCACGTCGCCGATGTTGGAGGAAAAATTTCTCAAGCTTGACGGAACTGCGATCGATGTGGAAGTCCAGAGCACGCCGATCAGCTACGACGGCATCCCGGCGGTTCAAGTCGCCATTCGCGACATCACCGAGCGCAAGGCGGCACAAGACCAGATCCAGTTGCTGGCCTTCTCCGACCCCTTGACGAACCTGCCGAACCGGCGCCTTCTTCTGGACCGCCTGAAGCAGGCGCAGAACGCCAGTTCACGCCACCAGCAGAAAGGTGCGCTGCTGTTCATAGACCTCGACAACTTCAAGACCATCAATGACACCCTCGGCCATGAGCAGGGCGATCTGCTGCTGCAGCAGGTCGCCAAGCGCCTGATCGAGTGCGTTCGCGAGAGCGACACCGTGGCCCGCCTTGGCGGCGATGAGTTCGTCGTGCTGCAAGAACAGTTGAGCAGGAACCCCCGTGAGGCTGCAACCCAGGCCGAGACGGTTGGCGAAAAGATCCTGGCGGCGCTCAACAAGCCGTTCCAGGACGGCCTGTGCGGGCATCGCGGCACCTGCAGCATTGGCATCACCTTGTTCGGTGGCAGCCCGAATGACAATCCGGCAGAACCCTTGAAGTGGGCCGAGTTGGCGATGTACCAGGCCAAGGCCGCCGGGCGCAACAGCTTGCGCTTCTACGACCCGCAGATGCAGGCTGCGGTCAGCGCCCGCGCAGCGCTTGAGGCCGGACTGCGCGAGGCGATCGCGAAAAGCCAGTTCCTGCTGCACTACCAGGCCCAGGTGACCGACCAGCGCCAGATCATTGGCGTGGAGGCGCTGGTGCGCTGGAACGATCCCCTTCGCGGCATGGCCTCGCCGGCCGAATTCATCCCGCTTGCAGAAGAAACCGGTCTGATCCTTCCGCTGGGCCGTTGGGTGCTGGAAGCCGCCTGCAGTCAACTGGCGCAATGGGCCACGAGACCTGCGATGGCCCACTTGACCCTGGCAGTCAACGTCAGCGCCCGGCAGTTTCACCAGGATGACTTCATCGACCAGCTGCTGTTGATTCTTGAGCGCACCGGCGCCAACCCCCAGCGTCTCAAGCTGGAACTGACAGAGAGTGTGCTGGTGGCCAACGTCGAGGGCGTGATCGCCACCATGAACGCGCTCAAGGGCAGAGGCGTCAGCTTCTCGCTGGACGACTTCGGCACCGGCTATTCGTCGCTCTCCTACCTGAAGCGCCTTCCGATCGACCAGCTCAAGATTGACCAGGGTTTCGTGCGCGACATCCTGATCGACGCCAACGACGCCGCCATTGCAAAGATGGTCATCGCAATGGCCGACAGCCTCGGACTGAATGTGATCGCCGAAGGGGTGGAGACCGAGGCGCAGCGCGACTTCCTTGCCGGACTTGGCTGCCATGCCTACCAGGGATACCTGTTCAGCCGACCGCTGCCGATTCAGGAGTTTGAAGCGTTGCTGCAAAGGGCATGATGACAATTGACAAGCAATGTCTGCAACGGCAACAGGGCCGCAGAAGTTCCGCAGGACCCGAAATGAGCATTGTTAAACCAGGTGACGAGGGACGGCACAGCCGTAGCGTGCCCTGGTTGCTGGTACTGGTTGCTGCCGGTCTGGCCGGCAACTACTTCAAATACCCGCTGTTCCTCAACATAGATTTTCTGTTTGGCAGCGTATTTTCCATGCTGGCCCTGCAGTTCTTCGGGTTGCGCGGCGGTGTGCTGGCGGCTGCGCTGGTCTCCAGCTACACCTACCTCCTGTGGAACCACCCCTACGCCATTGTGGTCATGACGGCAGAGGCAGCCGTCGTCGGCTGGTTGATGGCGCGGCGCAAGATGGGAATGCTGCTGGCCGACAGCATTTACTGGATCGTGCTTGGCATGCCGCTGGCCTTTGTCTGTTACCACCTGATGATGAAGACTTCGCTGAGCAGCACGTCGATCGTCATGTTGAAGCAGGCCGTCAACGGTGTTGCAAACGCGCTGCTGGCGCGGATTGTCTTTGCCGGCATCTCAGGTCGGTATCGCGTCGCGCAGATGCAATTTCAGGAACTGGTCTGCAATCTGCTGACCGCCTTCATCCTGTTTCCCGCGCTGGTCATGCTGGCGATCAGCAGCCGAACAGACTTTGACGAAACCGACCGCAGCATCCGCGACGCGTTTGAGCAAAAAAGCCGGATCATGAACAGCCACCTCGTCGATTGGGTGCAGGAGAGAACCCAGGTCGTGGTCCACTTGACCGAACTCGCGGCAACTCTGACCGCGCAGCAGATGCAGGGAAGACTCGAGCAGGCGCGTGCCGCGGACAGCAGCTTCCTGCGACTGGGAATGCGCGACACCGATTCCGTCATCACAGCCTACTCCCCGCGGCTGGATGAATCCGGCCAGTCCAACGTCGGCAAAAAGTTCCCTGAGCGCCCGTACATTGCGCAGCTCAGGATGAATCTCAAACCGATGCTGGCCGAAGTCGTGATGGGCAGAATAGACAAGAAGGAGCCGGTTGTCATCCTGCTGGCTCCGGTGCTGCGCCAAGGCCAATACGCCGGCTATGTCAACAGCGTTCTTCGCCTGGATCACATCCGAAAGCACCTCGAGGAGTTCTCCGAGAGGCAGGACCTTTTCTACACCCTGGTCGACAGCAAGGGCAACACGATCCTGAGCAATCGCAAAGACCAGACGATGATGACTCCCTTTGGGCGTGGCGAGGGCTCGCTCAAGACCATAGACGCAACGATCAGTCAATGGCGGCCGTCGCTTCCGCCCAATACATCGATTTCAGAACAGTGGAAAAACTCCTATTACGTCGCGCAAACAGCTATCGGTGATCCGGGTGGCTGGCAATTGATACTGGAGCAGCCGGTGGCGCCGTTTCAGAAAGTCCTCTACAACAGCTACACCGGCAAGCTCACGCTGTTGTTCTTGATCATGCTGCTGGCGCTTGCGCTGGCCGAACTCTTGAGCCGTCGCGCCACGGTGACGCTTGAGAGACTGGGCGAGATCACGCAGGACCTTCCTCTCAAACTCGGGAGCAAGGGCGGCGAGGTGCTCTGGCCGCAAAGCAGCATCGTGCAAACCAGTCAGCTGATCAAAAACTTCAGGACCATGTCCGACTCGCTGACAGCGCAGTTCAATGATCTTCAGCGCGCGAATGAAACCCTGGACCAGCGGGTGCGCGAGCGGACCGCCGAGTTGGCTGAAAGCGAACAGAGGTTTCGCCAATTCATCGAGGACAACTCCTCCGTGATGATGCTGATTGAGCCGCAATCCGGCAAGATCGAAGATGTCAACTTCGAGGCGATCACCTATTACGGCTACTCGCGCGAGCAGTTGACCGGCATGACGATCAGCGACATCGACCCCCATGCGATCGCGCCCCTCAACCCGCAAGACACGCTTGCGGCGCCACACGGCCGAAAGTACCTGAACAATCAGCACCACCTGGCCTCGGGCGATGTGCGCGACGTGGAGGTGTATTCAACGCCGATCGAGACCAGGGGCCGCACGCTGCTGTTCACCATTGTTCACGATGTCACCGAGCGCAGGCGCTCGCGCGTTGCCCTGACGCAGAGCGAAGAAGAACACCGTCTGCTAATTGAAAACAGCCACGACATCATCTACACGCTCAATGCCGACGGGGTGTTCTCTTTCGTGTCCAACGCATGGACATCGCTGCTTGGGCATCCGCTGAACCAGGTGATTGGCCATCCGTTCGTCGAGTTCATTCACCCGGACGATCAGACCGGCTTCATGAACAGCTTCAGGAATCTTTTCAGCACCGGAGAGCGGCAACATGATGTGGAATACCAGATCAAGCACGTGGATGGCAGCTGGCGCTGGCACAGCTCCAACGCGCTGCCCCTGCGGGACAACAACGAGCAGGTGATCGGCTTTGAGGGCAATGCCAAAGACATCACCGAACACCGCGAGATCGAGGACCGGGTGCGCCAGCTCGCCTACCACGACGCCCTCACCGGCTTGCCCAACCGGCGCCTGCTGGATGACCGTCTAGGCCAGGCCATGGCCGCAAGCCAGCGCAGCGGCCGTTACGGCGCACTGATGTTTCTGGATCTTGACAACTTCAAACCGCTCAATGATGCTCATGGGCATGGGACGGGCGACTTGCTGCTGATCGAGGTGACGCGACGTTTGACCCAATGTGTGCGCGAAGTGGACACGGTGGCGCGTTTTGGCGGCGATGAGTTCGTGGTGATGCTCTGTGAGCTCGATACCGACCAGGCGGTGTCAGTGGTTCAGGCGCAGGCGATTGCAGAAAAGATACGCGACACCTTGTCGCAGCCCTATCAACTGGCGCTTTCGCAGGGCGGCGGTGGCGTGGTGGAACATCACTGCACCGCCAGCATCGGTCTGGTGATGTTCGTGAACCACGAGTCGAGCATGGACCAGATCCTGAAATGGGGCGATATGGCGATGTACCAGGCCAAGGACGAGGGTCGCAACCTGATCCGGCTCCATCAGAACGAAGGACAAGCCTGAACGGTTGCAAGCTGGCCACCATCAAAATCACCGCCGTGGTCTGCCCGGAGGGGATCGAACCCCCGACCCACAGCTTAGAAGGCTGTTGCT
>JBMOJJ010000082.1:0-12539 GCA_049315845.1 Rhodoferax sp.
CCTATGGCGACAAGGGGCCGCAGAACTGGGCCGATTTCTGGGATGTCAAGAAGTTCCCGGGCAAGCGCTCGTATCGCAAGGGCGTCGCCGGCGCGCTTGAGCCGGCGCTGATGGCCGATGGCGTGCCCGCCAACAAGGTCTATGAAGTGCTCTCGGCACCGGGCGGCATGGAGCGCGCGATCAAGAAGATCAAGGAGCTCAAACCCCATATCGCAGTCTGGTGGTCCTCCGGCGCGCAGCACGCCCAGCTGATGAAAGACGGAGAAGTCGACATGATCACCGGCTGGAACGGCCGCTTCGACGTGGTGGCCAAGGATGGCGCCAAGGTCGCCTACACGTTCAACCAGGCGTTGCTCGACTACGACTGCTTCGGCGTTCCCAAAGGCGCTCCCAACAAGGCGCTGGCGATGAAGTTCCTGAACGAGATCAGCAAGCCGCAATACCAGGCAGAGTTCACCAAATACATCACCTACGGCCCGACCAACAAGAAGGCCTACGAGGGCCCCGCGATCAGCGCCGCCTATGCGAAAACGCTGCCCTCCTACCCGGACAATGCGGCCAAGCAGCTGCCGATCGATCTGGCCTGGTACACAAAGTTCGAGGCCAAGGCGTCAGAGCTGTACCAGAACATGCTGACCGAGTAAGGGCAAGGCGCCGCATCACGCGCAGAGTCCGCTTCTGGCGAAGCCCGCGCGGGCTTCGCCTGCTCCTATTACCTGAGAGATCGAACCATGGTGCGCAACTCGTCGCTTCCGATCACCATTCGGCAAGTGACCAAGAGCTACGGCAAGAACTTTGCCCTCGATCACGTTGATCTCGACATCCGCAGTGGCGAGTTTCTGACGCTGCTGGGGCCATCGGGCTCCGGCAAGACCACGCTGCTGACGGTGCTGGCGGGGTTCACCCGGCCCGATGGTGGCAGCCTGAAATTCGGCGACGCCGAGATGGTTTGCGTGCCGCCCCACAAGCGTGAGGTCGGCATGGTGTTCCAGAACTATGCGCTGTTTCCGCACATGACGGTGGCCGCCAACGTCGGCTTCCCGCTCAAACTGCGCGGGGTCGCCGCAACCGACATCGCGCGGCGTGTTGAGGCGGCGCTGGAAACGGTGCGCCTGGGCGGCTACGGCGCGCGCGGCGTCGAGCAGCTTTCGGGCGGACAACGCCAGCGCGTGGCGCTGGCGCGTGCGATCGTGTTCGAGCCGCGCATCATGCTGATGGATGAGCCGCTGTCGGCGCTTGACAAGCAGTTGCGCGAGCACATGCAGATCGAGCTGCGGCAATTGCACGACAAGCTGGGCATGACCACGGTCTACGTGACGCACGACCAGCGCGAAGCACTGACCATGTCGGACCGGATAGCCGTCATCAACTCGGGGCGGATCATGCAGCTCGATGTACCGCGCACCATCTATGAGAAGCCCAGTAACCGCTTTGTCGCCGAGTTCATTGGCGAGTCGAGCTTTCTGCCGGTGCTGGCGCTGCAGGGCCGTGTGACGCTGGACGGACGAGCGCTGATGACCGCCAAACCGTCGCCGGCCGATGGCCAGCATCTGCTGATGCTGCGCCCGGAGCGGCTGCGGATTCTGGGGCCGGCCGAGCAGGATGTCCAGACCCTCAATATCCTGGAGGCCACGCTGCTGGCCGTCGTTTATCAGGGAGACAGTTCCCTGATCCAGCTTGAACTGCCCGGGGCCGGCCTGATCAGCGTTCGCAGCCCGTCGAACGCACTGTCCAACGACAGCCTGGCGGCGCCCGGCGCTACGGTTCGCCTGGGTCTGAATGTGCAGGACACCATTCTGCTGGACGCAACGGGGGCCAGTTCTTGAAGCCTTTGCCCAACGCGCGCGAGTTGCGGCTCAGCGCCATGTGGGAGCGGCTTGCCCTGATGGGGCTGGTCGCCCCGGCGCTGCTGCTGATTCTGGTCACGATGCTGCTGCCGGTGGGCTGGCTTTTCTACCTGTCGATCCTTTCCGATACCGGTGCCTACAGCCTGGAGCACTACGAGCGGATGTGGGTGCAGCCGTCCTACGGCAGGACCTTCCTGGCCACCTTCCAGGTCAGTGCGCTGACGACAGCCATCTGCATTTTGCTGGGCTATCCGTTGTCCTATTTTCTGTCCGAACTGCCCAAACGGGCCGCCAACCTGTGCATGATCGCGGTGCTGCTGCCATTGTGGACGTCGCTGCTGGTGCGTACCTATGCGTGGCTGGTTCTGCTGCAGCGCCGCGGCCTGATCAACGGCTGGGGTATCGAGTTGGGCCTTTGGGACGAGCCGCTGGCGCTGGTGCACAACATGACCGGAACGCTGATCGGAACCGTCCATGTGATGTTGCCGTTTCTCGTGCTGCCCCTGTATTCAGCCATGCGGGCCATCGACCGCAGCTACCTCAGAGCGGCTGCAAACCTCGGCGCCAGCCCGCTGCGCAGCTTCTGGCTGGTCTTCTTTCCGCTGGCCATGCCCGGGCTTGCGAGCGGAGCGCTGATCGTGTTTGTTCTGTGCCTTGGCTTCTATGTGACGCCAGCCGTGCTGGGTGGTGGCAAGGTGATCATGGTGTCGAGCCGCATCGCCAACGACATCGAGATCTTCTTCAATTGGGGCGCCGCCAGTGCCTTGGGTGTGGTGCTGCTGGTGTTGACAGCCGCACTGGTCCTGGTGGCGACGCGAATGATCCGCATGAATGGCGTATTGGGCCGCCAGGGTACGCCATGAAATGGCTCGCCCAGACCGTCACCGATACCCAGGTCACCCGTGGGGCGCGGCTATGGCTCTACGTGATTGCGGTGGTCGTCATGATCTTCCTGGTGGTGCCCACGCTGCTGGTGATTCCGATGTCTTTTTCCGGCGCGCAGTATCTGGAGTTTCCGCCGCGCGAGTGGTCTTTGCGCTGGTACCTGAGCTTCTTCAATTCCCCGTCCTGGATGCAGGCCACCGGCACGTCGCTCAAGGCAGCGCTGATGACATCTCTGGTCGCAACCCCGCTGGCGACGATGGCCGCCTACGGTCTGCATGTCTCGCGGGTGCGCTACGTGAATTTGATCACGATGCTGCTGCTGACCCCGATGGTGATTCCGGTCATCCTGATCGGCATCGGCGTCTTCTATGCGTACGTCAAGCTGGCCCTGGTCAACAGCATGATCGGGCTGGTTCTGGCGCACAGCATGCTGGCAATACCGGTCGTGATGGTGGTGGTGGGGTCGGCGCTGACGACCTTTGACATGGACCAGGAACTGGTGGCGCGCAGCCTGGGCGCATCCCGCCTCAGGGCTTTTCTGATGGTGACGCTGCCGCAGATTCGTTTTTCGGTGGTCAGTGGCGCCGTGCTGGCCTTCCTGACCTCGTTTGATGAGATCATCGTGTCGCTTTTTGTGTCGGGCGGCGACAACTCCACATTGACAAGAAACATGTTCAACGCGCTGCGGGACCAGGTCGATCCAACCATTGCGGCGATCTCCACGATGATCGTCGCGGTCACCACGCTGCTGCTGGTGTTCACCCAATACGTCGGGCAGAAAAAGGTGGTGGACGCGGTCGGGATCGCCCACTGAGCGATTGAAGGCAACAGGAATACGC
The DNA here is from genome assembly GCA_049315845.1 of Rhodoferax sp. Taxonomy (GTDB): domain Bacteria; phylum Pseudomonadota; class Gammaproteobacteria; order Burkholderiales; family Burkholderiaceae_C; genus Rhodoferax. Next base: position 3,572 of record JBMOJJ010000082.1, read on the forward strand.
GATGGAAGATGACAAATATGCAGATCGGGCGGCGCGCATGCTGTCCCGCTGGGCGGGCCAGCGCCAGCCCGTGGATCGCCAGCAGCCCGCCGCTGAAGAAGTGCTGCAGCGCACACCCAGCGTGCCCGGCACATTCAACGCCCAGGATGGCGTTTACCAGGAGGCGCCGCGCGCTATCCCGGTTCTGGCCGAGTGCGATGTGCTGGTGGTGGGTGGCGGACCGGCCGGGCTGTCGGCAGCACTGGCGGCCAGGCGTGCCGGTGCCGACACGATTCTGCTGGAGCGATTTGGCTGTTTTGGCGGCGTGATCACGACCGTGGGTATCGAGACCCTGGCCTGGTACCGTTATGAGGGGACTGTCGAGTCCGAGGGAATCGGCGTCGAGATGGAACGCCTGGCAGCACAAATGGGGGGCACGATCAAGTGGCCCTACAACGACAGTCAGTGCCTGGACGCGGATTTCTTCAAGGTTGTTGCCGATCATCTGATTCGCCAGGCCGGTGTGCGCCCGATCCTGCACTGCCTAGCGGTCGAGGTCATCCTGAGCGCCGACGGCCGGCAAATCCAGGGCGTCATCACCGAGAGCAAGTCCGGTCGCCAGGCGGTGCTCGCGAAGAGGGTGATTGACTGCACCGGTGACGCCGACATTGCCCATCTGGCTGGTGCCAGCTATCGCAAGACGCCACGCGACCAGATGATGGGCGTGACCACGGTATTCAGCTGTTCAGGCGTCGACAAGGCGCGCTTTCTGCAGTACACCGAGGAGCAACCGGCGACCTATGCGGACTGGAGCCGGGTCTGGGACCAGGAAACGACCGGCAAGGAGGATGCGCTGCGCAGCCCGTATCTCGACAAGGAATTCGAGAAGGCCCGCCAGCTGGGTGTCATCCCGCAGGACTCCGGCAGCATTGGCGGCTCCTGGTCCGCCCTGACCGAGGCCGGCGAGGCCACCAACCTCAACCTGGCCCACATGAAGCAGGTGGACCCGACCGACGTGATGGATCTGACGCGGGCTGAAATGCGCGGCAGGCAGGAGGCCGTGTTCGCGCTGACGGCGCTGAGGAAGGTCGTGCCAGGCTTTGAAAACGCCAAGCTGCGCAACTTTGGCATGACCCTGGGTGTGCGTGATTCGCGGAAAATCATCGGTCAATACAACCTGACTGGCGACGATGTCCGCAACCAGGCCAAATTTCCGGATTCGATCGGCATCTTTCCTGAATTCATCGACGGCTACAACATCCTGATACTGCCGACCAGCGGGCGCTATTTCGAAGTGCCCTACGGCTGCATGGTGCCGCTGGAGGTGGACAATCTGCTGGTCGCCGGGCGCTGTGTCGCTGGCGACAAGGTGTCCCACGCGGCGATGCGAAACATGATGGCATGCACCGTCACCGGCCAGGGCGCCGGCGCAGCCGCCGCAATATCGCTGCGGCACCAGACCACCACGGCCAGCGTGGACATCGGCTTGCTGCAGGCCGAATTGCGACGCCAGGGTGTTCGACTTGGATGATCAACAGATTGAGCTTCTCAACATGCCTCAGCTAAAAAGTTCGTGCCTGTGGGCGAATACCGCGGCGCCGGATGTGAAGGCAGCGCCGCTGCAGGGAGCGATGTCGGTCGACGCGGTCATCGTCGGCGCCGGATTCACCGGTTGCGCCGCTGCGCTGGCATTGGCGCAGCGCGGTGCGCGCGTCACGGTTCTCGAGGCGAGGACCGTTGGATGGGGCGCGTCGGGCCGAACCGGGGGTCAGGTGATCCCGGGCCTGAAATACGACCCTGATGAAATCGAAGCCATGTTGGGGCCGGATCTCGGTCCGCGCATGGTCGCTGCTGCGGGCGGTGTCGGCGACGAGGTGTTCGGCCTGATCGAACGCCACGCGATTTCATGCGATGCCCAGCGCAAGGGCTGGCTCCAGCCCGCCTACTCGGCAAAGTCGCTTGAGCTGGCCTTGCGGCGTTGCGACAGCTGGAAGCGGCGCGGCGCTAATGTGACCCCGGTGGACCGGTCGAGGATGGCGCAACTGCTGGGAACCGAGCACTACCTTGGCGGCTGGGAGGACCTGCGTGCCGGGCATGTGCAGCCGATGTCCTATGTGCGCGGGCTTGCGCTGGCTGCGCAGCGTTCTGGCGCTGTGATTCACACCGAGTCACCTGCGCTGTCCTTGACCAGGCAGGGAGCAAGGTGGCGCGTGACGACACCCCAAGGGTCTGTTGACGCCGATCAGGTGCTGATCGCGAGCAACGGCTACACCGACGGTCTTTGGCCGGGACTGTCCAGAACCGTGGTGCCGATGATGAGTTACCAGGCCGCCACCGTGCCGATTCCAGAGGCTTTGGGCAAGAGCATCCTGCCCGCAGGCCATGCCGCTTCTGACACGCGCAGGCTGTTGTGGTATTTCCGGCGCGACGCTCACGGCCGGCTGGTCATGGGGGGGCGTGCACCCTACCGGGAGGACCTGGGCGCCGACGACGACAACTATGTCCGCACTGCGGTCAACCGACTGTATCCGCAACTCGGCAACACGCGATTCGAGTTCCATTGGGCTGGACGGGTGGCGATGACGCAAGACCATATGCCACACCTGAATCAACTCGACAAGGGGCTCTGGGCCGCGCTCGGCTACAACGGACGAGGGGTGGGCATGGCGACCCTTCTTGGGCGATTGATGGCCGACCTCGCCTCGGGCGTTCCAGCGAAGGACATTGCGTTCCCGGTGACCTCGATGCGCCCCATCGTCGGCTACCCCTTCACGCGCCTTGTCGCGCGTGCGCTGGTAAGTTACTACCGGGTTCGCGATCAGCTGGAAGCCAGATAGACAAAACCGTGACCACGAACGGCCGGGAAATGCATGCCAGAAAGATTGGCAGAAAGTTTCTTGCGTAAACTGGCCGTGTGTGGCAAAACCTGATGACCTTTCTATCCATCCACCCATGTCGGCACGGGAGGGTCCAAATGCAAGATGCGAAAGTCTTTCTCCAACTCATCGCTGGCGGCATCCTGGGCGCGGCGCTGGCCGCGCCGGCGCGCGCCGGCGCGCGCGACGACGCCTGCCGACCCGAAGGCATGGCCGCGTCGGCGGTAGCCGATGTCCCGTATTGCCTGGTCTACGAAAGCGACGGAAGGGAAAAGCTCGCCAATGCACTGCAGCGCCGCAACATCGGCTACTTCACCGGCGGGCGCACGGGCAAGGACGGGAAACTGCGCTACCTGGTGAGCGACATTCCCTGGGGGCAGCTGACGCACATCAACTACGCGTTCGCGCACATCGACGCCGACCACAAGGTCTCGGCGCACGAGACCACTCCGGGCAATGCGGCGACCGACGTCGATTGGCCCGACGTCGCCGCCGCCGCGATGGACCCGGCGCTTGCGTACAAGGGCCACTTCAACCTGCTGAACAGGTTCAAGAAGCAATACCCGGGCGTGAAGACGCTGCTGTCGGTGGGCGGCTGGGACACAACGGGCGGGTACTACGGCGCCGACGGCAAGCGCGTGGACTCGGGCGGCTTCTACGCGGTGACCACCGATGCCGACGGCAGCGTCAACTCTGCGGGCATCGAGGTCTTTGCCGATTCGGTGCTGGCGTTCCTGCGCAGGTACAGCTTCGACGGCGTCGATATCGACTACGAGTTCCCGACCACCATGCCAGGCGCTGGCTATCCACTGGACTGGAAGTTCTCGGCATCGCGCCAGAAGGGGCTGCAGGCCGGCTACCGTGAATTGATGCGCGTACTGCGAGAAAAACTGAACGCCGCCGCCGTGCACGACCGCAAGTACTACCTGCTCACAGCCGCCGTGCCTGCCTCGTCCTACCTGCTGCGCGGCATGGAGTCGTTCCAGGCGCTGCGCTACCTGGACTTCGTCAACGTGATGAGCTACGACCTGCACGGCACCTGGAACCCATTTGTCGGCCCGCAGGCGCCCTTGTTCGACAACGGCCAGGACACGGAACTCGCGAGCGGCAAAGTCTATGCGGAACCGCTTTACAAGGGCATCGCCTCCCTCAACGTGGACTGGGCCTATCACTACTACCGCGGCGCGATGCCGCCAAGCCGGATCAATGTGGGCGTGCCGTATTACACCCGCGGCTGGCGCGGCGTGAGCGGCGGGCGCAACGGGCTCTGGGGCAGATCCAGCAGCGACGTCTGCCCGTACGGATTGAAGCCGCCCTGCGGCCTTGGCGCCAGCGGTATCGACAACATCTGGTTCAGCGTCGATGCAGCGGGCAAGGTCGAGGATGCGGGCAGTAACCCGCTGTGGCACGCGAAGAATCTGGAGCGCAACATCCCCGGCGACTACCTGCCGAAGTACGGGCTGCGAGCCGCCGATCTGTCTGGCCGCTACCTGCGCTACTACGACAACGCGCTGGTCGCGCCCTGGCTCTGGAACGAGAGTACCAGGGTGTTCCTGTCGATGGAGGACGAGCAGTCGATCCGGGCCAAGGTCGACTGGATCATCGCGAACCGCATCGGCGGCGTGATGCACTGGGAACTGGCGGGAGACTATGACTGGGACGCGCAGCGCGTCGCGCTGAACGGCGCCAGCGGCCAGTTCGTGCCGGGTTCGACCCTGACCCGCCTGCTGGCCCAGGCCTTGCGCAAGGCGGAACCGGCGCAAAGCCGGCTCGCGGCGATGGCGATGCCCGCCGAGGCGGTCGACCTGTCGGTTGAGCTGACCGGCTTCGCGCTGGGTGACCACAATTTTCCGATCGCGCCCACGCTGAGCGTTGTCAACCGGACAGGGCGCACGATCCCGCAGGGTTCTCTGCTGCGCTTCCAGTACCCGGTGTCCGCGCCGGACAACTGGACGGCTACGGGCATGAAGGTGACGTCCGGCCCCGCGGGCGACAATCTGGGCGGTCTGAAAGGGGACTTCCACACGGTGGAGTACATCCTGCCTGGCCTGGCCCCGGGCGCTTCGACCCGTGTGCAGGTCACCTACCGGCTGCCGATCACCGGCCCGAGCAATTACCGCCTGATCGTCAACGGCAAGGCGTTCGCCACCCGGCAGGAATACCCGCACTACCCGACCGGCTCTTTCTGACACCGCGTGCAGCGTCTCGATCCCGCTGGAGCCAGGCGCAGCATTGCCTCAAATGTATAACTCGATATTGAGGGTTAACCCGCACAACGATTATGATGCGCTGCACAATTGCCTCTCAGGTTGATCCGAGGGGTTGGTGATAACAAGCGGAACTCTTCCCATGCGCACGTACTTCTTAGCGGCGACCCAACCCGGTGTCGGCCTCACCTCGGTTTCACTCGGTTTGTTGCGGGCGCTGCAACGGCGCGGACTGAAGGTCGGATTTGTCAAGCCAATCACCAAGCGCACGCCGGACACCGAGCCTTCGGTGCTGTTCGCACGGCGCATCTGCCACGTCGAGAGCACTCCGGCCCCATTGCCCATGAGTCTGGCGACCGACCGGGTCACCAGTGGCAGGACGGATGAACTGCTGGAAGACATCGTCAGCCTGGCGATGACCTGCGCCAAAGGGGCCGATGTGCTGGTGGTCGAAGGCATTCATGCCGATCCGAGCCGGGCCTTCATACCGCGCCTGTCGGCTGACATCGCACGAAGTCTGCAGGCGGACGTGGTGCTTGTTGCCAGCGGGGCTGACGCACAGGGGATCGACCAGACCCGGTACCTGATCGCCCAGGTCCGCATCTCCGGACGCAATGTGGTGGGCGTCATCTTCAACCGGGCCGTGGCAGGCTTCGACGCAGCCTCTGCAGCCAGCCAATTGGACGGCGTGCCAATCTGGGGCGTGATCGAAGACAATCCGGCGCTCTCTGCGCCGCGCACGATTGACGTCGCCCGCCACCTGGGAGCGGAGGTCATGATCGAGGGCGAGATCGCGACCCGGCGCGTGCTTGAAACAGTGCTCGCCGCCCGGTCTGTGGCCGAGGTCATTGCGCGCCTGAAACCTGGCGCGCTGGTGGTCAGCGCCGGCGACCGCGACGATGTGATCCTGGCGACCGCGCTGGCGGCCAGCAACGGCATCGAGCTTGCCGGGCTGGTGCTGACTCACAACAGCTTCATCAGCCCCCGGATCGAGCGCTTTGGCTCACGCGCGTTCCACAGTGGTTTGCCGGTGTTGCGCACCAGCGGCGACAGCTATCAAACCGCCGCCCGCATCAGCCGTCTGCCGCAGGCGGTGCCGCAGGACGATTTGAGCCGGATGGATACCGTGATCGAAAGCGTGGCCGAGCAACTCGATGCCGAGGCGATGTGCGCCGGGCTGGACCTTGCCGGATCGACCCGCATGTCGCCCCCGGCCTTCCGCTACCAGCTGATCCAGAAGGCGCGCGCCGCCAACAAGCGCATTGTTCTGCCAGAAGGGGATGAGCCGCGCACGATCCGGGCCGCGGTCATCTGCACCGCAAAGGGTATTGCGCGCTGCGTGCTCTTGGGCCGGCGCAAGGTGATCCAGTCGGTTGCCGACTCGCTCGGGATAGAGTTGCCGGCGGGGCTTGAGATCCTGGAGCCCGATCAGATTGCCGAACGCTACGTCACACCGCTGGTGGAACTGCGCAAGGGCAAGGGAATGACGTCGGGCCAAGCCCTGGTTGCGCTGGAAGACACGGTCGTGCTCGGCACCATGATGCTGGCAGTCGGCGAGGTCGACGGTCTGGTCAGCGGCGCGGTGCACACCACCGCCAGCACGGTGCGCCCCGCGCTGCAGTTGATCAAGACTGCGCCGGGTTCGTCGCTCGTTTCGTCCTGCTTCTTCATGCTGATGCCCGAGCAGGTGCTGGTCTACGCCGATTGCGCGATCAACCCCGATCCGAGCGCCCGGGAGCTGGCCGAAATTGCCAAGCAGAGCGCCGACAGCGCGCTGGCCTTCGGAATCGAGCCCAAGGTCGCGATGATCAGCTACAGCACCGGCGAATCCGGCTCCGGCGACGACGTCGAGAAGGTCCGCGCCGCCACGGAACTGGCCAGGGCCCGCTGGCCGGATCTGGTGCTGGACGGCCCGATGCAGTACGACGCCGCCACCGTGCAGGATGTCGCTGCGCAAAAGGCGCCGGGCAGCGTGGTGGCCGGTCAGGCCACGGTCTTTGTTTTCCCCGACCTCAATACCGGCAACACGACCTACAAGGCGGTGCAGCGCTCTGCCAATGTCGTGTCGGTCGGCCCGATGCTGCAGGGCTTGCGCAAGCCGGTGAACGATCTGTCCCGCGGCGCATTGGTCGACGACATCGTATTTACCATCGCGCTGACAGCCATCCAGGCCGAGTCGATGGCCCGGCCATGAGCTTCGCCGGATTCAGATCTCTTCCGGCACCATCTTGATCGCGCCGCAGGACAGGCAGCGCCGGGCCTCGAACAGCGCGTTCGACTCGTCCAGGCCGCCCTGCACCTCGTCGAAGGTGCTCTGCCTGCGGATGATGTCCAGCGTCGGCCGCACGGTCTTGGGCGCGGGCTTGTGCTGCTCGCCGCGCAGCCAGGCGTCGATGTTGTGCGCGGCCTTCTTGCCGTGCCAGATCGCCACCGTCACGTTGCGCTCGGCCGGCACCATGTCGCCGCCCGCGAAGATGCCAGCGTGACCGGTCATCATGTTGGCGCCGACCCTGACCACGCCGCCGTCGGTGTGCTTGATGGTGGAGAGCCACTTCATCATCACGCCCTCCTCGACCTCGTGTCACGGCCCCGGCCTGGAGGGCAGCTTGCGCCCACTGCACAAGCTGTCCAAGCTGTACAGCGCCAACGCAATCCAGATCAGATAAAAGCCGATCGCACGCGCCGGCTCGAACGCCTCACCGTACAGCCACACGCCCAGCAGCAATTGCAGGCTGGGTGAAATGTATTGCAGGATGCCCAGCGTTGCCAACGGTATGCGTCGGGCACCGGCGGCGAACAGCAGCAGCGGGATGGCCGTCAGCGGCCCGGCCAGCAACAGCCAGCCGATCGTGGTCGGATCCGCTTGCACCAGCGCACCCTGGCCGTTCCACGCCCACCACGCCAGCAGCCCCAAGGCCAGAGGTGACAGCATCAGCGTCTCCAGCGCCAGGCCTTCCAGCGCGCCCAGCTTGGCCAGCTTGCGCAGCAGGCCATAAATGCCGAAGGTGACCGCCAGCAGCAAGGCCACCCAGGGCAGTCGCCCCGCCTGCAGCGTGAGCCACAGCACGCCGGCCGCCGCCACCGCAACTGCCAGCCACTGCACCGGACGCGGGCGCTCATTCAAGAAGGTAAACCCGAGCGCCACATTGACCAGGGGCAGGATGAAGTAGCCCAGACTGGCATCGAGCACGTGGGCGTTTTGCACCGCCCACACATAGACCGACCAATTGGCCGACAAAAGCAAGGCTGACACCCCGAACGCCATCATCACGCGCGGCTGGCGGGCTGCGTCCCGCAACCAGGCCCAGCGCTTGAGTGCAAACAGCACGCAGATCAGGAACACAAGCGACCACACCATGCGGTGCATCACCACCTCGAACGCGTCAACGTTGGAAAGCTGTTTGAAGAAGATCGGCAGCAGGCCCCAGGCCGTGTAGGCCAGCGCGGCGTAAAGCACGCCGGAGTTCATGGTTGGGATCTGTTCATTGGACTGGCTCAGGTGGGTGGGAGACAGTTCGCAGTCTAATCATGTCATGTGCGGGCTGGGCATCTCAGCGAGCACGCGCGTGTCGCCAGGATGTCCGCCAAGCGTGTACGGGATCGACAGGAAGGCTATCAGAATGACCGGCGCCAGAGCGGCCGCCACAACGCCAAGGTACTGACCGATGAAGAAACGCAAGGATGAATCCATGAAGAACCTCTTTCATAAAGATTTTCGATGTCGCGATCTTCAGGGTTCCACCTTAACGCTGCCTTAGGCGGCAAGCCGGCGCGGCACCGCGCGCATATAAAAAAAGCGCCCCGTCGATGGACGGGGCGCTTGGTAGAGACGGTTCGGGCGATCAGGCCGTCTGATGCCGTGCGGCGACGTTCAGGAAAGCCGGGACTTCGGTCTTGGCCAGCGTG
>JBMOJJ010000427.1:0-2791 GCA_049315845.1 Rhodoferax sp.
GGACATCACGGGATCGAAGCAGAACGCGCTGAACCTGCGCGAAATGGAAGAACAATTGGGCGCCTTGTTTGAGCTTTCGCCGCTGGGCATTGCGATGACCGACATGAGCGGCCGCTTTGTCAAATTCAACGAGGCATTTCGCGCCATCTGCGGCTACAGCAGCGAGGAATTGAAGGCGATTGACTACTGGAAGCTCACCCCGGAAAAGTACCTGCAGTACGAGGCTTTGCAGATGGAGACACTGGTGCGCACCGGTCGCTTCGGACCCTATGAAAAGGAATATGTGCGCCGCGACGGCAGTCTGGTTCCGCTGTCCCTGACCGGCGTGATGATCGCCGGCAGGGATGGCCAGCAGTACATCTGGAGCATCGTCGAAGATATCACCCAGCGCCGGGCCACCGAGCAGGCGCAGCGAATCGCTGCTTCGGCCTTCGAATCCCAGCAGGGCATGTACGTCACCGATGCGCAGAACGTGATTCTGCGGGTCAACAAATTGTTCACCGAGGTGACCGGCTACAGCGCCGACGAGGCCGTGGGTCAGACGCCGCGCATGTTGCGCTCCGGTCAGCACGACGCCGCTTTTTACGCAGCGATGTGGGACAGCATCCACCGGCTCGGCAGTTGGCGGGGAGAAATCCTCAACCGGCGCAAGAATGGAACCGTCTATCCGCAGCAACTCAGCATCACTTCCGTCAAGAACGAAGAGGGCCTGGTGAGCCATTATGTGGCGGCGTTCCAGGACCTCACCCCGGGCAAGGCCGCCGAAGAGCAGATCAGGAGTCTGGCATTTCTCGACCTGTTGACCGGGTTGCCGAACCGCCGGTTGCTGATCATCCGGCTGCAGCAGGACATGATCGGAGGTGAGCGGCAGAAGCACCAGAGCGCGCTGCTGCTGCTGGACCTGGACAACTTCAGGAACCTTAACGATGCTCTAGGGCATGATCAGGGCGACCGCCTGTTGCAGTGCTTCGCCAGGCGCCTGAGGGCCTGTCTGCGTGAGGAGGACACCGTGGCCCGGGTCGGCGGCGATGAATTCGGGGTGCTGTTGCAGCATCTGGGCACAGATCCGCTGGAGGCGCTCAAGCGGGCTGAGACCGTGGCCAACAAAATTCTTGAGGCACTGCGCCAGCCCAATCAGATCGATGGCTCCGAGATCAGCTGCACCTGCAGCATTGGCATTACCCTGTTCGGCGAGCAGTACGAGAACACGATCGAGCCCTTGAAACGGGCCGAACTGGCCATGTACCAGGCCAAGGCCGCGGGGTGCAACACGCTGCGCTTCTTCGACCCGCAGATGCAGGCGGCGGTCAGCTCCCGGATCGCGCTGGAGGCGGCGCTTCGGGAGGCCGTGGCCAGGCAGGAGTTCGTGCTGCACTACCAGCCGCAGATGACGGGCGACGGCAGCCTTGCCGGAGTGGAGGCTTTGCTGCGCTGGCAGGTTCCCGGGCGGGGCATGGTCTCGCCGGCCGAGTTCATCGCGCTGGCAGAGGAAACCGGCCTGATCATGCCGATTGGCGCATGGGTGCTGGAGACCGCCTGCCGGCAGTTGGCGCTTTGGGCCAGCGCGCCTTCGATGGCGCGCCTGAGCATTGCGGTCAACGTCAGCGCGCGGCAATTTCATCAGGATGATTTTGCGGATCAGGTGATGGCGGTGTTGCAGCGCACGGGCGCTCCGGCGAACCGGCTCAAGCTAGAACTGACCGAGAGTTTGATGGTGGCCAATATCGAGGGTGCGATTGCCAGGATGAATACACTCAAGGAACAGGGTGTGGGCTTTTCGCTGGATGACTTTGGCACCGGCTACTCGTGCCTGTACTACCTGAAGCGCCTGCCTCTGGAGGAACTCAAGATCGACCAGGGATTCGTGCGCGACATCCTTGTCGACGCCAATGACGCCGCGATTGCCAGGATGGTGATCGCTCTGGGCGACAGCATGGGACTGACCGTGATCGCCGAAGGGGTAGAGACCGAAGCCCAGCGCGATCTCCTTGCGGGCATGGGCTGCCACCGCTATCAGGGTTATCTGTTCAGCCGGCCGTTGCCGCTGGCGCAGTTGGAGGCGTGGATCAGCGCGCGGGCACTGCAATGTCATGCGCTTGTTGAGGACGGGCCGACATGAAACCGACGAACAGTTCACTTAGCCGCGCAAATTTGCCACTAGGCCCCGAGCGTCACTGCGTCCGGTTGGGGTGAGTCTTCGACGTGTCGCAACACATCAATGTCTCTCTGATTTCCATCAGACGATGAAATTGAATTTCGTGCTCCCTGGTCTCTACACCGACAAAGTGGTTGGCGGATTTCGTGTTCATTATGAATACGCAAATCGATTGGCACTCGCAGGACACGAGGTCGTTGTCTCTCATATGATAAATGCTGATGCCACCGACCTGAACAAGAATAGCCACCTGAGAAACATAGTCAATAGAGGAGTACGAGATTACATCTCATGGTTTAACTTCAATCCCAAGGTGTTCCCGACCGTTGTCGTGAATGGTAGGTTCCTATTACCATGTGATGTCTTGATACTAACCTCATGGCATACGGCGGAGGCTTTTGGCAAACGACATGATGCCACTTGGCTTACTGTTCAGATTGCGTACGACTACGAGTTTTGGATGACAGCCGATGAATCTTTGAAGGCGCGAATGGCTTCTGCCTTTAGGGCGCCAGACTTGATGGTGTCGACGTCAAACTCGGTTCAAAATATGCTCTCGAATTGCGGCCGCGTGGCCGACGCTAAGGCTTCGCGTCAAAATAAGTTGACTATATTTAAAAAATATGTTTTAGTGCG
>JBMOJJ010000083.1:0-12497 GCA_049315845.1 Rhodoferax sp.
CCATGTACAACACCGGCCAGAGCTGCTGCTCGGTGGAACGCATCTACGTGCACGAGAAGATTCACGATGCCTTTGTCGCCGCATTCGTGGACGCCGTACGCAGCTTCAAGATCGGTGACCCGATGCTTGATGACAGCTACATCGGACCCCTGACGCGGGCCCAGCAGATCGAGGTGCTCGAAGCCCAGGTGGCGGACGCCAAGGCCAAGGGCGCCACGCTGCTGTGCGGCGGCACGCGCCTGTCGGGCCCCGGCAACTGGTATGCGCCGACCGTCTTTTCAGGCGTCGACCACGGCATGGAGCTGATGCGGGAGGAAAGCTTCGGCCCGATCATCGGCATTCAGAAAGTCTGCGGCGACGAGGAGGCTGTGCGGCTGATGAACGACACGCGCTACGGCCTGACCGCCGGCGTCTTCACCCCGGATGCGGCACGCGCCAGGGTCCTGCTGGAACAGGTCAACGCCGGCAGCGTCTACTGGAACTGCTGCGACCGCGTCAGCCCGCGCCTGCCATGGAGCGGTCATGGTGATTCCGGCGTCGGCCTGACCCTGTCGACCTACGGCATCCAGACCTTCACCCGGCCCAAGGCCTGGCATCTGCGCCAGGCATGAAGCGCCGCAGCGCCGGGCCGACGCGGGCCAGGCCCGACTCCCCGGGAGTCCCGCGCCTGACCCTGTTCGATCTGGACCACACGCTGCTTGACGGCGACAGCGACGTGCTGTGGTGTGATTTTCTGATCGAGCAGGGCGTGCTAGAGCGCGAAGACTTCTCGGAGCGCAATGCCGACATGGATCGGCGTTACCGCGCCGCAACGGTGGGGCTGGAGGAATTCGCCAACTTCTATGTCGGCACGCTCGCCGGGCGAACACGCCAGCAGTGGGAGCCCTTGCGACAGGAATTTCTGGCCAGCGTGATCGTGCCGCGCATCGGCGCGGCCGCGGTCGATCTGGTGCGTCGCCATCTGGACGCCGGCGACCTGGTCGCGATGACCACGGCCACCAACCGCTTCATCACCGAGCTGACCGCCGCGCACTTTGGCATCGAACACCTGATCGCGACCGAGCCCCAGTTGCAGGGAGAACAGTTCACGGGCCGTACAACAGGCGTCCTCAACATGCGGGACGGCAAGGTGACACGGCTGCACGACTGGCTGCAGGCCATCGGTCATCGATTGCAGGAATTCGACAGCATCGCCTACAGCGATTCGATCAACGACCTGCCGTTGTTGCAAGCCGCACGGACGGCGGTCGCGGTGAATCCGGATGCGCGGCTGCAGGCCGAGGCGCGCGCGCGCGGCTGGCGCATCATGCAGCTGGCGCGCTGAGCTCGTGCCGATGCGATCAGGTTTGACAGGCCGCGTTCCATTGTGATGGAATCACGCATCAAATGAACCACTGACGATGGCAACCAGAGTTCCGGACATTGACGCCACACGCTGCTCGGGGTGCGGGCGCTGCATTGCTGCCTGCCAGCTCGGGCTGTTCGCGTTCGAACTGCAGGGCTGGAGAAAGGTCTCGGTGCTGCAGGACAGCGACAGCTGCAGCGGCTGCGGACAATGCGCTGTGAAATGCACCCTCGGCGTGATTGCGATGCAGCCAAGAGCAGTGCACGGTGTTGACGCTGTCGCGCTGCAGTTTCTTGGTGATGCGCGCAAACTGTGCCACGTCGGGTACAGCGTCTGACTCTTATTCAGACCCGCTTTGCAGGTCTTGCTCCTGCAGGCGCTGACGCAACTCGGTCTTGAGTACCTTGCCATAGTTGTTCTTCGGCAATGACGCGACCAGCCGGTAGCGCTTGGGGCGCTTGAAGCGCGCAATGGTCTGCAGGCAGTGCTGGTCCAGATCGTGTTCCGTCAGATCGGCGCCCGGCTGGGCGACCACGAAGGCAACCACCACTTCGCCCCACTCGGAATCGGGCGCGCCGACCACCGCGACCTCGGCCACGCCGGGCGCTGTCAGCAGCACTTCTTCCACCTCGCGCGGATAGATGTTGGAGCCGCCGCTGATGATCAGGTCCTTGCTGCGGTCCTTCAGCGTCAAAAAGCCATCGGCGTCCAGGCTGCCGACGTCGCCGGTGAAGAGCCAGCCGTCGCGGATGGCCGCCGCCGTCGCGTCAACATTGCCCCAGTAGCCGGCCATCACGCTGTCGCCCCTGACCAGCACTTCGCCCACTTCGCCGTTGGGCAGTTCGACCCCGTTGGCGTCAGCGATGCGCAACTGCACCGGCGTTTGCGCCAAGCCGACCGATGCAACACGCTCCAGATAGCGCGGGTGGCTGCTGTCGCTCAGGTGCTGCCTTGAGAGCGCGGTGGCGACCATCGGCGTTTCTCCCTGGCCGTAGATCTGCACGAAGCGCGGTCCCATCAGGCGCAGCGCGCGCTCGATGTCGGCCACGTACATCGGGGCACCGCCATAGACAATTGTCTTGAACGAGGTCGCCGCGTCCTGTGGCGTCAGCCCGGCCGCTTCGACGTAGTCCACCAGACGCTTGACGATGGTCGGCGCGGCAAAGGTCGACAGCGGCCCAAGCGCGCGTCCCAGCTCGAACAGCTCGGCCGGATCGACGCCGCCGGACGCCGGCACCAGATGGCACGCGCCCGCCATCAGGTGTGGAATCGCGTACAGGCCGGCGCCGTGCGACATCGGGGCCGCGTAGACAATCGCGTCCTGCGTCGAGACGCTGTCCACATCGACAAAATAGGTCAGGCCCATCGTCATCAGGTTGCGCTGCGTGATCATCACGCCCTTGGGGCGTCCGGTGGTGCCGCTGGTGTAGAACAGCCAGGCCACATCGTCGGGTTCACGGTGCGCCACCGGCAGCGCCGTGAAGTCCTTCATCGGCGCCAGCAGGCTGTCGGCCTGCGCACTTTCGATATCGACCTGATGCTCCAGCCCAGCCAGCGGCGCCGGCGCCACATCGTTGGTCACAAAACCCCAACGCGGTTTCGCGTTGTCAATAATCCACTCGGCTTCGCGCGGGTGCAGCTTGGCGTTGATCGGTACCACCACCAGACCGGCCCACCAGGCGGCAAACAGGACTTCCAGATAGCGCGGGTGGTTGCGCATGAACAGCAGCACCCGGTCTCCCGGCACCAGACCCGACGCGAGCAGGTGCTTGGCCAGTCCGGCACTGCGCGCCGCCCACTGTCCGTAGCTGGCATGCACGGCGGTACCGCTGTAGATGGCGGCACGCCCGGGTTGCTGGCGAGCCTGGCGAAGCAATAAATGGACAAGGTTCATGGTTCGGCCGTATCTTATGACGGACTGGTGCTGAGGCTCAAACATGCCTGCACATCGACGTGTGGTCTGCGGGCCTGGGCGCTGACGCGATAAGATCGAGCCCAGTCCATCGGTTGAGGAGTTTCCTTTGTCCATTGCCAGTTACCCGCTCCGGGTAAGCGCGTTAGCCGCCTGCCTGACCCTGAGCGCACCGTCGGTGTTTGCGCAGGCCTTCGATGCGGTCCGTCTTTACGGCGCCGCGCCGGGCGAGGAGGGCGGCACCATCGGCGTCGCCGCTTTGTTCGGCTACCAGTACGGGGGTTCCGATCAACGCCGCAACATGTTGGTGCCGGGTATTGACTACCAATGGAAGAACGGCTGGTTTGCCGGTACCGCCAATGGCGTCGGCGTCAACTTTTCGAAGCGCCCCGGCTTTGATTACGGGTTGCGCCTGACGGCCGACTTCGGACGCTCGGAGGACCGCTCCAGCGCGCTCAGCGGCATGGGCGACATCAATGCACGGCCCGAAATCGGCGGCTTTCTCAATTACGCGATTGGCCGTCAGATGGTTTTCACCTCGTCACTGCGCTATGGCTCGGGCAATAACCGCCATGGCTTGCTGGCGGACGTTGGTGCGGTTTACTCGATGGAACTGATGCCGCAGTGGCGTCTGGCGCTGGGTCTGGCCGGAACCTATGCCAATGCGGACTACATGCAGTCCTACTTCGGTGTGGATTCCGCGCAAGCAAGCGGCACCGGCTACCCCGCTTTTTCCGCGAGAGCCGGAATCCGCGATCTGCGCGCCAACCTGTCGGTGGCCTGCCATTTGAACCAGAAGGCCGTGCTGATGGCCGGCGTGTCGTTCAGCAGCCTTCAAGGCGACGCCCAAGACAGCCCGCTGACGCACCAGAACCAGGGCGCAACCGGCATCGTGACGCTTTCTTACGGTTTCTAGTTCTTTGTGGGACAGACCTTGAGCTCTGTCCCCAACTCGAAACGGGATGTTGGACGTTGAGTTTGGGGGCCTGCTCAATGTCATGCATCACCGCGGCACGCGCGACGGGCGGCTGGCCAGCGTGCGCGCCCTGATCGCCCTGGCCTCGGGGTAGATCATTTTTTCCTCCAGCTCGATGTGCCCCCGGCAAAGGGCCAGGAACACTTCGGTGTTGTGCTGGAATTCGGCGCTGTCGATCCAGTTGTTGCCGGAGGCGATAGCGCGCAGCTGGGGCGCCAGCTCAAGCCAGTCTTCCTCAATCCAGCCATGATCCTGCTGCAGTACCCGCACCAGCGCCGCCAGTTCGGCATCGCTGCCGGCCAGCAGAGCTGGAAACACGTTCGTCTCCTCGTCCAGATGATGCTGGCGCGAAGTGCCGGAAAAGAAGGCCTCGATGGCGCCCGCCTGCTGCTGGGCCGACTCGTCGACGCCGGTCGCCTCGATATGCTGCGCCAGACCGGACAGCAGGATCAGTTGCTCGAGGATCTGCTGATGGCAGGCGTCCAGGGCTTCAAGATTGGCAGAGTTGGTGGATGGGGCGACGCTCATGATTTCTCCGGGTCAAAGGGGTCATAACAATTAAAGACGGCATCGATAGCGAATGCGCAATGGTAGCGGACCGCGCCACATCGTTCCAATCGTTTATCGGGCAAACCCCTAGTTACATCGTGGCACATCTATTGCTAGTATTCGCTGCAATAAGTTGACTGAATGGTCAGTTTTTAACATCACAGGAGTTGCCAGCGTGTCCACCTCTGTTCATCCTGACCTTCGTCCCGGCCGGCTTGGCGCCGACGAATACCTGCTGCGCTTTGCCGACGCCAGTCCCAGACTGACGCAGGGGCAAGCGCTGCTGGAAGCGCAGCGCTGCCTGTACTGCTTCGATGCGCCCTGCGCGACGGCTTGCCCCACGCACATCGACGTGCCCTCGTTCATCCAGCGCATTGCCGATGGCAACCTGCGCGGGGCGGCGCGCTCGATTCTGGAAGCCAACCCGCTGGGCGGCATGTGCGCACGGGTCTGCCCGACCGAGAACCTGTGCGAGCAGGCCTGCGTTCGCACCACTCAAAGCGGCAACCCGGTGGCCATCGGGCGTCTGCAACGCCACGCCAC
Source organism: Rhodoferax sp. (assembly GCA_049315845.1). Classification (GTDB taxonomy): domain Bacteria; phylum Pseudomonadota; class Gammaproteobacteria; order Burkholderiales; family Burkholderiaceae_C; genus Rhodoferax. The sequence goes on from JBMOJJ010000083.1 coordinate 5,326, forward strand.
CGACGCGCTGATGGAAAGCGCCAAGCCGCAGATATTCACGCGCGCCGCCGGCACCGGCAAGAAGATCGCCGTGCTCGGTGCCGGTCCGGCCGGCCTGTCCTGCGCCCACACGCTGGCGCGCCTGGGCCACGACGTCGTCGTCTTCGATGCCCGCGCCAAGGCGGGTGGTCTGAACGAATATGGGCTGGCGCGCTACAAGACACCGGACGACTTTGCCCAGGCGGAAGTGCAGTGGTTGCTGGACATCGGCGGCATCGAGGTACGCAGCGGATGGAAACTGGAGACGGTCGCGCAAATTGACGCACTGAGGGCCGACTTTGACGCCCTTTTTCTGGGCATCGGGCTGGCCGCCACGCCTCAACTTGGGGTGCCGGGCGAAGATCTGGCCGGCGTGCAGGACGCGGTGGACTTTATCGCGACGCTGCGCCAGAGCGCCGATCTGGCGAGCCTGCCGGTCGGGCGCCGGGTGGTCGTGATCGGTGGCGGCATGACCGCAGTCGATGCGGCGGTGCAGTCCAAACTGTTGGGCGCGCAAGTGGTTCAGATGGCCTACCGCCGCGGCCCGGAACAGATGTCGGCTTCCAGCGCCGAGCAGCAATGGGCGCAGACCCACGGAGTGGTGCTGCAGCACTGGATGGCGCCAATCGAAATCCTGGGCCACAACGGCCATGTCAGCTCGGTTCGCTTTGCCGAGCAGGCGCTGGTCAATGGCCGCTTGCAGGCCACCGGGCAAGAGCTCATCTGGGACGCCGACATGGTGCTCAAGGCGATCGGCCAGCAACTCGGAAATCCGGTGCTGGCGCAGTCCGGCCTAAGACTCGAAGGCGGCCGCATTGCCACCGATGCGGTCGGCCAGACCAGCCTGAACGGTGTCTGGGCCGGTGGCGATTGCCGCTCCGGCGGCCTGGACCTGACCGTCGAAGCGGTCGCGCACGGCAAGCAATCGGCGCTGGCGATTCACGCCCGACTGAGCACACACTGAGACCTGAGAGAACATCATGGCCAATCTGCAGATCAATTTTGCCGGCATCAAGAGCCCGAACCCGTTCTGGCTCGCCTCGGCGCCACCGACCGACAAGGCCTATAACGTCATCCGCGCCTTTGAAGCGGGCTGGGGCGGCGTGGTCTGGAAGACGCTGGGCGAAGACGGACCGCCGGTGGTCAACGTCAATGGCCCGCGCTACGGCGCGTTGCTGACGCCGGACCGCCGTCTGATGGGCTTCAACAACATCGAACTGATCACCGACCGCGACCTGGCGCTCAATCTGAAGGAGATCGCGCAGGTCAAACGCGACTGGCCGGACCGCGCGATGGTGGTGTCCCTGATGGTGCCGTGCGAGGAAAAGTCGTGGAAGGCGATACTGCCGCGCGTGCAGGACACCGGCTGCGACGGCATCGAGCTCAATTTCGGCTGCCCGCATGGCATGAGCGAGCGCGGCATGGGCGCGGCGGTGGGCCAGGTGCCGGAATACATCGAGATGGTGACGGCCTGGTGCAAGCACTATTCGACCTTGCCGGTGATCGTCAAGCTGACGCCCAACATCACCGACATCCGGCAACCGGCCCGCGCGGCCCAACGCGGCGGTGCTGACGCAGTCTCGCTGATCAACACCATCAACTCGATCATCGGCGTCGACCCGGCCACGCTGACGATGTCGCCGGCCACCGGCGGCGTGGGCTCGCACGGCGGCTACTGCGGGCCGGCCGTCAAGCCGATCGCGCTCAACATGGTGGCCGAGATCGCGCGCGACCCACAGACCGCGGGCCTGCCGATTTCCGGCATTGGCGGCGTCGGCACCTGGCGCGATGCGCTCGACTTCATCGCGCTGGGCGCGGGCAATGTGCAGGTCTGCACGGCCGCGATGGTTTATGGTTTCAAGATCGTGCAGGAGATGAGCGACGGCCTGTCCAACTACATGGACGAGATGGGGTTCACCAGCGTCAGCGAGATCGTTGGCAAGGCCCTGCCAACGGTGTCGGAGTGGCGTTACCTGAACCTGAACCACATCAGCAAGGCGGTCATCAGGCAGGACACCTGCATCCAGTGCGGACGCTGCCACATTGCCTGTGAAGACACCTCGCACCAGGCGATCAGCACCAGCAAGGAGGGCAAGCGCCACTTCGAGGTGCTGGAGTCCGAATGCGTCGGCTGCAATCTGTGCGTCACGGTCTGTCCGGTGCCCGATTGCCTGACGCTGCGCGACCTCAAACCCGGCGAACTGGACCAGCGCACCGGCAAAACCGTCAGCGCGGTCCATGCCGACTGGACCACGCATCCGAACAACCCGATGCGTTCAGCCCCCGCAGCCGGCAGCTGAAGCCCAGGCTTGATTTGGTGCAACAGCTTGCGCCAGATCGGGAGACTTTTTTGTAACCAAAAGGAGACCGCAATGAGTTCAACGGCAGGCGACAACCCCCTGATCAATGAGGACCTGAGACCCACCACGGACGCCCAGCGCCACTGGAAAGCGAGCGATTTCGCCGCCCTGTGGGTCGGCATGGTCGTCTGCGTGCCGACCTACACCATGGCCAGCAGCATGCTGGACCAGGGCTTCACCTGGCAGATGGCGATTCTGCTGGTGTTCCTGGCCAACTGCATTGTGCTGGTGCCTATGCTTTTGCTGGGCCGGTCCGGTAGTCGCTACGGCATTCCGTTCCCGGTGCTGGCGCGTGCCTCCTTTGGCGTCAAGGGCGCTAACCTGCCGGCCATTCTGCGCGGACTGGTGGCTTGCGGCTGGTTCTCCATCAACTGCTACTTCGGCGCGCTGGCCTTGCACGGATTCTTCAACGTGGTTGGCATGGGACTGGCCGGTCCAGCCCAGGGCGAGTTCATCAGCACCTCGCAACTGGTTTGTTTCTACCTGTTCTGGGCCGTGCACATCTACTACATCTGGAATGGCGTCGAGTCGATCCGCAAGCTTGAAGTGGTTGCCGCGCCCCTGATGATTCTTGCGTCCCTGGCCCTGGTGGTGTGGGCCTTCATGTCGGTTCCCTCCGGCAAGCTGCTGGACCTTCCGGCCAAGGTGGTCGAAGGCGGGCCCAAGTCGTGGGCGGCCCTGACCGGCCTGGTGGGCTTCTGGGCCACGCTGGCGCTCAACATTCCGGACTTCACGCGCTTTGCCAAAAGCAACCGCGAGCAGGTCATAGGACAGGCCGTGGGCCTGCCGATTCCGATGGCGCTTTTTTCGATGGTCGGCATCATCGGTTTCTCGGTCTCGCAAATTCTGTACGGCAAAGCCCAGCTGTTCCCCGACGGCCTGCTGACCCAGATGGGAACTTTTGCATCGGCGCTCGGCCTGATCGTGATCTTGCTGGCCAACCTGACCACCAATGTGGCCGCCAATCTGGTTTCGCCGTCCTACGACTTCTCCAACCTGGCGCCCGACAAGATCAGCTTTCGCACCGGCGGCCTGATCGCGGCTGTGATCGGCCTGTTGTTCATGCCCTGGAAACTGCTGGCCACCTCTGGCGGTTACCTCTTCACCTGGCTCGGCGGCTACGGCACCCTGCTGGGCGCGATTGCCGGCATCCTGATGGTGGACTATTACCTGGTGCGCAAGGGTGAGCTGAAGGTCGACGACCTCTATCGCCGGGGCGGCGCCTATGAATACAGCGGTGGCTGGAACATGCAGGCGCTGATCGCGTTCGCTCTGGGCGTGCTGCCCTGCCTGCCCGGCTATCTGGTGGTGTCGGGCGTGCTGGACAAGGCGTCGGTCAACGCCAGCCTGGTTGGATTGTTTGATTTTGGCTGGTTCTTCAGCCTGGCGGTGGCGGGGGCGTATTATTTCGCCACTGCGAAACGTTCCTGAAACCGACATTTATCTGGAGACCCATGATGAGCGCTGTATTGATTCAAGGTGGTACGGTCGTCAACGCCGACCGCGCTTTCCGAGCCGATGTGTTGTGCCAGGACGGCCGCATTGCGGCCGTGGGCGAAGGCCTGCCGGCGAGCGGAGCGACCGTCGTCGACGCCGGCGGACAGTATGTGATGCCGGGCGGCATCGACCCGCACACCCACATGCAGCTGCCCTTCATGGGCGCGACCACGATGGACGACTTCTTCACTGGCACGGCGGCCGGCATGGCCGGCGGCAACACCACGATCATCGACTTCGCCATTCCAAATCCGCAGCAGAGTCTGATGGAGGCGTATCAGACCTGGCGCGGCTGGGCCGAGAAATCCGCCAGCGACTATTCGTTTCACATGGCCATCACCTGGTGGGACGAGACAGTGAAGCGTGACATGGGCACGCTGGTGCAGCAGGAGGGCATCAACAGCTTCAAGCACTTTATGGCCTACAAGAACGCCATCATGTGCGACGACGAAACGCTGGTGAACAGCTTCCGGCGCGCGCTCGAACTCGGCGCCATGCCGACGGTGCACGCGGAGAATGGCGAACTGGTGTTTCAGCTGCAAAGAGACATGGCGGCCAAGGGCATTCTGGGTCCCGAAGGTCACCCGCTGTCACGGCCGCCGATTGTCGAAGGCGAGGCCGTGAACCGCGCGATCGCCATTGCCGACGTGCTGGGCGTGCCGGTCTACGTGGTGCATGTCTCGTGCATCGAAGCGGCCGAAGCGATTGCGCGCGCGCGCGCGCGCGGCCAGCGCGTTTACGGCGAGGTGCTGGCCGGTCATCTGATCGTGGACGACAGCGTCTACCGCCATCCTGACTTCGCCACCGCGGCCGCGCACGTGATGAGCCCGCCCTTCAGACCGAAAGGCCATCAGGAAGCCTTGTGGCGCGGCCTGCAGTCGGGCAACCTGCACACCACGGCCACCGACCACTGCACCTTCTGCGCCGCGCAGAAAGCCGCTGGCAAGGACGATTTCTCCAAGATCCCGAACGGCTGCGGCGGCGTCGAGGAACGCATGACCGTGGTCTGGGACGAGGGCGTCAACACGGGGCGCCTGACGCCCAGCGAGTTTGTCGCCATCACATCGGCCAACACCGCCAGGCTGTTCAATATCTACCCGCAAAAGGGCAGTGTGTCGGTAGGCGCCGACGCCGATCTGGTGGTCTGGGATCCTGCTGGCACCAAGACCCTTTCAGCCAAAACCCAGCACAGCAAGGGCGACTTCAATGTCTTCGAAGGCCGCAAGGTGCGCGGTCTGCCGAGTCACACCGTGAGTCAGGGCAAGCTGGTGTATGTACAAGGCGATTTGCGCGCCGAGCGTGGCGTCGGGCGCTACATCAAGCGGCCTGCGTTTGGGTCCAACTTTGTGGCGGCGAAATTGCGTTCTGAGACTTTGGCTTCGGTGCCTGTGGTGCGTTGACCATGGCTTTAGTGGCCTGCCGCTTTGGCGCATGCCGCGCGCCTCATGCTGTGGGTACACAGAAATCGGCTCGCGGCACACCCCAAATCGGCGACAACAGGCATCGCTGTCGGCATACAGCAGACTTGCTGGAGAGGGGAATGCCGGGGACCGATTTCTGGGCATTTGACAGCATGAGGGCCCCGGTATTGCCCTCTCCGGCGCAACCATTTATCGTTTCGCGTCACACTTTCTAGGAAAACATCATGAGCACTGAGACAGCTATCGATATCAACACGCTTCGCATCAACGGCGAGCGTCTGTGGGACTCCTTGATGGAACTGGCCAAGATTGGCGCCACGCCCAAGGGCGGGGTTTGCCGCCTGACCCTGACCACACTAGACGGTCAGGGCCGCGACCTGGTGACCCGCTGGGGGCGTGAGGCCGGCCTTGAGGTGACGATCGACAAGATCGGCAACGGCTTCATGCGCCGCGCCGGGCGCAACAATGCGCTGCCGCCGATCGTGGCCGGCAGCCATATCGACACCCAGCCCACAGGCGGCAAGTTCGACGGCAACTACGGCGTGCTGGCCGCGCTGGAAGTGGTGCGCACGCTCAACGACCACAAGATCGAGACCGAGGCGCCGATTGAGGTCGCCTTCTGGACCAACGAAGAGGGCTCGCGCTTTGTGCCGGTGATGATGGGCTCCGGCGTGTTTGCCAAGGTCTTCACACTCGAGCACGCCTACGCCGCCACCGACACCGAAGGCAAGTCGGTGAAGGACGAACTCACGCGCATTGGCTACGTCGGGCCGCAGGAGCCGGGTGACCATCCGATCGGCACCTATTTTGAAGCCCACATCGAGCAGGGCCCGGTGCTGGAAGACAACAACAAGACGATTGGCGTGGTGCAGGGCGTGCTGGGCATTCGCTGGTTCGACTGCACCGTGACCGGCATGGAGGCGCACGCCGGGCCGACGCCGATGGCGCTGCGCAAGGATGCGATGCAGCTTGCCACGCGCGTCATGCAGGAAGTGGTGGCCGCCGCGCTGCGCCATGCGCCGCATGGGCGCGGCACGGTGGGCATGGTGCACGTGCACCCGAACAGTCGCAACGTGATTCCGGGGCGCGTCAAGTTTTCGATCGACCTGCGCAACGCGACCGACGCGCTGGTCGACACCATGGCCGACGAGGTGAAGGCTTTTGCCGCCAAGCTCGCCAAAGATTCAGGTCTGGACATCAAGATCGAGCTGGTGTCGAGCTACCCGGCGCAGGCCTTCCACCCCGAGTGCATGGACGCAGTCGCGCGAGCGGCGCAAAAGCTCGGTTACTCGAACATGCCGGCCGTCTCCGGCGCCGGGCACGACGCGGTCTACATGGCGCGCCTGGCCCCCAGCGGCATGATCTTCATCCCCTGCAAGGACGGCATCAGCCACAACGAGATCGAGGATGCCAAGCCCGAGCACATCACGGCTGGTTGCAATGTGCTGCTGCATGCCATGCTGGAGCGTGCGGGACATTGAAACCGGTGCATGAACCGGCTGCGGGGCTGTTGGTTCGCTAGACTGTGTACCCAATGGACGCCGCCAGCAAAATTCGCAATTCTATGGAGACCGTTGCCTTGCTGCGTGCAAAGGCGGCGGCTCAGCCTGAGCTCGGTGCTGCAGTTGCTGCAATCAAGCGTTTGCAAGCCGCACGTTTTCGCAATTGTTATGCCGATCTGATGGTTTCACTGGATTTTGGGGCGGCATCGCGGTTTTTTCTTGAAGAACTTTATGGCGATGCGGACTATGCGCTGCGCGATCAGCAATTTGCCCGCATTGCCGGCACCTTGGCCACGGTTTTTCCAGCGTCTGTGGTGGAAACTGCGGTAGCACTTTCGCAGTTGCATGCACTAACCGAGGAATTGGACCATGTC
>JBMOJJ010000428.1:0-2789 GCA_049315845.1 Rhodoferax sp.
GCCAGTACATCACTGTGCCCCATGGCAGCATTGGCAACTTCGCGGATTCTGGACTCTTCAAGGTTCTGGATCACTTGGCGCATAGGGGACTCTGGTTCAGGGTGGCCGAGTGCGGGGCATCCGGCATTTTTCAAGCAGCTGGCATGGCGCCACAAGCGCCAATTTCAAGGCTTTGCTGCAAAGAATAAACATGGCGGATTCTCTCTTGAAAATGCCCGCATCGTGCGCAGATTGATCGCAAGCGGTGCTTGATGTTGAACGCCGCGCAGTCTTCATAGGAGTTAACCCATGTTTTTTGCCACCTCAGCCCCTGCCGGCATCCGTCACCCCTTTTATGCGCCCGCCGGGCGTTCGCTGGAACGCTTTCTGTCGGAAGCGCAATTGGGCAGCCGCCAGAGGCCCTGCACGATCGAACAGGACGAAAAATTCTACACACTGAGCTTTGACGTGCCTGGCATTTCCAAAGAGCAATTGACCATCAGCATCGAAGGTGCGGCGGTGCGCCTGCAGACCAAGGAAGGCGCGCCGCGACAGTACCAGGCGGCCTACGAATTGCCGCAGGATATTGACGTCGGCGCGAGTGAGGCCAAACTGGAGAATGGCATCCTGACACTCAAACTCGGCAAACAAATACCGGCCAGCCGGGTCACGGCCCTGCACATCAGCTGAACTGCAAGGCATCCAGCGGCCAGCGTGGCTTGACGTCAAAGGCGTAAAGAGCGCTGGCTGCCTGCTGACCCGACTGCAGGCGCATGGCGGCCGCCATCGCGATCATCGCTCCGTTGTCAGTGCACAAATGCAGTTCAGGATAGTGCACCCGCACGCGCGACCTGCCACAGGCCGCATCAAGTTGCATCCGCAACGCACGATTGGCCCCGACGCCGCCAGCCACGACCAGCCGGCGCAAGCCGGATTGTGCAACCGCTGCCAGCGACTTTTTTACCAGCACCTCGACGATCGCGGCCTGGGTTGACGCCGCCAGATCTGCCAGAACAGCGGCCGGCAGGCCAGGCACCGCGCAACCGAGATTCGCCGACAGCTTTTTGGCCTGCACCATGACTGCGGTCTTCAGCCCGGCAAAGGAAAAGTCCAGATTGGCGCTCTTCAGCAACGGCCGCGGAAAGATGAAGGCGGTCGGATTTCCCTGCTCTGCCAGACGCGCCAGCGCCGGCCCGCCGGGATAAGCCAGTCCAAGCAACTTGGCTGATTTGTCGAACGCCTCGCCGGCAGCGTCGTCGATCGTCTCCCCCATCAGTGCGTAGCGTCCGACGCCGTCGACCCGCATCAGTTGCGTATGACCACCCGACACCAGCAAGGCGACAAAAGGAAATTCCGGCGGATCCGCTCCCAGGAAGGGCGACAGCAGGTGACCTTCCAGGTGATGCACACCGAGCACAGGCTTGCGCAGCGCGGCCGCAAGCGCACAGGCAAGGCCAGCGCCCACCAGCAGCGCGCCCGCCAGCCCAGGGCCGCGCGTGAACGCAACCACATCGACTTCTGCCAGCGCCCGGCCGGAGTCCGCCAGAACCTGTCTTGTCAGGGGAAGCACGCGGCGTATGTGGTCGCGGCTGGCCAGTTCAGGCACCACTCCGCCGTAGGCCTGATGCATTTCGATCTGACTGTACAGCGCGTGCGCCAGCAGTCGCGGCAACTCACCACCGCGCCATTCGACCAGGGCCACGCCGGTTTCATCGCACGAAGATTCATAACCCAGCACTAGCATCTGATTCGCCATGGACCGGGAGTTTAGGGGATACTTCCCCGACCAAACAAAGGGCAACTCTCTGCATCTTCGGCAGAGCGAGGCCGAAGATGGAATAATTGCGCCACTACTGCACAAGGAATTGGATCATGACCGACACTCAGCAACGCATCGACGAACTGGTTAAATCAAACCCGGTCGTTCTGTTCATGAAGGGCGACGCCAGCTTTCCCCAATGCGGCTTTTCCGGGCGTGCAATTCAGATTCTTCAAGCTTGCGGCGTCGATCTCAAGACCGTGAAGACCCTGAACGTGCTTGAAGACGAGGAGATTCGCTCGGGCATCAAGCAATACAGCAACTGGCCGACCATCCCTCAGCTCTACGTCAAGGGTGAATTCATGGCGGCTCGGACATCATGCTGGAGATGTACGAGAGCGGCGAATTGCAGAAGGCGTTGGCGTAACAGCCGCGGCGCGCCCTAGTCCCACAGCTTTTTGGCGCCAAGTACCGCATTCGGGTACGGCGCTTTGCCGCGTGAGCCGTTGTAGCGCCCCAGCGCCAGAAAAAGATCACCCTGTTCCCGGTCCAGATAGTGGCGCAGGATGACGCAGCCAAAACGCAGGTTGGTCTGCATGTGGAACAGTTTGCCTGCATCACCATCGCCCAGCAGGCGCGTCCAGAACGGCATGACCTGCATATAGCCGCGCGCGCCAACGCTGCTCACCGCAAATTTCCGGAAGTTGCTCTCCACCTGAACCAGGCCCAGGACCAGGGACGGCTCCAGACCGGCACGCCGACTTTCGTACCAGACAGTCTGCAGGAACTCCTTGCGGACATTCCAGTCCGGTTTCTGCCTCTTCAGCCTTTCACTTGCGTGGCCAAGCCAGCGCAGGTATCTGAGACGGGACTCGGTATCCGGAAATTCGGGCACCGGAGGCGCACCGTCAGAGACAGCCGAAGTCAAGGCCGAGCGCACTGCATCCACCAGCGGCTCCTCGATCTGTGCACCCGCCACCGAGGGTTGATGAATTGACAAGGCCAGTCCTGCCAGCAATGACAGCAATGACAGCAATCCGGTCCGCCTAGA
>JBMOJJ010000084.1:0-12433 GCA_049315845.1 Rhodoferax sp.
GTGAGGGCTTTGAAGCAGTTGGTGTATCGGTGGCGCAGGGTTACCAGGAAGTTGTCCTGGTAGCCAGTGTGCCCCTGTCGGCCGAACCCTGGCGGCCCCTGCAGGAAGGCGAGGTCGTGGCCATCTCCCTGGGCCGGGTTGTCAATCCCACCCATCAACTCAAGCATTGAGCAACGTACCCAAGGTGTTATATGAATTCTCTGGACCTTTTTCAAAATTACTGGCCATTCATGGCTTTGGCGCTCTGGTTCGCGTACAAGGGGTGGAATTCAAAAAGAGTCGTTGCCATGCTTCCAGAACTCAAAAGGGGCGGCGCCACGTTTGTCGACGTCAGATCAGCTGGGGAGTTTGCAAGCGGGAATGCTCCCGGAACAATCAACATTCCCCTGCAGGAACTGGGAAGCAGGCTCAGTGAGATACCCAAGTCTTGCCCGGTTGTTCTTTGCTGTGCAAGCGGGACACGAAGTGGAATGGCAAAACTAGTGCTAAGAAAGAACGGATACCTGGATGTTCACAACATCGGCACTTGGAGCAAGTTGCTGGGCTAGACACCACGGCATTCCGCCCTGATTGGGATGGTTGTGCGCAAAGCGAAGCACGATTACGAGGCGCGACTTGCCAATCAAGTTCAGTTCGTGACTGTCACGCCCCAAATGAACATTGATTAGATGACAAATTGCATGTACAAGCAGGTGAGTCACCAGTTTGCTAGACCGTTTGCTAGACCGTTGTGGACCTCGGATTTGACAGCTACGATTGAGGCCGGTGATGCAGGGCTTGCCACAACAGGCTCAGCAACAGCGATTGGATCGCCACGACCGCCAAAACGATAAGCGAGCGGTTCCAACTCAGTCCTGGAACAGAATCACGCCACGGTTGCAAAAGCGGCATGCCCTGTGGGGTTGCATATTCAAATTCAATCAAGGCGTCGATCGACCAGGACTTAGCTGCGACCGGCACTTCAAACGAAACTCCCCGGGTCTTCAATACCTTCGCTTTGTCACCGTCAACGAGGCGGGCACTGGCGAGCTTATGTGGTGCAGTGAAGGCAAAACTTCCCACCTTCAACAAATCTGGCTGAGTTCAGCGGTTCAGGCTGAATACGCTCGGCTGGCAAGTGCCTGCGCCAGCACTTGGGCCGGATTGATCAGGGTCCAGGACGCCGCTTGCGCAGCCTGGGGCAGCGCAAGCGGAATTTCGGTGCAAGCCATGATCAGGGGAATCGCCCCATGACGTGCCAGCAGTTGCTGGGCAACCTCGACAAAGCAGATTTGGGCCAAGGCCATGTCGCCGGTCTTGACGCCCGCGTAGATGCCCTGCATGAGGATTTCGCGCTCGGCCTCTTGCGGCAGATGGCAGGTGAGGCCCGCCTGTGACAAGGCGGTTTCGTAGAGACCGGTCTGGTAGGTTCCTTGCGTGGCCAGCAGGGCGACTTCGCCCACACCCCGGGTCTGCAGCCGGCTCGCCACCTCGCGTGGCATGTGCAATAGCTCGATCTCAGGAATGCGGGCCTGAAGCGCCGTGTGCCAGGCGTGGGCGGTGTTGCAGCCTATCGCCACCGCGCAGACGCCCAGGGATTGCAGTTTGCGCAGCGCAGCGGCCATGGGCTCCAGTGGTGCGTTGCTGGCGGCGCGCAGGGCTTGTGTGCGATCAGGCGCCGGTATTTGCGCCAGCCAGTGCTCTGGGAAGGCCTGGTCATTGACCGCATGGCCAGTCTGTTGCAACCGCTCGGTGCATGCCTGCAAAAACAGCTGAAGAAGGTCAGCACCCGCGGCCGGGCCCATGCCGCCCAATATGCCGACCGCTCGGGTGCGTAAGTGGTTGCTGGGTAGAGGGTGCATCGAGCTGGCCTAGCGCAGCATGGTTGACATGGCAGAGAAGCAATTGATCATGCGCACCGCTGCCTGCACGCTGGGGGCATCAAAACTGATCTCGTCGCCGCTGAGCCGTTGCAGGCTGGGCCACTGGCAAAACAGGTCGGCCAGCGCCGGAGTTTGCGTCTGCAGGCGCACCGTGATTAGCCCGCTAAGCACGAAGGGATGCACCCGCTTGCGCTGCCCCAGCGCTTTTGCCACCCCGGCCCGGATCGTGCTACAAGACTGGTCCGGCGAGAGGCTGATGCAACTGGTCTGGCCGGTGGCACGCTTGGTCTGCACAAAAGTCGTTTGCGCAAAGATGGACTGATTCTCGTCAATGAAGACATCGTCGCCACTGGCCATCACCACCGGCACACCAAACTCGCCCGCCAGGGCGCCGTAGATGCCGGCCTCGCCCAGTTCCTGGCCGTTCAGGCAGACGCGCGCAAAGGCGAAACCGTTGATGGTGTGCGCCAGCACGCCGCGCCCCTGTGCCCGCGAGTGGTAGCCAATCAGGCATAGCGCATCCACACCCTGTTCGACGCCGGCAACCATGCTCAGATAACGCGGTTTGCCCAGAATAGCTTGGGCCCGCGGGTCCAACAGGTGGGCCGGCATGTTGTTGAAGTTGCCATGCGAATCATTCACCCAGACCTCGGTGGCGCCTGCATCAAAAGCGCCGGCAATGGCGGCATTGGCCTCGCCCGTCATGAGCAAACAGGCTCTATCGTATTCAGCGTTGCCCGGACGGGTCTGTTCTGGGCGAAATACGCCGGCAATGCCTTCGATGTCGGTGGAGATCAGTACTTTCATTGGGTAGCAATCAGATCAGTGAGGGCTAAGGGAGATGGATGGGCATCGTTGCATCGGTCAGCAGTTCCGCCAGGGCCTGGCGGCGGTGGCCGTCGCGGCCCGTCACTGCAGTGGCGCGCCACAGGGCGTGGATGATGCTCTGTTCGGTGCTGTCTGCCGCAGCCTGAAACAAGGGGTCCAGCAGGGCGTCATGCAGCATGGCCAGGTTTGGCATGGGGCGGCTGGTTTGCTGGGGCACGGTGTAGGCCGTGGAAAAGGCCAGCGCAATGTCACCGCTGCCATGGCCAAACACCGAACCCGCGCGTGCCAGGCCGACACCCGCGCGCAGGGCGAGTCTGTGCAACTGGCGTGCGTCCAGCGGTGCGTCGGTGGCGACCAGCAGAATAATGGAGCCTTTATCTGGCTCTTGCGCCTGAACCTGTGCTCTGACCCTGCCGGCCAGCAACTGCCGCCCCAGCGGCTGGCCTGCCAGCGTGAGTTGCTCCAGCTTGCCAAAGTTGGACAACACCAGCGCGCCCACCGTGTATGGTGTACCGGCACCCAGGCGCACCAGGCGCGAGGCACTGCCGATGCCGCCCTTGAGCCCAAAGCTGGACATGCCGCGCCCCGCGCCCACCGCGCCCTGCTCAAAATCAACGCTGGCGCTGGCCAGCGCTTGCCGGTAATGGTCCTCGGAGATTGCCATTTGCTGGATGTCATTGAGGTAGCCATCGTTGCATTCAAACACCAGCGGGTTGACGGTTGGCAGGCTGCGCCCGGTTTGTGGGTTGCTAGCGATGCAATGGCGGATTTGGGCCGTGGCCACTGCCGCGACCGAAAACGTGTTGGTTAGCGCAATCGGGGTCTCCAGCACCCCGAGTTCCCTGACCTGAACCAGGCCCACGCTCTTGCCAAAGCCGTTGAGCACCACAGCCGCGGCGGGAACCCGGTCCAGAAAAAGGTCACCCTGATGTGCTTTGACAACCGTCACGCCGGTTTGCACTGCGCCGGCAGCCAGCGCATGGTGGCCCACCGTTACACCGGCCACGTCCGAAATCGCATCTCGCGCTCCGGCTGGCAGCTCGCCGATGTGGGGCAGTGAATCAGGTGCGGTCAATTTTGGGGTCCAGGGCGTCGCGCAGGCCATCGCCCAGCAGGTTGAAGGCCAGCACGGTGAAGAAGATTGCCAGGCTTGGAAACAGCGCTACATGCGGTGCGTTAACCATGTCGGCGCGCGCTTCATTGAGCATGGCGCCCCATTCAGGCGTCGGCGGCTGCGCGCCCATGCCAAGGAACGACAGGCTGGCGGCAGTGATGATGGAAGTGCCCAGGCGCATGGTGAAGTACACCACGATGGTCGAGATGGTGCCGGGCAGAATGTGCCGCATGATGATGGTCCAGTCTGAGGCACCTATGCTGCGAACAGCCTCGATGTAGGTCATCTGCTTGAGTACCAGCGTGTTGCCGCGCACCAGGCGGGCAAAGGCCGGCACGCTGAACACCGACCCCGCCACCACCACATTGACCATGCTGCTGCCCAGAATGGCAACCACGCCCAGCGCCAGCAGAATGCCAGGGAAGGCAAACAACACATCCGATATGCGCATCACGATGCGGTCCCACCAGCCTTCGTAATAGCCGGCCAGCAGACCCAGCAGCGTGCCTATCAGGCCACCCAGGGCGACCGAGAAAAAACCAGCGGCGAGCGACAGACGGGCACCCGAGAGGATGCGGCTCAGAATGTCGCGTCCAAGCGGATCAACGCCCAGCCAATGCTTTGCCGAAGGCACCGCATTGAGCTGGTCGTAGTCAAAGTAATTTTCCGCATCAAAGGGCGCAATCAGCGGCGCGAAGACCGCCAGCAGCACCAGCAGCAACACAAAGACCAAGGCACCCACGGCCACATGCTGCTTCTGGAACTTGCGCCAGAACTCGCTCCAGGGCGTTCGCACGGCGCTGGCCGCCGCGGCCACGAGCACTTCGCCAACTTCGCTTACTTCGGTAATGGGAGTCTTGCTCATGGCCAGATCAGTTGTAACGAATCGTCGGGTTGATGAAGCCATAGAGCACGTCCACGATCAGATTGATCAGAATGAACTCCAGCGAGAAAAGTAGTACCAGGGTCTGGATGACCGGGTAGTCACGCGTTGACACGGCGTCAACCAGCAATCGGCCCAGTCCGGGCCAGTTGAAAACGACTTCAACCACGATGGAGCCGCCCAGCAGAAAGCCAAATTGAAGGCCCATCATGGTGACCACCGGAATCAGCGCGTTGCGCAGGCAGTGCTTGGCAATGACGGTGCGCTCTTTCAGACCTTTGGCACGGGCGGTTCGCACAAAGTCTTCCTGCATCACCTCGACAAACGAGGCCCGCGTGAAGCGCGCCATCACGGCCGCCACCGCAGCTCCCAGGGTCAGCGAGGGCAGAACATAGTGGCGCCAGCTGTCGGCTCCCACCGTGGGCAGCCAGCCCAGTTTGACCGAGAAAATTTGCATCAGCAGCATGCCCAGCGCGAAGGCCGGGAACGAGATGCCAGAGACCGCAATCGTCATACCGATGCGGTCCGGCCATTCGTTGCGAAACACAGCCGACACCACGCCGATCGACATGCCCAGCACCACCGCCCAGCCCATGCTGGCCAGCGTCAGCAGCAGCGTCGGCATAAAGCGCTCACCAATCTCTGTCGAGACCGGCCTGTGCGTGCGCATCGATTTGCCGAAGTCGCCATGCAACATGCGCGTGAAGAAGCTCACGAACTGCTCGGGCAGCGGCCGGTCCAGGCCCAGGTCCTGGCGCACCAGCGCCACCGTCTGCGGGTCGGCGTCCGGTCCGGCCGCCAGCCGTGCCGGGTCCCCAGGCAGCATGTGGACGAACAGAAAAACCAGCACCGCGACGATCAGCAGCGTCGGTAGCAGCCCAAACAAGCGTTTGATGAAATAGCTGGTCATGCGGTGCAGGTGCTTGGTCGTTTACTTGAGCTCGACTTCGTCGAAGTTGAACGAGGCGTCAGGCATTACATAAAAGCCGCTCAGGTTCTTGCTGCGCGCCGACAACAGTTGCTCGGTCGCCAGAAAGGCCCAGGGTGCGTCCTTCCAGATGCGCTGCTGGGCGTCGGTGTAGAGCTTGGTCTTCTCTGCAGCGCTGGTGGTGTTGAGTGCCTTGGCAATGTCGGCGTCAACGGCATCGTTCTTGTAGTAGGCGGTATTGAACATTTTGGGCGGGAACGACTCCGACGCCAGCAGCGGACGCATCGCCCAGTCGGCTTCACCAGTTGAAGAGGACCAGCCGACGTAGTACATGCGCACCGGCGCGGTGGCCGGGTCTTGCGCGCTCTCGACCTTCTCGACACGCTGACCGGCTTCGAGCGCCTGCACCTGCACCTTGATCCCTACCTGGCCCAGTTGCTGCTGCAGGAACTGGATCACCTTCTGCGCGGTGGTGTGGTTGTAGGCCGACCAGATGGTGCTCTCAAAGCCATTCGGATAACCGGCCTCTTTCAGCAACTCACGCGCCTTGGCTGGATCGTAGGGCCACGGGCCGAGCTTGACCGCATATTCGACGCCATTGGGCAGCACGCCCTCGGCCGGAATGGCGTAGCCTGAGAACGCAACCTTGATCAACGCTTCCTTGTTGATCGCGTAGTTGATCGCCTCGCGCACCTTGACGTTGTCAAAGGGCTTTTGCAACACGTTCATCGACAGGTAGCGGTGCACGATCGAAGGCGCAGCAGTCAACTCGATGGCCGGTTTGGTCTTGAGAACTTCGGCCTGCTCATAAGGCACCGGGAAGGTGAAGTGTGCCTCGCCAGTTTGCATGATGGCGGCGCGCGTATTGTTGTCAACCACCGGGCGCCAGGTGATGGTGTCCACCTTGGGGTAGCCCTTGCGCCAGTAGCCTGCGAACTTTTCGACCTTCATGTAGTCGGTCTGCTTCCATTCGACAAACTTGAACGGACCGGTGCCGACCGGTGCCTGTGCAATGCCCTTGCCGAGCTTCGCCAGCGCTGTCGGCGAGATCATCACCGCTGACGGGTGCGCCAGCGAGTTGATGAAGGGTGAGAACTGCTCCTTCAGGGTGAAACGCACGGTGTAGGGGTCAACCACCTCGGTCTTGGCGATGTTCTTGTACAGGTTGTAGCGCTTGAGCTTGTTCTCAGGATTGGTCACCCGGTCGAAGTTGACCTTGGCGGCCGCCGCGTTGAAGTCGGAGCCGTCATGAAACTTGATGCCCTGCTTGAGCTTCATGGTGTAGACCAGACCGTCCTTTGTGACTTCATGGCTTTCGGCCAGCACCGGCACCATCTTCATCGTGTGGTCGAAACCGTACAACCCCTGGTAGAAGGACTTGACGACGGCTTGCGACAAGGTGTCGTTGGCGTCATACGGGTCCATGGTCGTGAAGGTTGAAGCGACGGCGATGACGACGTCCTTGGCCGCGAATGCCGGCGTGGCCAGCGTGGCCGTCAACGCGAGCGCTGCGGCGAGGGGGGTGAGGCGAAGTTTCATAGAGGGAGGCTCCTGGGTATAAAGGTTGAAAAAATCGTTGCTGGCGCAGCTCAGTAGAGGCCGCCGACACGGTGTCGGGCTACAAAGTGACCTGGCGCTACCTGCACCAGAGGCTGCACCACGGGTTCGTCGCCGACGGCGCGAATGGGGCTGGGTATCTCGCCCCCCAGCAGCTCGCGCCGCAGGTGGCGGCGCGTCGGATCGGCCACCGGAACGGCCGCCATCAAACGGCGTGTGTAGGCGTGCTGCGGGTCTTCAAAAATGGCGCGGCGCGGGCCGATCTCTACGATCTGGCCCAGGTACATGACGGCCACGCGGTGGCTGATGCGCTCGACCACCGCCATGTCGTGCGAGATGAACAAGAAGGCAATGCCCAGCTCGCGCTGCAGGTCCAGCATCAGGTTGATGATTTGGGCCTGAATCGAAACGTCGAGCGCCGACACCGACTCGTCAGCTACCACCACCTTGGGGTTCAGGGCCAGTGCGCGGGCGATGGCAATGCGCTGGCGCTGGCCACCCGAAAACTCATGCGGGTAGCGCTGCGCGTGCTCGCTTGGCAAACCGACCTTTTGGAGCAGCCAGTCAACCCGTTCCTGCGCCTCGCGGCCCTTGGAAATCTTGTGTACCAGCAGCGGCTCCATGATGGAGAAGCCTACCGTCAGGCGCGGATCCAGCGAGGCGAACGGATCCTGAAAAATGAACTGGATATTGCGCCGCAGGCCCTGCAAGGTGCTGGTAGGCAGGTCGCGGATGTTTTGCCCGCCGAACTCGATGACGCCACTCTGGCTCTCGACCAGACGCAGCAAGGAGCGCCCGGTGGTCGACTTGCCGCAGCCGGACTCGCCGACCAGCGCCAGCGTCTCACCGGCGTGCAGATCGAAACTGATCTTCTCCACCGCATGCACGCGCCGCCGGACCCGGCTGAACAGGCCGGCGCGCAGGTCGAAGCGCGTCACCAGATTCTGCACGCGCAGGATAGGTGCGGCACCTGGTTGCACCGTATCCTGCGGCTGGGCCGGTTCGGGCTGCGCTTCATCAGAGGCCTCGGCGCGCAGCAGATCGAACTTGCACGGCAGATCGCTGCCCTGCATGGCGCCCAGGCGCGGCACCGCAGCCAGCAAGGCGCGGGTGTAGCGATGGCGTGGGGTGGCAAAAACATCCTCGGAAGCGCCTTCCTCGACGCTCTCGCCGCGGTACATGACCAGCACGCGATCGGCCACTTCGGCAACCACGCCCATGTCGTGCGTGATGAAGATCACGCCCATCTGCATCTCGTCCTGCAAAGCGCGTATCAGTTGCAGGATCTGCGCCTGAATGGTCACGTCCAGGGCCGTGGTGGGTTCGTCGGCAATCAGCAGCGACGGCTTGCACGAGAGCGCCATCGCAATCATGACGCGCTGGCGCATGCCGCCCGACAACTGGTGCGGATAGCTGTCGAGCACATTGCGGGCTTCGGGGATGCGCACCAGCTCCAGCATGCGCAGCGCCTCGGAGCGCGCCGCGGCCGCACTCTTGCCCTGGTGCACCTGGATCGACTCCGCAATCTGGTCGCCGGCCGTGAAGACAGGGTTCAGCGAGGTCATGGGCTCCTGAAAAATCATGGCAATGTCGGCGCCGCGAACGCTGCGCATGGTCTGGTCGCGCGCTTGTGCCAGGTCCAGCACCTCGTCGCGTCGGCGCCTGAACACCATGCTGCCACCGGTGATATGGCCACCACCATGCTCGACCAGGCGCATCAGCGCGAGCGCAGTCACCGATTTGCCAGAACCCGATTCGCCGACGATGGCCAGGGTTTCGCCCCGGTCCACATGAAAGTTCAGAGCGCGCACCGCGTCGACCGTGCGCTCTGACGTGCTGAAACGCACCGACAGGTCGTTGACGGCCAGCACCCGGTTGTCGGGCAAGTGCGCGCGGCGCTGAGGGGTCGCTTCGGCCAGGGTGGATTGCATTGCGATGCGTCTTTGCTGAAACGGCAGATGTCAGCGATAGATCGCCGTTTGTGGCTCTTGCCCAGCCCGGGCATGGCCGCGGTACATGCCTTCGGTATTGAAGGGCATGCTCAAGTTGCCCTGGGCGTCGATGGCGATCAGGCCGCCACGTCCGTCGATGGCAGGCAAGACCTTCATGACCACTTCCTGTGCTGCAGCGTCCAATGTCTGGCCGCCATAAGCCATGCGCGCGCACACATCGTAGGCAGCCACCGTGCGTATGAACATTTCGCCTGAGCCCGTGCAGGAGATGGCTGCCGTGCGGTTGTCGGCATAAGTACCGGCGCCTAACAGCGGCGAGTCGCCAACGCGGCCCACGCGCTTATTGGTCATGCCGCCGGTGGAGGTTGCCGCGGCCAGGTTGCCATGGGTGTCCAGCGCCACTGCACCCACGGTTCCAAATTTGCGGTCTTCGTCGAGCCGGGCGCTGACCAAGGTCCGCGTATTGAATGAAAGTGGTGGCGCGTCATGGTCAAGCAGCGTTGCATCGCTGGCCAGGGCGCGCTGCAATTGCTCACGCCGGGTTGCGGTCGAGAAATAGTCAGGCGCCACCATCTCGAGGCCGCAAGCCTGGGCAAAGGCTTCGGCGCCAGCGCCCACCAGCAGCACATGCTCGCTGAGTTCCATCACAGCGCGGGCCGCGCGCAGCGGGCGCCGTACCCGGCTGACACAGGCCACGGCACCGGCACGCAAGGTGGCGCCATCCATCACGGCGGCGTCGAGTTCGTGCGTGCCCGCATGGGTAAATACGGCGCCATGCCCGGCATTGAAGAGCGGGCAATCTTCAAACATGTCAACCGCCAGGCTAACCGCATCGAGCGCGCTGCCGCCGGCTGCCAGCAGTTGCTGTGCAGCGCAGAGGATGTCATGCAAGGTGGCGTGGTAGGCCGCCTCCTGGCTGGCGCTGATGTCGGTGCGGCTCATGGTGCCGGCGCCACCGTGGATGGCAATCAGGGGGAGGATCTTGGCTGAAGTCACTGGCTTGCCTTTGAAGACTTGGAAGATGTAGGGCGCTTGCGCGTAGCGGCCATGCTGGCATGGGCTGCGCTGCCCAGGCGCCCAGCAGGGCTGCCATGCAGCCACGGTAATACCGCCTCGGCTAACTGGGTTGCCGCCTCAAGAGAGCACTTGGCGCGGTGCGCCACCGCGCTGCAAAGAGCCTCAATCAACGCCAGCGTGCTGGCCTCCGAGTTGGCGAAATACTGGCTGTCGGTCTGGGCATAGAGCGACACCGTGGCGAGCGGCGCCAGCGGCGAGGTCACCCGGTCTGTCAACGCCAGCACCGGCACGTCCGCATCGCGCGCGCGCCGGGCCAGCAAGATCGTGTCATTGATGTAGCGCGGGAAGGCAATCGCAATCAGCAGGTCGGTAGGCTGCAGACGCGAAACCATGCGCGCAGCGTGCGATGAACCTTCTACGCTGGCCAGCAACTGGACGTTGTTGCAGTGGATGTCCAGCGAGCGCCACAACAAGCCACCCAGCCAACTGCTGCCACCCAGGCCGACAATGTAAATGCCCCTGGCGTCAAGAATGGCCTGCACTGCCTGCTCGCACGATTGGGCGTCGAGTGATTTGCGCGTGGCTTCAAGGTTGCGCTGGGTGTCGGCCAGCGCTGCGTCAAAAACGTCAACCGCCCGCGCCGGCTGTTCAAGCTGGCTGCGCAGCTTCTCCACCGGTGCCAGCGTGGTCTCAAAACCCAGCACCAAGGCCGCGCGAAACTGCGGGTAACCATCAAACTCCAGGGCGCGAGCGAACCGGTTGGCGGTGGCCACCGACACCCCCAGCGTGGCAGCGAGCTGGTCAATCGGCATGGTGGCCGCCTGCAAGGGGCGAGCCAACACGTAGTCGGCCATCTGCCGGTGCGAGCGCGTCAGCGTCGGCAACACGCGCGCAATGCGCTGTGCCATCGAGAGGTTGCCGGGTGTTGTAGCCACGGGCTTGCTGCCAGGGTCAGGAGGATAAGCTGGATGTATAAAAATTTACAATTTACACAATGTTAACAAAATTCCTGGTCATCCTGGGTAGAGGCTGGGGCTGACTGGAACAACTGGCATGTGTTCTGACCAATTAAAGTCGTAAACACGGGCCCAGCATCCATGCGGGTTCCCAGCGTACCAATTTGACAACACCACGATCTAAAGTCGTAAACAGCTTTACCCCTTCACCGAAGCGATTCCGACTCACGAATGGTCTGAGAGTGTGCCTACAGCTCATGTCCCGCGCGAGGTAGTCGCGCGTGGCTGGCGGCGGCACGCGTGACCCTCGTCGCCTGTAGACCCCCATTCAGCATCTGGTTTGGTAGATTGGAAATCAGGTTCTGGTCAGAGACGGTGCCACGGTATTCGGCAGGTTTCTTACCACGCGGTGAATTGTTCAGACGGAGTTGCCCGTCAGCCGACGTTGGTCAGAGGCAGTGAAGTGTCTCTTGTTGACGGTGGCGGCTACGTCAATCATTTTTCACCTTCTACATACGCCACACATACCCGACGTTCGCCGATTGCCCGCCACAGTCGGTTCAGTGCCCATAGCTGACAACCACAATCTTCAGGACCGGCCGTTCGCGGTGGCGCCCCGGAAAGCCAAAGCAGACCTTCCGAAGGCAGGCTTAGCTTTTCATAACAGTAGCCCTCTAATCACGTTGCATGGTGCAATTATTGCACTATAATAAACTCGTGAATACGATTTATCGTGACGGCAAAATGAAGATATCGGTCTATGCCGACCATGCGCCGGTTCATTTTCATGTGCGCACCCCGGACGGTGATTCAGCGGTTGATCTGGTAACAATGGCCGAACTTGCGGGTTGCGCAAATCGAAAACTGCTTGCCAAGGCGATAGCTTGGGCGCTGGCCAACAAACCACTGATTCAGGCCGAATGGGACAAACTCAATGGAGCATGACTATGCGTGAAAAACTTCCACGAATCACCAGCGCCACGGCGCTTGACAACATGCGCTTGAATGTGCGGTTTGAGGACGGTTGGAGCGCTGACGTTGACCTGTCGGAGTTCGTGTCTGGGTTCAAGAGCCTCAAACCCCTGCGCGATGCTGATCTGTTTCCCCGGGTTGCTGTAGAGGAATGGGGTAGCGGCCTGACATGGGATGACGAGGGCCCGCTGTCGATCGCCGCCACCACGATTTACCGACTCGCCGCCGAGCAGTCTGACGACAGCGCGCGCAGCTTTGATGCATGGATGATGCAGCACGGGTTTTCGGCCAGCAAAGCAGCCGACACCCTGGGCATGTCGCGGCGCAATATCATCAATTACCGCACCGCCACCCGGCCCATTCC
>JBMOJJ010000085.1:0-12415 GCA_049315845.1 Rhodoferax sp.
CGCACAACACTTCGATGGGGCAGGGCGCCGGCCGCGGCTTGCGTCCCGACGCCGGCGGCCGCCCTTCCACCGCTGGCGGCATTGGCGTCCTGCTGGACCTCGCCGGCGATGACCATTACGTGGCTCAGGTGTTTGCCCAAGGGGTGGGCTTTCAGCAGGGGCTGGGCCTGCTGATCGATGACGGTGGCAGCGACGATTTCAGCGCCGCCTGGTACGCGATGGGCGCCGCCGCGCATCGCGGTGCCGGCGTTCTTCTCAAGCGCGGCAATGGCAATGACCGCTACCGCGCCAGCCATTCGATCGCGCTGGGTGCCGCGCACGACATCTCGGTCGGGGTATTCCTGGACGAAGGCGGCGATGACGACTACGAACTGGGCGATCTGGGACTGGGCGCCGCGCACGACAACAGCATTGCGCTGTTTGTCGATGCCAATGGCGACGACCGCTACGCTGTGGACGCAGCCGCCTGCCGAGCGCTGGGTGTGGCGCTGATCAGTGAGCCGGGCAATGGGCGCGAAGACTTCGCCAATCTTGGCATCTTCATGGACTTGGGCGGCGCCGACCGCTATCCGCCACAATGCCCGAGACCGTGAACAAACCGGTTTGGCCCTGGTGGCTGCTGGCGCTGACCTACTACGTCGCCTGCTGCCTGATGCACTTGCGGTTTTCGATCTGGCTGGTTCGCCGGCGCGACACCTTGCTGGGGTCAATAGCCTATTCGGACCTGATGCCCGGCCTGGTGATCACCGGCCTTGTTGGGCTGACGGTGTGGATCGCGCTGGGTTTGCGACGCAGCGCCAGACCCTGGCTGACCAGTTTTTACTGGCTGCTTTGGCTGGCCAGCGCCGGCTTGATCGACCATTACCTGACCTTTTCGATAAACGAGCATGCCCATTACCCGCAATACGCGCTGATGGCGCTGCTGCTGGCGCGCGCCATGGATCCCGGGCGCAAGCGCTGGTATGTGGGTCGGGTGCTGTTCTGGACCACTTTGCTGGGCATCGGCGACGAGTTGTCGCAATACCTGTGGATCACCACCAGCTACAGCGACTACCTTGACTTCAATGACTTTGTCACCAACCTGGTGGCCGCCGCTGCCGGTGTCTTGCTGTATTACGGGACCGCCGCGCCGCCGCAACGGTCCGGCGCGGAACGCTTGCCGGTGGTAGAGCTGGCAGTCACCAGCGTCATCGTCGCACTTGTGCTGCTGGGCCTGCAAACCGGGCGCCTGGTGCCAACTCCAGCAGAAAAAATCGCGCCTGGCGGCATGGTGCAACTTTCAGACGGCAGCCACAGACTCTACCTGCAGCGCGGTCCGGACCATTACGGTTCACAGCCCGTCGGTCCCCGCCACGGTAGCTACCACGTCTTGCGGCCTGTTCCGGGTTTGCTGCTGTTGCTGCTGCTGGGATCGATGTTTGCGAGTTACCGAAGATTCAGCGCTACGCGTCAATGTTCGGCCGCATCGGCATCGCCCGGCGGGCTCTGCGCATCCAACAGCGCGATGCGCTGGTTCAGACGGCGCAGCTGACGCTCCAGCCGGGTATTGGTGATGTCGGTATAGAGCGATTTGACAAAGAGCACCAGCGCAGCACCCAATAGCAGCGCGGCGGGCGGGTAGCTGATGCCGATCCAGCCCGCAATGCGGTCGATCAGACCTGGCCACAGGCCCAACAGGGCGGCCAAGGCGGCGATGACGATCCAGAACAGGCCCTGCAGAATGTAGATATGGTCGCGCCGCAGCAGGTGCAGGATCAGGATCGCCAGGCCGAGGCCCAGCAGGCTGGTGGTGATTTGCAGATTGGCCATCAGGGTTTGGTCGCCGTTTTTGCGGCGGACTCTGGCGCCGGAACACTCATTTGCCGTTGCAGATTGCGGTACATCGGGTTGTTGGGTTCGGCGCGAATGGCCAGTTCGAGATCGTGCGCGCCATCCGCCCGATTGCCCTGATAGACGTGCGCCAGCGCGCGGGCGTAATACGCGGGGCCGGTGGGGCGCTTGGCGATCGCAGGATTAAGGATGTTCATTGCGGCGGCAAAGTCTTTCTTGCCAATGTGGGCCATGCTCAGGCCGACCTGGTAGCGCTGATTGTCGGGGGCTTTTTGCAGCAGGGTTTGGTAGCTGGCAATCGCAGCGTCGAAGTTGTTGCTGGCAACTGCCGCTTCGGCCTGCCGCAGCCGGGTGAATTGCTCTGCTTCTGCCACTTGAGGATGCTGCAGCGACTGGCTGAAACTCGCGAAGGCTTCGGCAAAGCGCCCCAGCGCGTACTGCGTTTCACCGCGTTGATAGTAAAGCGCGCCCTCGGTAAAGCCTTTGGCTTCTGCTGCGGCAAAGTTGTCCAGCGCCTTGGCGTATTGCCTGAGTTGCTGCAGGCTTACGCCCATGTTGAATCGCGCCGAGCCCATCGGCTCTCCCAGCGCCTCTGCCTGGCTGAACAGGCGCAGTGCCTCGTCATAGTTGCCCTGCTCCAGCGACTCCGCGCCGAGGTTGATCAAGGGCCGCCAGCGGCCCACCGCGTTGGCCGGCGCGCGCCGGTCGATCTTGGCGCTGGCGTCCTCCCAGGCGCTGGCGGCGTTTTGCAGGCTGTTGATGCGGTCGAAGCTGAGTGCGGCAAACAAGGCCAGCACCAGACAAAAGCAGGCGTACAGGGTCTTGCGCGGAAAGCCAACCAGTGGCAGCGCAATCAGCACCGGGATCGGAATCGACCACAGGTAGCTGCGGTACAGCACAAACGGATCCTGCAGCCAGACGGTCGTGAACTCTGTCACAAACAGCAGGCAGGGCATCAGCAGGCACAGGCCGACCAGGCCCCAGGCATCGCTGCGTCGAAGCAGCCACCTTGCACCCAGTGCCAGTGCGGCGAGCCAGGCCAGGGCGCCAGCCAGGTCCCAACTCCAGAGCGTCAGTGGAAAGATGGGACGGATGTCGATCGACATCCAGTTCACGTAGGGCAGCAACCACAGGTAGCCGTACTGAAAAAACAAGCCCGCCTGGTTGATGATGCTGAGCGGAAAGAGCTGCCGGGTGATGCCGGGCCGCTGTTGCTCCAGTTGGGCGGCAAAGGCGCGCGAGGTTTCGTCGAAGACTGTGCCGATGATGCTCCCGTAGCGGCTGTACAAGATGGCTGCCACGGCCGACAGCAGCAATCCTGCTGCCAGAGAAACACCCAGCACCCGTCGCAGGCCGGGGCGCCGGAAGAAGACAAACAGTGGCACCGCCAGCAAGATGGCTGTGACGGCGTGCTCTTTGGAGGCAACAGCCAGCACATAGCAGGCGAAAGCCAGCAGGTGCCAGCGCAGTTTTCCGCTGGTGAGGCCGCGTACATAGCTCCAGCTGGCCAGCACGACAAACAGGGTTGCCATGACGATGGAGCGCTGAATCAGGTAGGCAACGGCATAGACGGCCACCGGATTGAAAGCCCACAGCGCCACGCCCAGGCGTGCCGCAGCACGGAGCGAGGATCGAAGCTGGGAAGGGGCGCTGCTGCTTGCGTCCCATTCCGTGCGCTGCAACAGTTGCATGACGAATGCGTAGAGCATCAGGGCGGTCGCGATATGCAGCCCTATGTTGAAGACGCGCTGCTTCCACCAGCCTTCGCCTAAAATAGACTGCAACCAGACAAAGCTGCCGTAGGAAAGCAGGCGCGGCTTCAGCGGCCACAGACTGCCATACTGGCCCAGGATGGTGCCGTCGGTCAGGCGGGCGTCGTCGAACACAAGCTGGTTGTGAATGCCGATCGCATACAGCACGGCAAGTCCCGCAGCGAGTGCAATGGCGTATAGCAGTGTCTGTTGTCGAGGCGTCATCCCTGGGCTCGGTAATTTTTTTTGGTCTGTATCGACGGTCTTGGCGAACGGTGGATTGTAGATGTTGAAATATTGAGGGAATCTGTTTTGCGTTGTTGGAATTGTTTTCGTGGTCTGGTATCGCGGCGTGGCGCATTAAGCTTGCTCGCAGCGCTGTCGCTCCACGCGCCGGCATGGGCTGACGTATGGAAGTATGTTGACGAAAATGGCGTCACCCAGTTCACCAACCAGCCGCCAGGCAAGGCTGCCCGGCTGGTGATTCAGTCCGACCCTGCCAGTGCTATCCCGGTGGACTCCACGGAACGTCAGTTGGCGACTGACGCCAATGCCCTGCGAACAGTGGCCGTGATGAATGCTTCACCGGCCTACCAGGCGGTGCAGGGCAATCTGGCGGCGGCGTCCACTTTGCACGGCGTCGACTACGAACTGCTCAAGGCCGTGGTGGTGACTGAGTCTGCTTTCGACGCCAAGGCGGTTTCAAACAAAGGGGCGGTGGGCTTGATGCAGATCATGCCGGCGACCGCGAGGCGCTACGGCGTCCACCCTGAGAAAGGGTCGCCTGTGGCGAGCAAGCTGACCGATCCGGAGATCAACATTCAGACCGGAACGCGATACCTGGCCGACTTGCTGCGGCTGTTTGGTGGTCAGACTGAACTGGCAGTCGCCGCCTACAACGCCGGTGAAGGCGCGGTCATGCGGGCCGGCAACCGGATTCCAGACTACAAGGAAACCCAGCTGTATGTCGTCAAAGTGATGTCGGTCTATCGGTTGCTGCAGACGCGCTCATAGTTTCTTGGATCAGTTGGGGAGCTAAGAGTCTGCCCCGCAATGCGGACATCCAACATCCCGCTTCGTGTTGGGGACAGAGCAAAATTGCTGCGCAATTCTTGGTCTGCCCCGCAATGTATCAGCGGGTCTCCGCAAACAGCTCCCGCCCGATCAGCATCCGGCGGATCTCGCTGGTGCCGGCGCCGATCTCGTACAGTTTGGCGTCGCGCCACAGGCGCCCCAGCGGGTACTCGTTGATGTAGCCGTTGCCGCCGAAGATCTGCACGCCTTCGCCGGCCATCCAGGTCGCTTTTTCGGCGCACCACAGGATGACCGAGGCGCAGTCCTTGCGCACCTGGCGCACGTGTTCGACGCCTATCAGGTCGAGGTTCTTGGCGACGGTGTAGGCAAAGGAGCGCCCGGCCTGCAGCACGGTGTACATGTCGGCCACCTTGCCCTGGATCAGCTGGAACTCGCCGATGCTCTGGCCGAACTGCTTGCGGTCGTGGATGTAGGGCAGCACGTTGTCCATCACCGATTGCATGATGCCCAGCGGACCGCCGGTCAGCACCGCGCGCTCGTAGTCCAGCCCGCTCATCAGCACCTTGGCGCCGCTTCCCAGGCCGCCCAGGATGTTCTGCGCCGGCACCTCGACATTCTGGAATACCAGTTCGCCGGTATGCGAGCCGCGCATACCGAGCTTGTCGAGTTTTTGCGCGACCGAGAAGCCGGGCATGCCCTTCTCGATCAAAAAGGCGGTCACGCCGCGCGCGCCGAGCTCCGGCTCGGTCTTGGCATAGACCACCAGCGTGTCGGCGTCCGGTCCGTTGGTGATCCACATCTTGTTGCCGTTGAGCAGGTAGTAGCCGCCCTTGTCCTCGGCCTTGAGCTTCATGCTGATGACGTCGCTGCCGGCGCCGGGCTCGCTCATCGCCAGCGCGCCGACATGCTCGCCGCTGATCAGCTTGGGCAGGTATTTGCTGCGCTGCTCGGGCGTGCCGTTGCGCTTGATCTGGTTCACGCACAGGTTGCTGTGCGCGCCGTAGGAAAGGCCGACCGAGGCCGAGGCGCGCGAGATCTCTTCCATCGCGATCATGTGCGCGAGGTAGCCCATGTTGGCGCCGCCAAACTCCTCGCCCACCGTGATGCCAAGCACGCCCAGGTCGCCCATCTTGCGCCACAGGTCCATCGGAAACTGGTCGCTGCGGTCAATCTCGCCGGCGCGCGGCGCGATCTCGGTCTGGGCGAATTCACGCACGGCGTCGCGCAGCGCGTCGATGTCTTCGCCGAGTTGAAAATTGAGTCCTGGCATGTTCATGGTTGGTTCCTCTTCAAAGTTGTTTCGGGGTCTGTCGCGCAATCTAATCGGTTGGGGACAGAACTGGTTCGCTTCGCGTAACTGCGGTCTGTCCCGCAAAGTCTCAGTAGGTCTTCTGCACCACCATCAGCGTTTGCTGCATCACCGCACAGGCGGTCTCCTTGCCGTCGGCGTCGATGTGCGCGACTTGCGCGCTGGTGACGATCACGCGCCGGCCCGCCTTCACGACGCGGCCTGTGGCACGCAGTTCGCCGCCCTGCAATGCCGCCAGAAAATTGATCTTGTACTCCACCGTGGTGACCTCCATGCCCTGCGGCGCCTGGGTCAGACCGGCGTAGCCGCCGGCGATGTCGGCCAGCGCGCCCATCGCGCCGCCATGAAAGCCGTCCTGCTGTTGCGTGACCTTGTCCGAATAGGGCAGGGCGATCACACACAGGCCGGATTCGACCTGCAGCAGGCGCGCGCCAAGATGCAGCATCATGCCCTGGCGCTCGAAGCTGCTCTGCACGCGCTCCAGCGGAGTCTCATGTGTCATTGGTTTTCTTTCCTTTCGGCGTGCCGCGTTTCGGTGCGCTCTTGAGCTGGCTGCGGGCCAGCAGCGCCCTGGCTTCGCGCTGGTGCACCTTGAGCTCTTCCAGATTGGCCTGCAGGTCGGTCATCTGGGCTTCAAGCTGTTTCTGATGCTCGGCGATCACCAGCAGGAACTTCTGCAATTGCGGCCCGGTGTCGCGCGGGCTGTCGTACATGTCGATGATTTCCCTGGCCTCGGTCAGGCTCAGTCCAAGCCTCTTGGCGCGCAGCGTCAGCTTCAGGCGGGTGCGGTCGCGCCCGCTGTAAACCCGCGTGCGCCCGCCCGGGCCGCAGCGCTCGGGCTGCAGCAACCCCATGTCCTCATAGAAGCGCATGGCCCGCGTGGTCAGATCGAACTCGCGTGCCAGATCGCTGATGCTGTAGGTGATGGCCATGACTTGTGCTCGACAGAGGTGACTGGGGAAAAAGACGCGCTCACCTACAATGTCGTTTCTGGTTGACGTTTACGTAAACGTCAATTATGGAGCAAATCAGGAGACCCTTTGAACCGACCCGCCGACGAACTTGAAAAGCAGTTGAATTACCCGCTCGGAGACGCACTGCCGGCACCTGGCGCAGCGCTGAGCGTTGCGCCAGGCGTGAAATGGCTGCGCATGGCTTTGCCGTTTGCGCTGAACCACATCAACCTGTGGCTGCTGCGCGATGAGATCGATGGGCACGAGGGCTGGAGCGTGGTCGATTGCTGCATCAGCATCGCCGCGGCAAAAGCGCAGTGGGAGCAGGTCTTTGTCAACGAACTCGAGGGGCTGCCTATCCTGCGCGTGATCGTGACCCACATGCACCCGGACCACATCGGCCTGGCCCAATGGTTGTGCAGCAGATGGAACGTGACCTTGTGGATCAGCGCGACCGATTTCAACCTGGCGCGCATCGGCAGCGAAGGGCCGACCGGATTCGGCGGTGAATCGGCCGCCGTCTTCTTCGCGACGCACGGCCTCAACGACCCGGCCTCGGTGGAGCAGATCAAGGGACGCGCCAACTACTATCAGACCCTGGTTCCCAAGGTGCCGGGCCACTTCCGGCGCCTGATGGATGGCGACACGCTGACCATTGGCGGGCGGCACTGGACCTGCATCAGCGGCTACGGTCATGCGCCCGAGCATATTTCGCTGTACTGCGAGGAATTGAAGGTGCTGCTCGGCGGCGACATGATGCTGCCGCGCATCTCGACCAACGTCAGCGTCTACGACCAGGAACCCGAGTCGAACCCGCTCAAGCATTTTCTGGACTCGATCGACAAGTTCCGCGCGCTCGACGCCGCAACACTCACGCTGCCGGCGCACGGCAAGCCGTTCACCGGCCTGCACCAGCGCATAGAGCAGTTGCACCACCACCACCGGGAACGCCTGAGCGAAGTGATGGCAGCCTGCGCCGGTGCGCGCTGCAGCGCCGCCGACATGGTGCCGGTGCTGTTCAAGCGCGCGCTGGACCTGCACCAGACCACCTTCGCGATGGGTGAATCGATCGCCCATCTGCACGCGCTGTGGTTCGAAGGGCGCTTGACGCGCACGCTCGGCGACGATGGCGTCTATCGGTTCGCAGCTACACCCAGCGCGGCAAGGCGTCGTCTTTGAGCTGACGGCGCAATGCCGCATAGTCCGGCAGCACCGAGCGCACCGTCTCCCAGAAGCGCGGGCTGTGGTTCATCACGCGCAAGTGGCTCAGTTCGTGCGCCACCACATAGTCGATCACCGGCAGGTTGAACTGAATCAGGCGCCAGTTCAGCCGGATCGAGCCGTCGACGCCGGCGCTGCCCCAGCGGGTGGCCGCATTGCTGAGCGACAACCTGCGCCAGCGCACCTGCAGTTGCGGCGCGAAGTGATCGAGTCGCTCGGTGAAGACACGCTTGGCCTGGCGCAGGAGCCAGGCCTGCACCGCGTCACGGATCTGCTCGGGCGCGGCGCCTTGCGACAAGGCAATATGCAGCGTCAGGCAAGGAGGGGCCGCGTCCAGCATCGCGGTGCCGGCGCCGGCCGCATGACCGGTCTGCAGCACCACCTTGACCTGCTGCCCCAGAAACGAAAACAGCGCGCCGTCGCGCCACTCGATGCGCTGGTGGCTCTGCCGCTCGTGGCGCTCGCGCGACTCGCCGAGCTTCCTGATGATCCAGGTCGACCTCTCCTGCAAGGCAGCGTCGACCTCGTACAGGGGCACCCAACTGGGCGCCCGCACCTCCAGCCCCTCGGGGCCGACGACAAAACCGATGGTGCGCCGCTTGCCGCGCTTGAACTCGTAAGCCACCACGAGGTCGCGCAAACGCGCTTCGCGGTTGGCGCGGGGGTGCAGGAACGGGTTCAGGGATAGGCCTCGGGATCAATGCGGCGCATCTCGGCTTCGATCCAGGTCTCGACTTCGCGCATCAACTCCTTCGGTTCACGGTCTATGCTGGCAATCGGCTTGCCGATCGACACCTGGACCACGCCCGGGTATTTGACAAAGCCCTTGCGCGGCCAGCACTTGCCTGAAGAAACGGCAATCGGAATCACCGGCGCGCCGGCCTCGACGGCCAGTCGCGTACCGGCGGTCTGATAGGTTCCTGCCTGCCCCCGGGCGATCCGGGTGCCCTCGGGGAACATGATGATCCAGACGCCCTGCGCCAGCAGCGCCTTGCCTTGAGAGAGCACCTGCTTGAGCGCCTTGGTGCGGGATTCACGGTCGATATGGATCATGTCCAGGCGCGCCATCGACCAGCCGAAGAACGGGATGCGCAGCAGTTCGCGTTTGAACACAAAAGCCAGCGGATGCGGCATCAGGGTCGGCAGCAGCAGCGTCTCCAGCGTCGACTGGTGTTTGGACAGCAGAATCGCCGGGGCGGTCTTGCCTTGCGGCAGATTCTCCATGCCTATCACCTGCACCTGGATGCCGAGAAATACGCGACTGCCCCAGATCACCAGCCGAAACCAGTTGACCGCAAACCACCATAGCGGCGTGCGACCTACCGCGACCGACATCAGCACCAGCGCCAGCCCCCACGGAATGACCGTGATCAGGATCCACGCCATGTGCAAGATGGACCGGAGCAAGGGCATCACGGCGTCGTCGTCTGCCGCGCGATCAGGAAATCGGCAAAGGCCGCCAGGTCCGCATGCACGCGCGTGGCGGCCGGAAAGGTGTCGGGCAGCGCGCGCCCCCGGTAGGCCGCGCCCTTGCCGGTCAGCACCAGATGGGGTTCGCAGCCCGCAGCCGCACCGCCGAGCGCGTCGTTGACCGTGTCGCCAACCATCGGCACCCCGCTCAGGTCGATGCCATAGCGCTCGCCGATCTGCTCAAACAGCCCTGGCTCCGGCTTGCGACAGTGGCAACCCGCGTCCGGCGCATGGGGACAGTAGAAGACGGCGTCCACCCTGCCGCCGACAGCGGCCAGCAGTGTGTGCATCTTGGCGTGCATCGCGTTCAGCGTGGAAACATCAAACAGACCGCGTCCCAGGCCCGACTGATTGGAGGCAAGCACCACATGCCAGCCGGCATGATTCAGGCGCGCGATCGCCTCCAGCGCGCCGGGCAGCGGGGTCCATTCTTCCGCAGACTTGACATAGTCGGCGCTGTCTTCGTTGACGGTTCCGTCGCGATCGAGGATGACGAGTTTCATGCTGTGCTGGCTCAGCTCGCCAGTTTGGAGAGGTCGGCCACCCGGTTCATCGCTTCATGCAGGCATTTCAGCAGGCCCTGGCGGTTCAGGCGCAGATCGAGCTCCTGCGCATTGACCATCACGCCGTCGAAGAAGGCGTCGACCGGCCCGCGCAGCGCGGCCAGCGTCTGCAGCGAGGCGGTGTAGTCGCCCGCAACGAATTGGGCTGAGGCCTTGGGCGCCACCTCTTTCATCGCGGCGTGCAGCGCAATCTCGGCTGGCTCCTTGAGCAGCAATTCGCTGACATGCGGATCGACCTCCGGCGCCTTTTTCAGGATATTGCCGATCCGCTTGTTGGCGGCGGCCAGCGCCTCTGCCTCGGGCAGCGCGGCGAAGGCCCGCACCGCTGCAAGCCGCCTGGGAACGTCCCCCAGACGCTGCGGCCGCAGTGTCAGCACCGCGTCGACTTCTTTCGCGCTGTAGCCCTGCTCGCGCAGCGAGCCGGCCAGGCGATCGAAAACAAAGTCGGTCAAGGCGCCGTCGGCGGCCACGATCCGGTCGCCAAAAACCGGCGTCACCCAGGCCAGCAGCGTCCCGAGCTGCAGCGGCAAATCGCTTTCGATCAGCATCCGTATCACACCCAGCGCATGCCGGCGCAGCGCGAACGGATCCCTGTCGCCGCTGGGCACATTGCCGATGCCGAACATGCCGACCAGCGTCTCCAGCTTGTCGGCCAGCGCCACCGTGATGCCGGCCTGGTTGCGCGGCAATTCGTCGCCGGCAAAGCGCGGCCTGTAATGGTCTTCGATCGCCAGCGCGATGTCTTCGCCGAGGCCGTCATGTCGAGCGTAATAGCCGCCCATGATGCCCTGCAACTCCGGGAACTCGCCCACCATGTCGGTCAGCAGATCGGTCTTGGCCAGACGGGCGGCGGTGTGCGCCTGCAGCGCCAGCGACTCGCCGCCGAGTTGCCGGCCAATGGCGCTGGCGATCACGCAGACGCGCTGCATGCGTTCGCCCTGCGTGCCGAGTTTGTTGTGATAAACCACCCTGTCGAGCCCGGCCACCCGGGACTCCAGTGTCTTCTTTCGATCCTGGTCGAAGAAGAACTTGGCATCGGCCAGACGCGGCCGCACGACCCGTTCATTGCCCGAGACCACCGCGCTGGCGTCTTGCGGACTGATGTTGCTGACGACCAGGAACTTGTTCGTCAGCCTGCCGCGCGCATCGAGCAGTGGAAAGTACTTCTGGTTCGCCTTCATCGTCAGGATCAGGCATTCCTGCGGCACATCGAGAAACTGCGCTTCGAACTCGCAGACCAGCACGTTCGGACGCTCGACCAGGCCGGTCACTTCGTCAAGCAGCGCTTCATCCTCGATCGGCTGGCCGCCGTTGGCCGCCCTGACCGCCGCGGCGGTCAGCTGGCGCCTGATTTCTGCGCGGCGCTCGGCAAAACTGGCGATCACCGCTCCGTCTTCGGCCAGCGTCTGCGGGTAGCTGTCCGCCTCCGCAATCAGCACTGGCGTCACGCGCGCCTCAAAGCGGTGACCCTGAGTCGTGTTGCCGGCGGTCAACCCCAGGACCCTGACCGGCACCACCGTGCTGCCATGCAGGGCCACCAGTCCATGCGCCGGCCGCACAAACTGCACACTGCTCCAGCCGGGTAGCGCGCAGTCGGTCTCCAGTTGATAAGTCATCAGCTTGGGGATCGGCAGGCGCTCGATCGCCTGCTCCAGCGCCTTTTGCAAACCGGTGTCCAGCGTCGCGCCAGTCACCAGGCTGTCGTAGAACAGCGCTTGCGCCTTGCCGTCCGGCGCCTTTCTGAGCGCGGCCACCAGCGCCGCAGGGTCCGACATCTCGGCGCCCAGCGCCTGCAGTTTTTTCAGCAGGGCCGGCGTCGCCTGACCGCCGGCATCCAGTCCGACGCTGACCGGCATCAGCTTTAGCTGCACCGCCTTGTCGGCGGCCTTGCGCCAGACCTTGGTGATGTGCACCGCCAGCCGGCGCGGCGTGGCGAAGGCCGTGACGATCGATTCGGGGTCGAGCAGACCCTGGCTGCGCAGCTGATCTGCCAGCAGATCGGCAAACGCGTCGCCCAGTTTTTTCAGCGCCTTCGGCGGCAACTCTTCGACGAACAATTCAACCAGCAGGTTCTTCATGATGCGGCCACCTGTTCCACCCAGGCACGTGGCGCCATCGGGAAGCCCAGGCGCTGCCGACTTTCGTAATAGCTTTGCGCCACCGCGCGCGCCAGGTTGCGGATTCGCCCGATATAGGCGGCGCGCTCGGTCACACTGATCGCGCCGCGCGCATCGAGCAGGTTGAAGCTGTGTGCGCACTTGAGCACCTGCTCGTAGGCCGGCA
>JBMOJJ010000086.1:0-12413 GCA_049315845.1 Rhodoferax sp.
CGAAGGCGGAGAAGTCCACGCCTGCGGCGGCGGCCAAGCAAGGCAAACTGTCGGCCAAGACCTACGCCGCCGAAATGAAGAAATTGCACGTTGAATTGGTCAAGCTTCAGCTCTGGGTCCAGCATGCCGGGCTGAAAGTCGTCATCATTTTTGAAGGTCGTGACACCGCTGGCAAGGGCGGCACCATCAAGGCGATTACCGAGCGCGTCAGTCCACGTATCTTTCGCGTCGTGGCACTGCCGGCGCCGACTGACCGCGAGAAAAGCCAGATGTACATCCAGCGCTACCTGCCGCATCTGCCGGCCGCTGGTGAAGTCATCATTTTTGATCGCAGCTGGTACAACCGCGCTGGGGTCGAGCGCGTGATGGGATTTTGCGACCAGAATAACGTGCAGCATTTTCTGGAGATGGCGCCAGCGGTAGAGAAAGCGATCGTGGCTTCGGGCGTGATTCTGCTCAAGTACTGGCTCGACGTCAGCCCTGAAGAGCAGACCAAACGGCTGCAGGCGCGCATCACCGACGGCCGCAAGCTCTGGAAGCTAACGCCAATGGACCTCAAATCGTATTCACGCTGGGACGATTACACCCTGGCCCGTGACGAGATGTTCAAGTACACGCACAGTGCATGGGCGCCGTGGATTGTTGCCCAGTCCGATGACAAGCAGCGCGCCCGTCTGAACATCATCAGCGACCTGCTCAGCCGCATACCCTACAAGGATGTGGCGCGTGAGAAGATTCACCTGCCAAAGCGCAAGGTGGCACCCGCGAGCAAAGCACCCAAACAGGAGACTTCTCACGTCGAGGAACGCTTTTAGAGCGCAGTAGGAGCCAGTCATCATGCTGAAACTGTTTCAGTCCATTTTCGGTGGCAAGGAAGAGCAAGGCCGCTATCCCGAGACCCTGATCGAGATGGCGATCGAACGGGCGGTGGACGGCACCTATCCCCGCCTGCGCGCCATGACCGGTTACAAAAAACGCTTGCGTGAGCCGGTGATCCATGCCATCGATCATGTCATCGCGCTGGTTGATCGTCTTCCAGAGCCACTGCCGGCGATCAGCGCAGAGTATGGCAGCGATCCCCGGCTGGCTGCGCTGTTTGTCTCGCCCGAGCACATGCGCGAGGTGTTTGGTCGGGACCCGGTCCTGAGCGAGTTCCGTGACAGCCATCCCGAGGCAGGCGATGGCGTCACCACGCTGCTGGTGGCGAAGCGCCAGGAGCGCAACATCTTTGGTGTCGAGCTGCAAGGTGAAGCGGTGCGCCGCGACGTGGCGCAGGTGTCGGTCGGTTTTGACAGCCACCGGTTGGTGGACCCGCATGCTGATGAGACCGAAGCCAGACGCCTGCTCAAGCGGCGCGCCTTCGATCACCTGCTGGGTTTGGCGCTGTCGCGCATCAGCGAGGCCAAGGGAGAGCGCGCCGCACTCCATCAGCAACGCGAGCTGCTGAACTGGAAGCTCAGGGTGCTGAAGAAGGGTGGCTGGAATTTTGAGGACCGACCGAGCGGACCCATCGATGCCCGTGCGGTGCAGCTGGAACTGGAGGAAATCGAAAAGCAGATGGAGTCCCTGAGCGTCGATGACCGTACCCTGAGCGGGCAGCTCGACGTCGTGACCGATCTGCTGTCAAATGCAGAAAAGCAGCTTTGGGCGGAACCGGTCGAACTCCACCTGGATCGCATGAACATCAAGCGCGACGCCAGCTACCCGGACGTCAGACGTATCAGCTTGCCTGAACTGCACAACGCACGCGGTGAAAACATGGCCCTGCTGCTGGTGTCGGTGAACCCTCGCGAACTGCCGCAGCGCGACAAATCGTTCGCCAATGCGGATCGCCTTCTCTGAACGACACGTCATTCAGAATGTCGCACCAACGTGCGGTGGGCGGTGAGCGTGAAAGCCCTGGAGGACTTCATCCACCCAGCGCCATGATCGCCGTCACCAGCGCCGTGCCCAAGCCGACCATCATCAGCCCGACCCGCCAGCTACCGTAGCCCGCATAACGCCCGAGAGCGAGCCCTCCGGCGAACAGCATGGCCAGCGCGATGGCCCGCGACAAGTCCTTTGCCACTGCAACATCCGCAATCAGTGCGAATGGCAGCACGACCGGAAAGGTGGATGCGACCACAAGCAGAAAGATCGCCAGCGCAGCCAGCAGGTCGTCCCTGCGCAGCTTCGGACGCGACGGCACTGAGCCTAAGGCGACGACGCGTCCGCGGATGGCCTCGACTTCCACCGGCGAGACCAGTCCTGCCGCCGCAGTCGAGAGCGACTGTTCGATCAGCTTGCAGCCTGCCTTTGCGTCCGGCGCGGCTCGTACCGAACGCAACAGCGTGAGCGTTCTGCCGCGATTCGTGATGGTGCGAACCAGGTACATGACCCCATCGACCAGGCCCCAGGCCAGGTTGCAGCCCAGCGCCGCGACGAACATGGAGTCGATCTGCTCGCGCCCGGATTGCGCTACGGATACGGCGCCGACGAAGGACAGCGCCATGAACAGGCCGAACAGCAGTTCGGACACTCGGTCTACCAGATTCAGAACCGGCTCTCGGGCGGCCTCTTCCGGTTTGTTCAATGTGAGCTCAATCGGCATTCCCACGTTTCTGCCCGTCCGCAATCCAGTCTTCCAGCAGCGTATAGGTCACCGCCAGCACCACCGGACCGACAAAGATCCCGATCAGACCGAAGCTCAGCATGCCGCCGATGACGCCGGCAAAAATCAGGAGCAATGGCAAATCGGCGCCTTTCTTGATGAGCATCGGGCGCAGGACATTGTCCAGGGCCGTGATGATCACGCTGCACACCAGCAGGACGGACGCCCAGGTCGTGTCGCCGTTCCAGAACATCCAGCCGACGGCTGGAAAAAGGATCAGTCCTGGCCCCAACTGGGCGATGCAGAGCATCAGGATCACCGCGCTGAGCAGCGAGGCAAAAGGAACACCGGCAATGGCCAGGCTGATGCCGCTGAGCACGGTCTGAACGATCGCCGTGACACCCACCCCCAGGGCCACGCCCCGGATCGCTTGCCCGGCCAGGACGATGGAATCTTCGCCGCGCTGGCCCGCCAGCCGGTTGCCAAAGCGCCGCATGCCGGCAGCGCCCGCTTCACCGTTGGCGTAAAGAATGGCAGACAGCGCCAGGATCAGCAGAAACTGAAACAACATCATGCCCAGGCCACCGAGCTGCCCCACAAGCCATTTGCCCGTGTCGGCAACATAGGGGGTCAACTTGGTGAGCAAACCCTGCGAACCGGAGTCAGCCAGCTCGCGCCAGAAAGTCGCCATTTTTTCACCGACCAGCGGCAAGGCGGCAACCCACTCGGGCGGTTGCGGCAAGCCCTTGCTGGCCACTTTGCTGGCCAGATTGGAGATGTCTTGGGTGTGATTTGCAATGGTGTCTATCGCCAGTCCCAGCGGAACGACCAGAAGCAGCAACATGGCGAGCGTCATGATGGCCACCGCCAGACCGCGTCGATTGCCCAGCCGCTGCTCCAGCGACCGAAGCAAGGGCCAGGTCGCCACCACGATCATGGTCGCCCAGACGGCCGCGGCCAGAAACGGGCGCAAGATCCAGAGGGACCCGCCAGTCAACAGCAGGATGCACATGATCGCCAGCGTTGTGCGGGTTAAATCACGGTGAATTTCGGCCATCGTGGTCTCGCTCAGAAAAGATGAAAGAGGCATGGTACCGCAAGGCATTCCATGTGTCCGGTTCGGGAACGCCTGCCTCCAGCAAAGTGGCTGCTTGCACCTTCTTCACAGTTGGTAGTCTAATTGCGCTGGGATTTTCTTATCAAACTGCCCATGCCAATGAGCAACCGTACGCCTTCAGCGCCAAGCCCGGAACCGGGACGTATCGCGCACCCTTCGAGAGCCTCTGATCAGCGTGGCTGGGCCCGCTGGCTGCCAGGGCTGCAGACGCTTCGACACTACCCGGCAGACGGGCTGCGTCACGACATCGTCGCCGGACTGGTGCTGACGACGATGCTGGTGCCGGTGGGCATCGCCTACGCCGTGGCATCGGGCGTGCCGGGCATCTACGGCCTGTACGCAACGATTGTTCCGCTGCTTGCTTATGCGATCTTTGGCCCCAGCCGCATTCTGGTGCTGGGACCCGACTCCTCGCTGGCCGCGCTCATTCTCGCCGTGGTTCTGCCCCTGTCTGGCGGCGACCCCCACCGGGCCATTGCCCTGGCCGCCATGATGGCAGTGGTGTCGGGGATCGTCTGCATCGTTGCCGGCCTGGCGCGTCTGGGCTTCGTCACCGAACTGCTTTCCAAGCCGATCCGCTACGGCTACATGAATGGCATCGCGCTGACCGTGCTGATCAGTCAACTGCCCAAGCTGTTCGGTTTTTCGATTGACGGCGACGCTCCGCTGCAGAACGTCGGGGCCATCGTCAGATCGGTGCTTGATGGAAGGGTCAACTTGACCACCTTCACGGTTGGTGCAGCCACGCTGGCAGTGATCTTTCTGCTCAAGGGCAGCAAGCGCGTGCCGGGCATCCTGGTAGCTGTCGTTGGCGCCACTGTCGTCGTTGGCGTGCTCGACCTTGCATCCCGGGCTGGCGTTTCGGTCCTGGGTTCCCTGCCGCAGGGTCTGCCGGCGTTCGCCATCCCGTGGATTGCCGGCGACGATATCGTCCCGGTCCTGGTCGGCGGCTTGACCGTTGCGCTGGTGTCGTTTGCCGATACCAGCGTGCTCTCGCGCGTCTATGCGGCCAAGACGCGAACCCATGTCGACCCGAACCAGGAGATGGTGGGGCTGGGCGTTGCCAATCTGGCGGCCGGACTCTTTCAGGGCTTTCCGATCAGCAGCAGTGCGTCACGCACGCCCGTTGCGGAGGCCGCAGGGGCCAGAACCCAGTTCAGCGGCGTCGTCGGCGCTCTGGCGGTTGCCTTGCTGTTGTTGCTGGCGCCGAACCTGCTGAAGAACTTGCCCATCAGCGCTCTGGCCGCGGTCGTCATCGCTGCGGCCATCGGCATGATCGAGGTCGCCGACCTGCGTCGAATTTACCGCATCCAGCGCTGGGAGTTCTGGCTGGCCATCGCCTGCAGCGTCGGGGTGGTCGTGCTGGGCGCGATTCCCGGCATCGGCCTGGCGATCGTGATTGCCGTCATCGAGTTCCTGTGGGATGGCTGGCGCCCGCACTCCGCAGTACTGGGCCGCAGCGACGGCGTCAAGGGTTACCACGACATCAAGCGCCATCCAGAGGCGCGCCTGATCCCCGGCCTGGTCCTGTTTCGCTGGGATGCGCCCTTGTTTTTCGCCAATGCCGAGTGGTTCCATGAACAGGTTCTGGACGCGGTGGCTGCCTCGCCCACGCCAGTGCGTTGGGTGGTCGTCGCGGCCGAACCGGTTACCAGCGTGGATGTGACCTCGGCCGACATGTTGGCCGAGCTGGACGATGTCTTGCATCGGGCTCGCATCAGGTTGTGCTTTGCCGAGATGAAGGGCCCGGTCAAGGACAAGCTGAAACGATTCGGGCTGTTTGCCCGGCTTGGCGAGCAATTCTTCTTTCCCACCATTGGTTCGGCTGTCAGCGCTTATCTCAAGACCCACAAGGTGGACTGGGATGACTGGGAGGACAGGAAAGCATGAAGCCGAGCTTTCAGCATCCCATTTTTCTGAGGACACCGTCTATGAAACGCATCGCTTTTTTTGGCATTGTTTTGCTGCTTGTCGCGCTCACCGCCGTCGGTTGCGCGAGTGAGCCCGGTCAATGGGAGCTCAAGTGGGACAAGACCGGTGACAGCAGCCTGAACAACACGATCAACTGGCGATCCGGCAGCGAAGGCAGTGGTGGCAACGGATTGTTCTGATGCTTGACTTTGCCGCAGTTTGACGGGTCACCACCGCGAAAGAACGGGGGGAAGAGGGAGACATGAATACCGACCACAGGGAAAACCAGTCAGGTCCTGCGCCGCTTCGCCTGGACATGATCGCCGGCCTGACGGCGGCAGCGGTGGTTCTGCCCAAGGCCATGGCCTACGCGAGCGTCGCCGGGTTGCCGGTGGCGGTCGGCCTGTACACCGCTTTCATCCCGATGCTGGTCTACGCGCTGCTCGGTTCCTCGCGCGTGCTCAACGTCAGCTCGACCGCCACGCTGGCCATCCTGGCGGCCACGCAACTCGGCCTGGTGGTGCCGGATGGCGACCCGGCCAAGCTCGTCACGGCGACGGCCACGCTGGCGGTGCTGGTCGGCGCCATGCTGTTGCTGGCCGCCGTGCTGCGTCTGGGGTTTGTTGCCAACTTCATATCGTCGCCGGTGCTGATCGGCTTCAAGGCCGGGATCGGCCTGGTGGTCGTGCTCGACCAGGTGCCCAAACTGCTGGGTGTGCACATTACCAAGCAGGGCTTCTTTCTCGACATCTTGAGCCTCGTGCAGCACATTCCGAGCACTTCGCTGATCACGCTCGGCTTGGCCGCGGCGACGTTTGCGGTGCTGATCGCCATGGAGCGCCTGTGGCCGCATTCCCCAGCGCCGCTGGTGGCGGTGGGCGGCGGCATCGCCGCGTCGTGGTTCTTCGGGTTGCAGGCAGCGGGGGTCTCGACGGTCGGCCTGATTCCGCAGGGTTTGCCTTCTGTCACCCTGCCTGATCTTTCGCTGATCGAACAACTGGCGCCGGGCGCGTTGGGGATTGCGCTGATGAGCTTCACCGAATCAATTGCCGCGGGTCGCGCCTTTGCCCGCTCCGAAGATCCGCCGATCAACGCGAATCGCGAGCTGATCGCCACGGGTGCCGCCAATATCGCGGGAGCGCTGCTGGGTGCGATGCCGGCCGGCGGCGGCACCTCTCAGACCGCGGTCGTGAAAGCGGCCGGGGGGCAATCACAGAAGGCCT
The DNA here is from genome assembly GCA_049315845.1 of Rhodoferax sp. Classification (GTDB taxonomy): domain Bacteria; phylum Pseudomonadota; class Gammaproteobacteria; order Burkholderiales; family Burkholderiaceae_C; genus Rhodoferax. The sequence goes on from JBMOJJ010000086.1 coordinate 6,842, forward strand.
CGCTGGTCACTGCGGGTGCTGCGCTGGCCGTCATGCTGCTGCTGGCACCGCTGCTGGGACTGCTGCCCAATGCCACGCTGGCCGCCATCGTGATCGTCTATTCGGTCGGGCTGATTCAGCCCTCGGAGTTCCGCGCCATCCTTAAAGTGCGCTCCATGGAGTTTCGCTGGGCGCTGATTGCCTGCGCCGGTGTGCTGGTGTTCGGCACGCTCAAGGGCATCGTGGTGGCCATCATCGTGTCGATGATCGGCCTGGCCGCCCAGACCGCGAACCCGCGCGTGTCGGTGATCGGCCGCAAGCGCGGGACCGACGTGCTGCGCGTACTGTCAACTGAACACCCGGATGACGAAACCTTCGAAGGTCTGCTGATCGTACGGCCCGAGGGGCGCCTGTTCTTCGTCAACGCGCAGAACGTGATGCACCAAATCAACGCCCTGATCACGCAGCACAAGCCGCGCGTGCTGGTGCTGGACCTGAGCCGGGTGCCCGATATTGAATTCTCGGCCTTGCAGGCGATCATGGAAGGCGAACAGCGCGCGACCGAGCGTGGCCTCGTTGTCTGGCTGGCGGCGCTGAACCCCGGCGTTCTCGAGACCGTGCGACGTGCCGGACTCGGTGCTCGGCTTGGCAGCGAGCGCCTGCTGTTCAACGCCCGCGCGGCGGTCGAGCGCTATCAGGCGCTGTATCCGAAGTAAGCCCGCGCTATTCGGGTCAGAGCCGTCTTCGCTTCGCTGCGCGGATCCGATCCCAAAATCGCTACCGCGCCTGCGCCACCCAGCCGCCGCCCATGGCCTTGTACAGATTGATCGCGGCCTGCAGTTGCGTCTGCTGCGTCTGCGTGAACTGCAGCTGGGCGTTGAACAGGCTGCGCTCGGCGTCCAGCACCTCGATGTAGCTGGTGTAGCCGTTGTCGTAACGCAGGCGCGCTGTTTCGGCGTATTGCTGCAGCGATTTGACTTGCAGGCGCTGCGCAGCCAGTTGCACCCGGGTTCTGTCCTGATCAATCAGTGCGTCATTGACGCCGCGGAAGGCGTCCTGGATCGCCTTCTGGTAGGACAACAGGGCTTGCTGCTGCTGCGCCTCGGCCACCTGGACCTGACCGGCCAGCAGACCACCTGTGAAGATGGGCTGGCCGAGGGCCACGCCATACTGCCAGACCTTGGACGAGCCACTGAAAAGATCCGACAGACTGCCACTGGCAACACCCAACAGGCCGGTCAAGGAGATGTTAGGGTAGTAAGCGGCTTTGGCGGCGCCAATCTGCGCATTGGCCGCGATCAGGCTCTGCTCTGCTTGCCGAATGTCCGGGCGACGCTCGAGCAGGCTCGATGGCAAGCCTTGCGGCGCGGCCGGCGAGCTAAGGTCGTCAATATTCTTGCCGCGCTGAACAGGTCCGGGGTTGCGGCCGAGCAGAATGCTCAGCGCATTTTCCTGCTGGACAATGGCTTTTTCGAACTGCGGGATGGAGGCCAGCGCCTCTTCGTATTGCGACCTGTTCTGGCTCAGTTCCAGTATCGAGATCACACCGCCGTCATATCGATCCTGGAATACCTTGTACGAGGCTTCCCGAGTTTTGGCGGTGTTGGTGGCAATTTCCAGTTGCCGATCAAGGTCGCGCAGATTGACATAGCCGCTGGCGACGCTGGCAACCAGGCTCAGGATAACGCCCTGCTTGCCGTCTTCACTGGCAACAATCTGGGCGCGCGCGGCTTCGCTCTGGCGGCGAATTTTGCCCCACAGATCGATCTCCCAACTGGCGTTGAGCAGCGCGCCGTAAGTGCTGTAGGGTTCGGTTGTGGTGCCATAAGAAAAATTGGCCGTCTGCCGGTTGCCATTCACGCCCAGGCCGACCTGCGGATAGAGCTGCGAGCGGGTCACACCGTAACGGGCGGCAAATTCCTCGATCCGCGCGCTGGCGATCAGCAGATCCTTGTTTTCGCGCAAGGCGGTGGCGATCAGCTCATTGAGCACCGGGTCGTTGAACTGCTCCCACCATGCGCTGTTCGCCAGATCCCTGGCGGTCTGATCGCTGACGCGCCAGGCGGACGGTGCGTCGACCGCCGGACGCACGTAGTCGGGGCCGATGGCGCAAGCGCTCAGCAGCAGTGAACACAGAGCGAGCAGGGTGGCAGTTGCTGTGTTACGCATGGCTGCCTCCCGTGTCGGCCTTTTCGGCAGGAGCTTTGCTGGCTGGCTGGCCGCCTTCCTTGTGGCCCAGCTTCTCGACCACATAAAAGGTCACCGGGATGATGAAAATCGCAATGAAGGAGGCCGCCAGCATGCCGCCAATCACGGTGCTGCCCATCACCTGCCTTGACACCGCGCCGGCGCCCGAGGCGATCGCCAGCGGCACGCAACCCAGGATGAAGGCAAACGAGGTCATCAGGATAGGACGCAGGCGCAACCTGGCACCCTCAAGCGTGGCCTCCAGCAGCGATTTCTCGCCTTTCTCGGCTTCCATCTTGGCGAACTCGACGATCAGAATCGCGTTCTTGGCCGCCAGACCAATCAGCATGACGAGACCGATCTGGGCGTAGACATTGTTTTCCTGCCCTCGCAGCAGCAGTGCCGCAAAGGCGCCGGCGACCGCGATCGGCGTACCCAGCAGCACCGAGAACGGCAGCGACCAGCTCTCGTACTGCGCGGCCAGAATAAGGAACACGCAAAGCAGCGAGAAAGCGAAGATCAGCATCGGGGAAATACCCTGCTGCGCGCGCTGCTCCTGGTACGACATGCCCATGTAGTCGTAGCCCATCTCCTTGGGCATGGTTTCGGCGAAGACCTGTTCCAGCGCCCGCATCACCTGCTCCGAGCTGACGCCCGGCGCACCGGAGGCATTGATCTGGGCGCTGCGGTAGAGGTTGTAGCGCATGGTGAATTCGGGGCCGGAGATGCGGCGGACCGAGGTCAGTGCCGACAACGGCACGGTTTCGCCCTTGGCATTGCGCACGTAGAACTGGCCGATATTCTCGATGTTGGTACGGTAATCGCCTTCAGCCTGGATATACACCTGCCACTGGCGCCCGAACTGGTTGAAGTAGTTGATAAAGCCGCTGCCCAGGAAACTTTGCAGCGTCTTGTAGACGTCGTCGATCTTCACCCCCTGCTTGAGCACCTGATCGCGGTCGACGTCAACAAAGATTTGCGGCACGGTCGGTCGGAAAGTCGTGGAGACGCCGACCAGTTCGGGACGTTTCTTTGCCGCCTCGATGAACTTGGCGGTGTTCTCCGCCAGGTAAGCGACGTCCTTGCCGGCGCGATCTTCAAGAATAAAGGTTGCGCCACCCGAAGTGCCGACGCCAGGAATGGCCGGCGGCGGAAAGGCAAAGCCGATCGCGCCATTGATGCTTCCGAGCTTCTTGGTCAGCGTGTCCTTGATGGCCGCGTACTGCTCATCGGGGGCCTTGCGTTCGGCCCAGTCTTTCAGCGTGATGAAGAAGAACGCGCTGTACGTGTTCTGCACCTGGCTTAGCATGCTAAAACCCACCACGGTCGTGGCATATTTCACCCCCGGCGTGGCCATGATCAGTTGTTCGGCCTGCCGGGCGACTTCGCTGGTGCGTTGCAGGGAGGCGCCATCGGGCAGTTGAATCCCGGCGTAGACGTAGCCCTGGTCTTCGTCGGGAAGGAAACCGGCCGGAACCGCCTTGCCGAAGAATCCCGCCGCCGCTGCGGCACCGAGCAGAAAGAGCAGACTCATCAGGCTCTTGCGGATGGCGAAGCGGCAAACGCCGACGTAGCCATTCGTGATGCGGCCAAAACCGCGGTTGAACCAGTCGTAGAACTTTTGCACCGGCCCGTTGCTTGGGGTCTTTGGCCTGAGGAGCATGGCGCACAAGGCTGGACTGAGCGTCAACGCATTGAAGGCCGAGATGATGACCGATATCGCAATGGTCACGGCAAACTGTTGGTAGAGCTGTCCGGTAATTCCCGGGATAAAGGCCGTCGGCACGAACACCGCCGCCAGGATGACGGCGATGGCGATCACCGGACCGGTCACTTCTTCCATCGCCTTGAGCGTTGCCTCTTTGGGCGTCAGGCCCTTGTCGATGTGATGCTCGACCGCTTCGACGACCACGATCGCGTCATCGACCACCAGGCCGATCGCCAGTATCAGTCCGAACAGCGACAGCGTGTTGATCGAGAAGCCAAAGGCCGGGAAGAACATGAAGGTGCCAACCAGCGACACCGGAACGGCGAGCAGTGGAATCAGCGTGGCGCGCCAGCCTTGCAGGAAGATGAAAACCACGACGATGACGAGAATCAGTGCCTCGATCAGCGTGCTTTTGATTTCCTTGATGCCTTCGGTCACCGACAGCGTGGTATCGAGCGCATCAACATAATCCAGGTCGGGCGGGAAGCCTTCTTTGATCTTCTCCATGGTTTTCTTGGCGCCAGCGGCCGCATCCAGCGCATTGGCGCCAGGCATCAGGTACAGAGCGATCAGCGCGGCGGGCTTGCCGTTGAGCCGACCCATCACGTTGTAGGTTTGCGCTCCGAGTTCGATGCGCGCCACGTCCTTGACGCGAACGATGGAGCCATCGGTATTGGCGCGTAGCACAACCTGGCCGAATTCCTCCGGACTTTGCAGGCGGCCTTGCGCACGCACGGCGTAGGTGAACTCCTGCCCATTTGGCACCGGTTCGGCGCCTACCGTTCCCGCCGGATTGACGGTGTTCTGGGCGTTGACCGCGTTGACAATTTCCGGAATCGTGATGTTGAGCTTGGCGAGTTGATCCGGGCTGACCCATAGGCGCATCGCATACTGCCCGGCACCGAATACGGTGATGCTGGCGATGCCCTTGACCCGCGTCATCTGGTCATTGATATTGATGTAGGCGTAGTTGGCCAGAAAGACGTTGTCGTAGCTGCCCTTCGGCGAGTAAAGCGCAAACAGGATCAGCGGCGAGGCCGTCGATTTGGCCACTGTTACGCCGTAGTTGCGCACATCGTTGGGCAGTTGAGACAAGGCCTGCCCTTGTCGCATCTGCGCCAGTAACTGGTCGGTGTTCGCGTTGGTGGCGATATCAAAATTGACGGTCAGGTTCGATTGACCGTTGTTGGCGTTGAGCGAGTACATGTAGTTCATGTTGTCGACGCCGGACATCTGCTGCTCGATCGGCGTTGCCACCGACTGCTCGACGGTCAGCGCGTCGGCGCCGGTGTAAACGCTGCTGACCTTGATCTCCGGCGGGACGATGTTGGGGAACTGCGCGATCGGCAGGCCCGACATGGCGACCACCCCGATGATGGTCATCAGGATGGAGATGACCATCGCCACAATCGGGCGGTTGATGAAAAACTTGGACATGGCGGCTTACCCCTTGTCCGCTTGCTTGCTGGCTGTAGGCGCGCTCGATTTTGCAGCCGGGTCGAAGGGTTTGGGATTGACGATGGCACCCGGACGAACCTTTTGCGTTCCTTCGACGACAATTTTTTCGCCTGGCTTGAGTCCTTCGCTGATAACCCAGTCCGAGCCGATTCGATCTCCGGGTTTGACCTGCCGTATATCAATCTTGTTGCCCTCGCCCACCACGGCAATCAGGTACTTGCCCTGGATCTCGGTGACGGC
>JBMOJJ010000087.1:0-12382 GCA_049315845.1 Rhodoferax sp.
GTCATGCCCGGGAATTTGCCGTTGTCCCAGGGGAACTTGCCGCCCTCGACCAGCAGGCCGGCCAGCGTGGTGCCGTGGCCACCGAGGTATTTGGTGGCCGAATGCACAACGATGTCGGCTCCCAGGCGCAGCGGATTGCACAGGAAGGGCGACGGCACCGTGTTGTCGATGATCAGTGGCACGCCGTGCGCATGGGCCACCTCTGCCACCGCGGCGATGTCAAGCACGACAAGGCTGGGATTGCCCAGGCTCTCGGCAAATACAGCGCGCGTGTTCGGCCGCATGGCGGCGGCAAAGGCCTGCGGGTCGGTGGCGTCGACAAATGTGGTCTCGATGCCGAAGCGCTTCAGATTGACGGCCAGCATCGACACGCTGCCGCCGTACAGCGCGCCGGCCGCCACCACATGGTCGCCCTGCTGCAGAATGGTCAGCAGGGCCATCGCTTCCGCGGCCATGCCGCTGGCCGAAGCCAGCCCGGCGCGCCCGCCTTCAAGCGCAGCGACCCGCTCTTCCAGCGCCGCCACGGTGGGGTTGGAAAGGCGCGAATAGACGTTGCCAAAGGTCTGCAGGTTGAACAGGCTGGCGGCGTGCTCGGCGCTGTCGAAGACAAAGCTGGTGGTCTGGTAGATCGGCAATGCGCGCGCACCGGTCGCCAGGTCCGGGATCTGCCCGGCATGGATGGCCAGCGTCTCGGGCTGAAATTGATGTTCGGCCATGGAACCGCCTATACCGGCCGTTTGGAGGAAATGATCTTGGTGTCGACGCCGACCAGGTTCAGGCCGCCGAACAGTCGCGCGTATTCGATCTTGACGCAGCGGTCCATCACCGAGTCCAGCCCCGCTTCCCGCGCCAGCAAATCAGCTTGCTGGTTGTTGACGCCGATCTGCTGCCACAGGCACTTGGCGCCGATCTGCACCGCCTGCTGCGCAATCGGCAGCACGTCCTCGCTGCGCCGGAAGACATCGACGATGTCCACCGGTTCGGGAATGTCCAGCAGGCTGGCATAGCAGGTCTCGCCCAGAATTGCGGTGGCCGACGCGGCATAGCGCGGGTTCACCGGAATCACCCGGTAGCCGTGCTCCTGCATGTACTTGGCCGCGAAGAAACTGGGTCGGTGCCATTCGGCCGAGAGCCCGACGACGGCAATCGTGTGGCCTTGTTTGAAGATCTTTCGAAGCTGCTCGACGCTGTTCATGGAGGTGTCCTTTCGGCGGCTCTGGAAGATGGACCGACACGGGAGAATATCACTGGGACTGAATCCAGGCGACCAGATTCCTGATTTCACTCATGTTGGTGGTCGCAATCAGCTTGTGCCTTTCCAGAGTGCCGTCCCTGTGCTTGACCCGGGGTGCCTTGGTCAGACATTCGATCAATTTCGCCTCGGCGTCCGCCTTGCCCCTCCATTTGTCAGAAATATTCCTGAATGACGGCGCCTTCTTGTCCTTGTCTATCGCATGGCATTTCAGGCATTCACTTTTCTTGAGCATCGCGGTAGCCGCGTCAGCATCTGTGGCCGCGCGGGACGATGCGCAGAACATGACCAGGCCGACCAGCAGGCACCCATTCAGCGTGGCTCTATGGGGATTCAAAACTTTCATGGAAAACTCTCCTTGGCAGTGGCACTTGAATCGGCTTGGGGCGGAATTCGCCTTCAAGCCAGCACAAATGCTGGACTGACAATGTCCACGCACAGGTCGTGCCATCTGGTCGCCTTGCATAAAAAGCGTTCAATATCAAGGGCTGACACGGCGGCGGCGCCGATTTCAGGCCAGGCCGGTCCTGCCAGAAACGGTCCAGAGTACATGCCCGGTGTACTCTGGCCTGGCAGGCTCTCCATGCAGGGAGAGGAAACGCTTTCGAATCAAGGCGTTGCGAACGATAGCGGTGAACAGTTTTCTTGTCCACTCCGGATATCGCGTAAGCTTGCAGCCTGTGATCTGGACACCAGCGATGCTGCCCGGCGACCCGATCATCCTCAGACCGACACCATGGAGAAAATGATGAAAAAACGCGATTTTCTGGCGGTATCCGCACTTGGCGCCTCCCTGCTGCCGGCCAGCCTGCTGGCGCAGCAGACCGCAAAAAGCCTGCGAACCCCCGCCCTGTTGACCGTCACTGGCGTCATCGGCAAGGGCAACCGTGGCGCACTGGACCCGGCGCTCGATCAGTTGATGACCAAGCAGAAAATCGGGTTTGACAAGGCTTTTGTGTTCGACTTTGCGGCAATCGCTGCGCTGCCAAAGGTGGAGATCAAGCCGACGCTGGAGTACGACAACAAGCCCCACAAGCTCAGCGGCCCGCTGCTTACCGAGATTGTCCGCGCCGCGGGTTCTTCGGCCCAGGCAACGCGCCTGCTGCTGCGTGCCATCGACGGCTACAACGTGGTGATCAGCCTTGCCGATGCGCAAAAATACCGGTTCATCGTCGCAACGCACCTGGACGGCCAGCCGATGCCGCTCGGCGGCCTTGGCCCCCTGTGGGCCGTGTATGACGCGGACCGCCATCCCGACATGGCGGCCAAACCCGTGACCGAGCGGTTCGGCCTTTGTCCCTGGGGGCTCTACCACATCGAGGTTCAGCAGGCCTGACGGCGCGCGCGATCGCGGCTCTCAACCGCCTTCAGTGCCAGCAGCAACAAGGTGCCCAGCGCCATCACCCCGGCCGCAAAGTACAGGCCGGCGTCATAGCTTCCCAGCCTCGTGGCAAGCGAGCCCGTGAAGGCCGGACCGATGATCTGCGCGACACCGTAGGACAGCGTCATCTTGCCCATCATCTTGGCCGGACGGGTCGGGTAGTAGCGGCCCGCCATGGTCAGCACCAGGCTCACCATGCCGATGAAGGTGCCGCCAAAAAGCAGCGCGCCAAACAGCGCGGCGGCCAAGCCGCCCAGCACAACCGGCAACAGAATGCCGATGATTTGAAGCACCGCGGCCAGGATCAGCGCATTGAGGTCTCCGGTTCGACGGGCGATGAAATCCCAATTGATGCAGGCTGGCGCGGCGCCAAGCCCGATCGCCAGGAACACAAGGTTGCCTTGTCCGGCAAGGCCAGGCAGCTTGTTCACGATCGCCACGATGAATGTCGCGCTCACGACATAGCCGATACCGGCGCAAAAATAGGCCGCCATGAAGACGCGCAGATAAAGTGCGCTCGGAGGAGCGTCCCGCATGGTCTGCGCGCTGATCGTCAAACCGCTTTGATCGGGTCGCGGCAACCAGCGCAGCGCCGGCACCAGAAGCAGGCAGGCCACAACGGTAAAGGCAAACCATTGCTGGCGCCAGTCCAGCCACGGACTGAACAGCATGACCGCAGCCGCACAGCCCGCAATGCCCAGACCGATGCCGGCAAAGTGGATGCCCAATTCACTCCTGTGCTGATGACGGATCAGCCAGTTCAGGATGAGTCCGGTCCCGAACAGCATGCCAGCGGAACTGCTGACGCCTGCCACGTAGCGCGACAGGGCCCAGAGGGTGAAGTCGGTCGTGAGGCCCATGGCAGCAGTGCTGAGCACGGCAAGCACCAGACCAATGCGGTACAGGCGGTCCTTGAGCGCCAGATCGCTGATCAGGGAGGCCAGCACAGCTCCGCTCAGATAGCCCGCGTAGTTGATGGCGGCGAGCCAGCCGGCCTCGGCAACCCCGAGCCCGGCCTGGCTCTGCATCAGCGGCAGCAGGGGCGTATAGGCAAAACGGGCCACGCCCAACACCAGAACCAGGCTGAAAATGCCGGCGCCTAGTACCTTGATGCGCGCAACTTGCTCACCCGCGATGGGCCCGGAAGTCTTGAACTGCGCTGTCTTCATTGGTCCTGTTTGCCTGGAATGTGGTCCCTGCGGCTGGGATGCGGCAAGGTGCTCATTATCAGGGGCCAATGTACGGCCAGGCAGGCCATCATCAATGCCGCTGCTGCCGCCACCAAAAGCCTTACATTCAGCGCATGGAAAAAATCCGGATCGACAAGTGGCTTTGGGCGGCACGCTTTTTCAAGACGCGCTCGATGGCAACCGACGAGATCAACCATGGTCGAGTGCAGGTAGACCAGCGCGACGTCAAGCCTTCGCGGGAAATCCAGCCAGGCGACCTGATCACCCTTGTGCAGGCCAAGATGCCGCGCACTGTGGTGGTCAAGGGCATCAGCGGACAGCGCGGTCCCGCCCCGGTGGCGCAACAGTTGTACGAAGAGACCGAGCAGAGCCTGCAGGCCCGGGCCCGCGCGATCGAGAGCCATCGCCTGAGTCCGGAGCCGGCCTTGACCATTGCGCACGGTCGTCCGACGAAACGGGACCGCCGCGATTTGCAGAAGAACCGGGTCGCCGACTAGCGCCCTGCGGCGTGCGCGCAGGCCGGGTGTGCGCCCCCGGCTGCACCGACCCTGAATCAGTCCTGCTGCCGGGTGATTTCAAGTTTGTCGGTATCGAAACCTTTCTTAACCAGCCGTGTCATCAGGTCTTGATAGGCCTTTTGACTGACGGTCGGTGTTCTGGACAGAACCCAGAGGTATTCCCGCTTTGGCTCGGCAACCGCTGCCAGCCGGTACTCGGGGTCCAGATCGATCACCCAGTAGTCACCCCACACTGCCGGAACGAAGGAAAGCCACGCCGGCGCGAAACGCACCTCGAGCTTTGCCGAGTTCGCCGGCCCGATCTGGCGCGCAGTGCCGGCGGCTTCGTTGACCTGCCCGTCGTTCATCAGGCAGTTGTTGATCACCCGCACGGTTCCATCCGCTTGCTGGCTGTAGTCTGCCTTGGTGTTGCGTACGCACTTGCGCTGGAACCAGTTCGGATATTTGGCGATCTCATACCAGACGCCCATGTAGCGCGGGACATCGAGGGAGGAAATGGTGCCCAGCGTGGCCGTAACTGGCGGGGCGGCGCCTGCGCCGGCTGGGTCGGCAGCCAGCGCGCTGGACGCAAGGAGGCTGAGCAGGGAGACTATCAGGGCTGATTTCATCGAAATGGTCAAGGCTTGGAATCGCGCTGGGCGGACGTGGCTATTTTCCATGATCTTGCCTTTGTTTGCGGATCAGGCCATGGAGGCGGCCCGCAGACTCCGCAAGCACTCGGGTCTGCTTGCATTCAGGGCTGGTGTCAACGCAGCGAACCAGTATGGCGTTAGTTACAAGGTTCCTGCGGGTCTTCGAATCTGCAGGCGATTAATCCGACTGGAAAATGCACCTTGAAGAAACTTATCGCCCTCGCCTCCTTGCTGTCTGCCTTCGCGCTATCGGGCTTCGCGCAAACAGTCCCCGCCAGGACGCCGGCTGAAGCGGGCGCCAAACGGGTTGCAGAGCGTGACGCCGCGTGGCTCAAGGCGCATCCCGGCGCTGCCAAGGCTCAAACCCCGGCCGCACATTCAGGCACCAAGCCTGCAAGGAGCAGCGCCAAACATGCAAAGAGCGCCAAGCACACCAAGAAGAGCAGTCACAGCACGCCCAAGGCCAAGGCCAAAGCCAAGGCCGTTTGAGGCCGGGTTACCGGCGCGCAGCCCTTTGCGCTTCGATTGAAGCAGACCGCGGGGCAACCCTGGACGGCTCGCGGCGACCGGCAAATCGCGGCTGTTCAAGTTTTCCGACAAGAGTTACTGCATGCAGGATCTGAAGGTCGTATTCGATGACGACGAGTCCGAAGTGACATGGGAAGAAGTCGACCTGTGCGAGATCAACAAGATAACGCTCAAGTACAACAGAAAGAGTGGCGCGGTGTCAGCCGACACCGAATAGGCGTCGCGCCGACCTGGACCGATCGCGGTCGATGAATCGCTAGGCGCCTTGTTCACACCAAAAGCGCGCGGTAGCCGCCTGTTGCTGGTACGACTCCTGTGCGGTGCGGCATTTCCTGGTGTTGTAGTCCTTTCCGTGGGCGGTGTCGAAGGTTGCCACCCGCACCCGCAGGGTCGGATCAACGATGGATGACCGGTACAAGGTTTAAGAGTGTCTTCCATTGCCGCCGATGCAGGCCACCACACGCCAGGCTAATTCACCGTTTTCATCACCTGACTGAGGATCTTGATACCGATGCCGAATCTCTGGTCGACCCTGTCGACCCGAATCACTTCGCCTTCGCAGCACAATTTCAGTTTTCCGCCCGGCGTGTCGAGGTCGACACAGAAGTCAATGCGGGAACCTGTTTCACATTCATGGTCCTGCAAGATATAAAGGCCCGTGGTACTTACGTTTTGCGTAACACCCGGGACTCCATTGACGGTGGTCGACAATTCCGTACGGTAGCGCTTGCTGCGGTGCGTTTTGCCAAATGAGGTAGTCGAAAACTTTCTCATGTTGACCTCAACTTTCCAACCGTTGGACGGTGATTGACATGTCGCATCCGATCGAGATGAGATCCGTTGATGAAACACTGTCGATCACAGTGCGGCTTGGCCGCAGAGCACGGCCGGTCCATGGCAGGTCCTGCGTCGGCGCACAGCGACCCGCAAGGCGACCCAAAAGCATCTAGAACGCGCACGATAGCTTGCCTCAGTTGGGTCTGGTATGACGACTAGTTTGCGAGGATCGGCGCAGCTTGACCATGGTACGCAAGCACCGTTTCCTCCGGTAGCTTTGTACTGGCATTCTGTCGCTGCAAGCTAGTAGATAAGTGCCAAACCGGCTAGTAGATCGAGCTCAGTTTTGCCCTCAGTTTGAACAGGAAGCACCGAAATTTCATCTGCGGCCGGGTTTCGGCTCAATGCATCGCGGCGATTTCCCGGTAACTTCGGGTCGCGTTGCGGCCATACCGACTCTGGCCCGGTGTCAGCGTCCGTGAGAACATCAACTTGCTGTCGGTGTCAATTTCCAGCGACTGATCGACACATTGCTGCGCCATTGCGAGCAAGCCGTTGCGCGTGATTGGATCGCCCAGGTCCAGGTGCAGCAAGCCGGCAAGCGTCACCACCTGGGGATCGCACAGTGCTCTGGCCAACAGCAAGGATTGGTCCTGCAAGGTCGGGGAGAAAGAGGCTGTTTCCATGATCCATCTTCCAGGCTGTCTGGTTTTCTGACGTCGCTTGGTGCGCTTTCCTGATATGTATTGATGCAAGAATAGTCCTGAATAACGGGGCTGTCTGTTGAGAATATTTAAGGCCGGATGCGGGTCGGCGGACAGGAACTCGACGATCCTACTGGGGCTCAATCTTTGCATCGCGGATGGCCTTGGCCCACTTGGCCGTTTCCAGGCGGCTGCGCTGGGCCAGCGCTTCGGGGGTTCCGGGCTCGACCGCAAAGCCGATCGAGGCGAATTTTTCCTGGATCTCCTTGCTCTGGGCCGCAGCATTGATGGCCTGGTTCAGCTTGCCAACGATATCGGGCGGGGTTCCGGCGGGCGCGAACATCGCGAAGTAGGCGATCAGCTCGTAGTCCTTGAGTCCCAGCGCCTCGTTGACCGAGGGCAGTTCCGGAATCGCCGGTGAGCGCTTGGTCGATGTCACGGCCAGGCCGCGGATCTTGCCGGCCTTGACCTGCGGCAGCATGACCGCAAAGTCGGCGCTGAACATCATCACCTGGCCACCGATCAGGTCGGTCATCGCCGCCGGGCCGCTCTTGTAGGGCACATTGGTCATCTGGATGCCGGCCATGCCGGCCATCATTTCAGCGGACACCAGCTGCGAGGTACTGGCGCTGGCAAAGGTTACTTGGGTCGGCTTGGCCTTGGCCAGATCGACAAATTCGCGCAGCGTCTTGGCCGGCACGTCGTTGTTGACGGCAATGATCAGCGGCACCGAACCCAGGTAACCGAGCGGAGCAAAGGCGGTGTCCTGGTCATAGGGAAGCTTTTTCATCAGGCTCTTGAGCGCCGCGTTGGTGCTGTTGGTTCCGATCAGGATCGTGTAGCCGTCGGGCGCCGACTTTGCCACCGCGTCGGCTCCCAGCATGCCGTTCACGCCGGCCTTGTTCTCGACCACGATCGTCTGCCCCAGCGTTTCGGACATCCGGGCCGCAAAGGCGCGTCCGATCTGGTCGGTCGCGCTGCCTGCCGCGAAAGGAACGATCGCCTTGATCGGCTTGTTCGGCCAGGCCTGGCCGAACGCCGCGAAAGAGGAACTGGCCACGGCCAGCAAAAGAATCCATTTGCATTTCATGTTGACGTCTCCGGTTGAGTAGTTCTGACTGCGCGAGCTTATTCGATTGACATGCCGAGAATAGCGGAACTCAGGCACTTGCCATGCGCGTCCAGCGCAAGGGATCGGGTCACCCCGCCGGACAGTGAGTCGTGCAGGACAAAGTTCAACGCGCCCAGGTGCGGCACCGCGTAGCGTTCAACCTCGCCCCGGACGATGTCGGCGTAGTGCTCGCGCACCCGCTGCGCGGTCAGGCAACGCTCGATTCGCGGGTAGTCCCTGATGTCGTAGACGATGACAGAAAGGGTCGACCGGTTTCCCTTGTCCCCGGCACGGGAATGGGCAATCTCTCGCAGCAGCATCTAGAGCTCCAACAGGGTGACAGTTGTCTGAACAAGTTCGCGCGGAACGAGCGTGGAGACCGCTGCGATCACCTCGCGCACCGTCTTCACGACGCCGCCGCCGCCGGCGGGTCCGTTGAGGTACATGGCCTCCACCTCGTTGGCCACTTTTTCGGCCTCTTTCCGTGTTGCTACGCGCATGGCCACGCGGGCCCGAACCTCATAGGGCTGATAGCCATCGGAGAGGGTATGGCCATGGATCGAATCCACTCCGATCAGCTCGTAGCGGCTGTCGAGTGCATCGATGTCCGGGCTCTGCAGACGCTGGCGCAGCACGTCCAGCGCCAGCCGGCCGCGCTTTTCAGCGCCAAGACCCGCGTAGGAAATCTGCCCTTCGCCGATGAATCCGTCCCGGTATCCCACCGTCACCTTCAAGGTGGCCGGGCGCGGTCGGCCGTTGGCGCCGTCGATCCGTACCCGATCCGGCCCCACCGGGGTCAGTGTGACGGCTGAAAAGTCCGCGACGACATCGGGCTGCAGATAGCTCGCCGGGTTTTCGATCTCATACAGCAGTTGTGCGGCGCAGGTGGCGGTCGTCACGCAGCCACCGGAACCCTGCACCTTGGCAATGACGGCGCTGCCATCGGCCGACACCTGCGCGATCGGAAAGCCGAGCCGGGCCAGGTCCGGCACATCGCGATAGCCCGGGTCGGCGAAATAGCCGCCGGTGATTTGCCCCGCGCACTCAAGAAGGTGACCGACCACGGTGCCCTGCCCCATCTTTTGCCAATCCGTCATCGACCAGTCAAACTCATGGATGAGAGGTGCAAGAAACAAGGCCGGATCGGCAACACGACCGGTCATCACCACGTCCGCGCCCAGACGAAGTGCACTGACCAGCGCCTCGGCGCCGATATAAGCATTCGCCGAAAGCACGCTGTCACCAAGGGAATGCAGCGCTGCACCGCTCTCCATGATCGTCAACGCAGGGTCGCGGACCAGCGACAACACGTCGTCGCCCTGGACCACAGCCACCTTCAGGCGCTTCAATCCCAGTTCTCGCGCGATCTTGATGACCTCGTGGCCTGCTGCCAGCGGGTTTGCGGCTCCCATGTTGGTGATGATGCGCACCCCTGTGGCCACGCAGCGCGGCAGCACTGCCTCCATCCGGTCCCTGAGCAGCGGATCAAAGCCCAGCCGGGCATCCTTGCTCCGCTCCAACTGGGCCAGGGCGATCGTGCGCTCTGCCAGGCACTCGAAAACCAGGTAGTCCAGCCCGCCCTTTTCTGCCAGTTCAACGGCCGGGGGGATGCGGTCGCCGGAGTAGCCCGCGCCAGCCCCGATGCGGATGGTCTTCATGCAATGGTCTTTCACAGTTATCACAATTTCGAAGTCCCGCTATTGAACCCAGGGCTCAGCATAGCTTGCGCAGTGCATTATCTGCACAAATGGATCTGTCGTCCCTGATCCGCGCAGCGTTACCATCGGGTCCCGCCCCGGGGATACAGAGCAATCTCGATTTCGAGCTGCGGCACCGGGAAGTCATCGACCGCTTCGGACGATACCCGCACCGCAATTCAATCCTGGGCTGCGCGTCGATAGTCAGTAGATGGGCAACACGGCGGGCGCCAAGGCGGACCCGCCATCCAGGCACACCAGGTCAAAGCATCGGGTGCATTCCTGGCAGAAAAGGTGAGTGCGGATCACATGATCCTTGCGCAGCACCAGCATCAGTGGCACATCGCGGCAATGGGGACAGGTCTCCCTGAAGACTCCGGACGGCTCGGCCTTCGGTGCCATCAGCCCGCGCGGCACCCTGCTTCCCGCGACGACGAGCTGGGGCGCAAGTTCAACCATCGAATAGGCTGTCGTAGCATCGTTCCTGCGGTCAGGCCCCGGCCTGTTCAATCTCCGCCTTGCGTGCGGCCGGTCGCTGCAGGCCTGTGATGAAGCCGGCATGTTCCCATCAGGCATGGCTCATCCCCCAAGGTGAAAGTCGCGCGCCGGTGGGCCTTCCGATATTGAAGGGCGACATGTCGATCGCCCCGATGCGTTCGCTCTTCGACAGCGAGAGCGTTTGCCATTCGAGCAATTGCTGCTGGGTGCGAAACAGGACCGCAGCCGAGTCGAGCGCGGTCTTCATCGCGCACTCGAATTGGCTTTGCATCAGCGCGGGCAATTTCAACGCCAGGTAGTCCCAGCCTCCTGGCGCGAAACACCATGAAGAACTAGACAGCAATTCGGCGAGCTCTGTTGCACCCAGTGTCGAGAATATCTTGAAGAAGTCCTGGGTCGCGTCGGACAGGATGCCTGCTGCCGCGCCCGCAGACTCGAGCACCGACCGCGCTGTGTCGGAACTGTTGTTCAAGAGATCTTTGTCCGTCTGTCTGTTCATGTCGCGATCCACCTTTCGGCAGGAGCCTCCCAGGATGAAGGACCGGCCAGATTGCCTGTTCTGAAGAAGCGAATGCCCCAGTGTGCGGTTTGAGCGTCGATTGGCCTTGCGAAAAATCAAGTCCTTGAACTTTTCGAAACCGACGGCGTCACCGGCGAACTGCACTCCTGCATTTGCTGACAGCGCCTGCGGGGCTGTCCAAGCCCTTCATAACAATCAAGAACCCCGCCTCTGAGCGCAACAGAATAGGCGCGGAAGCTGCCAGGCTTGTCTCAGATGAACAGATCTACCAGCACCGCGCTGTCGCAACCCGGAAACACCCTCGATCGGTGGGTCCACGCACAGCTGTCACCGCTCACGCGCGGCATCTCGATCGCTTCATTGCGCATGGCGTTCGATGATTGGCTGACCCATCTGTTGCACAGCCCGACACAGCAGCTTGAGATTGCCGAGAAGGTGCAGCACAGCATGCAGCAACTCACGAGCTATGACGCGCGCGCGACCCTGGCTTCCGGCAAACCCTGCCTCGTCCCGATGGTTCGAGACCGCCGCTTTTCGCATCAGAGCTGGCAGACTTGGCCCTTCGACCTGATCAGCCAGTCCTTCCTGCTCACACAGCAGTGGTGGCAGGACGCGACCATCGGCGTGCGTGGCGTGTCGCCACACCACGAAGCGGTAGTCAGCTTCACTGTCCGCCAGTTGCTCGACATCGCCTCACCAGCCAACTTCGTCTGGACCAACCCCGAGGTACTGGAACGCAGGTTGAAATCCGGCGGGATCAACCTTTGGCGAGGCGTCCAGAATCTGATCGAGGACGCGCAGCGCTTTCAGGCGCACAAGCCGCCGCTGGGACGCTTGCCAAGCTCAGGCCGGCGTTCCGCAAGGATGGCCTGAACCCTTTTGCACGGCTTGTTTCATACGGCATCGGAGCGGTCGAGCCCAGCATGTTCGGACTGGGCCCGGTGCCGGCCGTGCGCCAGGCGCTAGCCCGGGTCGGATGGTCGGTGAAAGATGTGGACCGGGTCGAAATCAACGAAGCTTTCGCGGCCATCACCCTTGCCTGCCAGCGCGAACTGGGCTTTGCCGAAGACATCGTCAATGTCGAAGGCGGCGCCATTGCCCATGGACACCCGATCGGTGCCACCGGCGCAGTTCTCGCCACGCGCCTGATCCACCTTGCCAACCGACACGAGCCCTTGTCTATCCAATGACTATTGCAGCAACTTGCGCGCCTGGTCAATACCGCCGTAATTCTTGACCTTCAGATAACCCATTTTCGACAGGATATCCTGCGCGATACCCGATCGATTGCCTGAGCGACAGTACAGAATTACCGTGTCATCCTTGGCCACGTTCGCATTCGATATTTGCTGCGCAATCACCGAATGATCTATGTTGATGGCGCCTGCAATGTGGTCCGAAGCGTATTCCTGGCTGGTCCGCACATCGATCACCACATTCTTGGCGAAGGTCGGCAAGGTCGGCAAGGTCGCCAGCGTCAGAGCCAGCAGCATGATTGATTTCTTCATTTCTATTCCTTTCTCTCGCCTACAAAGCCAGCAAGCATTCCCGGTTCCTTTGCTGCAGCGGTCTCG
>JBMOJJ010000429.1:0-2760 GCA_049315845.1 Rhodoferax sp.
TCCAGATCCTGTGCCGCCGCCGCAAGAACAACCCGCTGCTGGTCGGCGAGGCCGGCGTTGGCAAGACCGCGATCGCCGAGGGCCTGGCCTGGCGCATTACGCAAAAGGACGTGCCGGAGATCCTGGCCGAGGCGATCGTCTATTCGCTTGACATGGGCGCCCTGCTGGCCGGAACAAAATACCGAGGCGATTTCGAGCAGCGGCTCAAGGGGGTCCTGAAATCCCTGAAGGACAGACCCAACGCGGTCCTGTTCATTGACGAAATCCACACGCTGATTGGCGCCGGCGCGGCCTCCGGCGGCACGCTGGACGCGTCCAATCTGCTCAAGCCGGGCCTGAGTTCGGGAGCGCTCAAATGCATTGGTGCGACCACCTTCACCGAGTACCGCGGCATTTTTGAAAAGGACGCCGCGCTGTCGCGCCGTTTCCAGAAGATCGATGTGGTCGAACCGACCATCGAGCAGGCGGTCGAGATTCTCAAGGGGCTTAAATCACGCTTCGAAGAGCATCACAACGTCAAGTACGCGGTCGCGGCCTTGCAGGCGGCAGCTGATCTGAGCGCTAAATACATCAATGACAGGCATCTGCCCGACAAGGCCATTGACGTGATTGATGAGGCCGGCGCAGCGCAAAGAATCTTGCCGCCGTCCAAGCGCAAGAAGATCATCGGAAAGACGGAAATCGAGGAAATCGTGGCCAAGATTGCCCGTATTCCGTCGGCCAATGTGTCCAACGACGATCGTGGCAAGCTCAAGACGCTGGAGCGTGACCTGAAGAACGTCGTGTTCGGGCAGGACAAGGCGATTGACATGCTGGCGTCGGCCGTGAAGATGGCGCGCTCGGGCCTGGGCAAGGGCGACAAGCCGATCGGCTCGTTCCTGTTCAGCGGACCGACCGGCGTCGGCAAGACCGAGGCCGCCAAGCAACTGGCCTACATCATGGGCATCGAGCTGATCCGCTTCGACATGAGCGAGTACATGGAACGCCATGCGGTCAGTCGCTTGATTGGCGCGCCGCCGGGCTATGTCGGCTTCGACCAGGGCGGCCTGCTGACGGAAGCGGTGACCAAGAAGCCGCACTGTGTGCTGCTGCTCGACGAAGTTGAAAAGGCGCATCCCGATATCTTCAACGTGCTGCTGCAGGTGATGGACCATGGCACGCTGACCGACAACAACGGGCGCAAGGCTGATTTCCGCAACGTCATCATCATCATGACGACCAACGCGGGCGCCGAGGCGATCAACAAGACGGTCATGGGGTTCACCAATGTGCGGCAGGCCGGCGACGAAATGGCCGATATCAAGCGCCTGTTCACGCCCGAGTTTCGCAACCGGCTCGATGCCGTGGTCAGTTTCAAGGCGCTCGACGAGGTCGTCATCATGCGCGTGGTCGACAAGTTCCTGCTGCAGCTTGAAGCCCAGCTTGCCGACAAGAAGGTCGAGGTCACCTTTACCGACAAGTTGCGCAAGCACCTGGCCAAGAAGGGCTTTGATCCGCTCATGGGTGCGCGTCCGATGCAGCGTCTGATCCAGGACACGATTCGTCGTGCGCTGGCCGATGAATTGCTGTTTGGCCGTCTGACCGAGGGTGGCCGGCTGACGGTCGATATCGATGATCAGGTCGAGGACAAGGCCGAGGTCCTGCTCGATATTCAACCCCTGCCGAAGAAGGAGGGGCGCGCAAAACCCGAGGCACAGGAAGTGGCGGCAGGCTAGGCCTGATTTGAAGCCAGAGCCGCCCATCCCGTCCTTTGTTGCCGCCTGGTTCGCGTCGCTGCTGGCGCTGTTGCTGGCCGGTTGCGCGTCCGCGCCATTGCCGCCACCCCCGCCTGAGTTGCCGCAGGCGGTTGCGGTCGTCCCCAGGAAGCCCCCCAGAATTGGCCTGGCGCTCGGCGGCGGCGCCGCCCGGGGATTTGCCCACATCGGCGTGATTCAGGTGCTCGAGCAAGCCGGTATTCGTCCGGCGCTGGTGGTCGGTACTTCCGCCGGCAGTCTGGTCGCAGCGTTCTACGCCAGCGGCAAGAATGGCGCCCAATTGCAGCGAATTGCAGAAACCATGGAGGAGGCGACCTTCGCCGACTGGACCTTGCCGGTCTTCAGTCGCGGCATGTTGCGCGGCGACGCGCTGGCCCGTTACGTCAGCGCTCAAGTCCATGGCGCTCTGATCGAGAGCATGCCTTTGCCTCTGGGAATTGTCGCGACGGACTTGAACAGTGGACAGGGCGTTCTGTTCCGGCGCGGTGACACGGCCACCGCGGTTCGGGCTTCCAGCGCGGTGCCGGCCCTGTTTCAACCGGTCCGGATAGGTGGTCGGGAGTATGTGGATGGCGGACTGGTGGCGCCTGTGCCGGTTCAGTACGCGCGCCAAATGGGCGCCGAACTGATCATCGCGGTCGACATTTCCAGCGCCCCGGAAGGCAACAGCGCGAGCGACACGCTGGATATCTTGATGCAGACCTTCTCGATCATGGGCAAAAGCATTAACAGCTTTGAGTTGCGGCTGGCCGATGTGGTGGTGCGACCGTCCTTGGCCGGCGTCTCAAGCGGAGATTTTGGGGCCCGGCGCAGTGCGATAGAGGCCGGCAGGGTCGCGATGCGCGCAGCGTTGCCACAACTGCGCGCGGCGCTGTCGGGACTCTAATTTCAGATCGGGACCGCCAAATTCAGCGAGCCTGCGTGAGGCGAACATCGTCAATAATCAGCCATTGCCTTCCAATGGTGCGGTTCGGTACCTCACGACTTCCCAGCTTCGTCAGTCCAA
>JBMOJJ010000430.1:0-2753 GCA_049315845.1 Rhodoferax sp.
CTAGCGAGTTGTGGGCCACCCCGGTGCGACCCGCCTCCTCAAAGACAAACTTGGCCGGTGCCAGTTGCCGCTGCAGGCTCAAAATGGGCCAGTCGTCATCGTACAAGTTGAGTTCAGGCACCACCGAGGTGAGGTCCATATTGGCCTCCCAGTAGGCATCCACGGTGCCTATGTCGCGCCAGTAAGGGGTCGCATCGACCATGTTGACGCAACTTTCTTCGAAACTGTGCGCGAATACGCGGTGCCGGACCAGCAGCGAGGGGATGATGTCCTTGCCAAAATCATGGTCTGAAGTCGGATCAGCAGCGTCACGTTCCAGTTCAGCCACCAGCAGTTCAGCGTCGAAAACGTAAATCCCCATGCTGGCCAGTGAATGCGTTGGGCGTTTGGGCAGCGTGATAGGTTGCAGGGATTTTTCTGCAAAAGCCACAATGCGCTGGTCCGCATCGACCGACATCACACCAAATTCACTGGCTTGCTCGACGGGAACCTCAAGGCAGGCAACGGTCATTTCAGCGCCACGCGCCACATGTTCTGCCAGCATGATCGAGTAATCCATCTTGTAGACGTGGTCGCCGCCAAGCACCAGCACCAGGTCGGGTTTTGTCTCGTCGATGATGTTCAGGTTCTGGTAGACCGCATTGGCAGTTCCGCTGTACCAAGACTCACCGTGCTGCTGCTGCGCCGGCACGACGTCCACGTACTCGCCCAGGCTGGCAGCGAGAAAGCCCCAGCCGTGTTCGATGTGCCGAATCAGACTTTGTGCCTTGTACTGGGTCAGCACGGCAATATGGCGCACGCGGGAGTTGACGCAGTTGCTGAGCGCAAAGTCAATGATGTTCAGGTGACCGCCAAAAGGCAGCGCCGGTTTCGCTCGCCAGTCGGTCAACTGGTGCAGTCGGCTGCCGCGCCCCCCGGCGAGTACCAGCGCGCAAGTTCGGTCGGTCAGATGGGTTTTGGGGTTGAATGTCATCATCTGCTCCTCGCTGCATGAATTCTTGCCATCTTGTGTCAAATTGCTCGCCAAGTGGCTTCGAGGGCAAGCGCCAAACCACTTGCGATCCTCCTGGCTGGTGTGCTAGCAGATCTGTCGAATGCCGCGCCACAGCGCGAAACCGAGCGCGTACGGATTGATGCTCGACTAGTGCGCACTGTTGTAGGGCGGCTGGTACACGACGTTGGTGTGGGATTGCAGGAACTCCAGCATAAAACCGTCAGACAGGGCAAGCGCGCATCGCCGCCGGTGTCGACCATCTCAGGCTCGCCGATCGCGTTGAGCGTTCTCTCGCCCACGGTGGCGTAGGCTGTCGGGTCGCGCTTGCACTGATCCAGGTAATCCTGGATCAACAACTCTTCCTCCTGGGCCGCCACAAACCGTCCCTCCCTGGTAGCGTGCGAAGACGTTCATGACGATTCAACCAAATGCCGTACCGCTATCCAATTCTCGAAACCTCGCGGCTCCTGTTGCCACAGCGTGGCTCTCGCACCTTGACTCGCCCCAACAACTCCAGAACCCTGTGCACACATGTCCATGATGAGTCTCCAAAAAATGGAAGAGGGATAAATCGCGCAAACCAACGACCATGATCTGCGTTGAGTCAATGGTGCTCCGGATTCCAAGGATCGATCGGGCAATGAGCGACCTCTTTGCCTCGCTATTCATGTCGCGACTGTGTGAAGACACAGTTGCCATGAATTGCTTTGCGCAGCTCTACCGCCGCGCCTTGACCTTTGTAGGGCCCACCACCCTGTATGCATTGCTGCAGGCAAACGCTTCACACGAACAACTGATCCATCGTTCCAAGGACATCGAATGTTACCTCCAATGTCGGTCAGGCTATTCAGGAAAATCATCGTCAGGTAAGGTTGAGGCTTGTACGATGCCCACCCTTCGTTGGTGATCAGGTCTCCTGCAGCGCGCCACTGCGGGCGGGCACCCTACAACCCTTGACTTTTGAAGCCAGACACCCTTCTCCGAAACTGCTCGCCCAGAAGGCGCTGCATATCGTCCTGCAGCATGTGGCTGGCAAATAATGCAATGGCCCAGACGCTGAGAACGAAAATAGTCAGCGTGAACAGCGTCACTCTCGTCTTGAGCGAGCGGATCAACGAGAAGCGTGAGTTCATCCTGCCAGCCTTACCAAAATTTCGCTGGCATGGTGCGCCCGGGAGCCTGGCGACGCTCAGTCATGGCAATTCCTTGTAAGGTCAATTGACCGAATCGCCTTCCAGCCGCTGCGCCACGTTCACGCCGCAAGCGAATTCGGCCGGTACGTGTATTTACGACCTGTCAGCGGCAAACTTGAATGTGTCAGCCGCCTTCAACCCGGTAATTGCGGCACATTTCTGCCTCTGTTTGGGGTATCGCCGCCGCCAGGCGCTGCTAGCATGGAATGACATGAAATCGGGGTTCTTGCGACATCACTCTGCCTACTGATTCGCTCTGACCGTGATTTCCCTCCTCCGGTTGGCAAGCAAGGAGGTATGGCCTTTGCAGCCCTGTAGGCGAATGGACATTTGAACTTGGCCCCAGCTTTTCCCCGGAGGCGCTCGTTCCGTGACCCAAGCAACCATCCTCATCGTGGACGATGAACCAGCCAATCTCTCGTTGCTGACTCATCTGCTGCGACCGACCTATCACGTGCGCGCTGCCAGTTCGGGCGAGAGCGCGCTCCATGCTGCGGCAAGCGATCCGCGACCTGACCTGGTGTTGCTGGACGTGGCGATGCCTGGCATGGACGGCTTTGAGGTGC
>JBMOJJ010000088.1:0-12334 GCA_049315845.1 Rhodoferax sp.
CGACAGGGAACCTGGCCCGGCACTGCCACCTGCCTGAATCAGCTTCCTGTTTCAGGGTTTCAACGGCCACTTCGGGCGCTTCACCTTGAGGTAGGACAGGCAGTCAAGGTCCAGGGTCATCGATCCCGGTGCGGCGGCATAGATGACGTGGCGAGCGACGCTTGCGAACGAGGCGTAGAAATGCTGCGACGACTTGACCACGATGATCTTCTTGCCGGCGAGCTCGCAACCGGCGCCGGTGAAAAGGTCGGTGCCCATGGCCTGGTTGCGCAAGGTGCAAAGAAGGACCTCGATGCCCTGGGCTTCGACCAGCGCACAGTCGCCCATGGGCGTCGGTGTGCCCGACAGGCCGGTCTGCACCAGTGATGGCGTCAGCGCCTTCACCGTGCACATCAAATCGACCGGATCGCCCGATTGCGGGCTGATCTTGCCGCCGATGCGCAGCGCCAACCGTGCGCCAACCCCGGCCTCAAAGGCCATGCGCGTGGCAATCGGATCCCACAACGGTCCGAGTGCGGCGTTGGTGATGCCGCGCTCCACCATGCGCCGCAGGATGAAGGTGGCATCACTGGCCGCGCCACCGCCGGGGTTGTCGGCTCCGTCCGAAATGACGACCGGTCCACCGACGAAAGCCAGCGCCTGCTCAAGCGCGCTGTCGACGTCGGGATATGGGGGTGCGAGTTGCTCGCGCATGGCGATCAGTTCGTCCGCCAGCTGGTGCGCCAGCCGCGCCGCCAAAGCGGGGTCGTTGTCGGTGTAGACAAGCACCTTGGTGCCCATGTCGGCGACGTCACCCCACGCAAAACCGTGCGTGATGGAGATCGACAGCACACCGTTCTTTCCCTCCATCGCCTGAATACGGTCGATGAAGGCGCGTGCCGGCTGGCGCGAGGTGTGTATCAGCACGATCATGTCGCAATCGACCGCAGCCAGCGTTGGCCGGATGCGTCTCTCAATCAGGGCCGCGCACAGGTCAACCAACTCGATGGCGCGCTCCTTCACGTCGGTGTGCGGGTATTCCTTGTAGCTGACCATGAGGTTTGCGTTGTCCAGCATGGCCTGGCTCAGGTGGTTGTGCGGATCGATCCCGGCGCCAATGACCACGTCGGGGCCGACGATCTGCCGCGCACGTGCCAGCAGGTCACCCTCGCAATCGTCATAGCCGTCGGCCACCATGGCACCGTGCAGACCGAGCAGCACCATGTCCACCGGCATGGCTGAGCGCAGGTCGCGCAGCAACTCGTCACGCAGCGTCTCGTAGGCAAGGCGCGAGGTGGTGCCACCGGGCTGGGCGCCAGCGACCAGGCCCTCGACAAGGTCCCAGCCGTCACGCTCGCCGCGCAGACGTGCTGCCCACAGCGGTCCGGCGTAATTGAGCATGTGCCCTGGATGTTGTCCCGCCGGGAAGCAGCCATACTCGTGGAATGAAGCGAGCCCTGTCGGCAGTGGCGCGAACGTATTGGTTTCGGTAGAAAGGGCTCCGCTAAAGACGCGCATGGTGTGCTTTGTGTATTGGATGGTTGAAGCGATCAGCTGGCGCCAGGCGGCGCCGGCCCTCATGCCTGAACCAACATCTGCCTTTGCCTGCCAAGCCCCTCAATGCCCAGTTCCATGGTTTGTCCGGCTCTGAGATAGACCGGTGGCTTTTGCCCCATGCCGACGCCCGGGGGTGTGCCGGTGGAGATGATGTCTCCGGGCTGCAGGCTCATGAACCGGCTGAGGTAACTGATGAGGTACGGAACTTTGTAGACCATGGTCGCGGTGCACCCATTCTGGTAACGCTTTCCGTCCACCTCCAGCCACATCATCAGTGAATGAGGATCAGCCACCTCGTCCGCCGTGACCAACCATGGGCCGGTCGGGCCGAAGGTATCGCAACCCTTGCCCTTGTCCCAGGTGCCGCTTCGCTCCAACTGGTACTCCCGCTCCGAGACATCATTGATGACGCAGTAGCCGGCAATATGCGTCATCGCGTCTTGCTCCGGTATATACCTTCCTCCTTGCCCGATCACGACGCCTAGCTCGACTTCCCAGTCGGTTTTCAGCGAACCACGGGGGATTGCCACCTTGTCGTCGGGGCCAATCACCGCGCTCGTCCACTTGTTGAATACAACCGGCTCCGGTGGCACCGGCAGTCCTGACTCGGCAGCGTGATCCGAATAGTTGAGGCCGATGCAGATGAATTTTCCGATGCCTCCTACGCACGGTCCCAGGCGAAGGTCGATTTGCGGTGTACCGGCAACCAGCGGCAAGGTATCGAGCTGGATGCCCCGCAGCCTGGCCAGACTTGCCGGCAAGAGCGTACTGCCGCCGATATCGGCGACATGGCCCGACAAGTCTCTGACCCGACCCGCTCTGTCAAGTACCCCGGGCAGTTCGGCCCCCGCCGGCCCGTATCGAAGCAGTTTCATTCCCTCACCTCCGGTTGAAGTTTCAAGCCCCTAGATGGTCACACCGCCATCGACAAGCAGACTCTGGCCCGTAATGAAGCGCGACTCGTCGCTGGCCAGGAAGACCACCATCGGTGTGATGTCGTCAACCGTGGCCAGACGGCCAATGGGTTGACGGGCGATGAAGTTCTTCTCGGCTTCAACCGGGTCGGGCGCCGACGCGATACGGCCCCGAAGAGAAGGCGTGTCCACGGTCCCCGGACAGAGTGAATTGCAGCGCAGGCCCTGCGCCACAAAATCCGCCGCGATGGCTTTTGTCATGCCGATCACGGCAGCCTTGCTTGCGCCATAGGCATAGCGGTTGGGGAAGCCTTTGATCGACGAAGCCATGGATGCCATGTTGATAATGCAGCCGCTGCGTGTCACATTTGCCCGCGCCAGCATGCCGGGCAGAAAAGCGCGGATCATTCGATGCATGCCCTTGACATTGAGGTCAAAGCTGCGGTCCCAGTCGGCGTCACTGCAATCGAGCACACTGCCGTTGTGGACCATGCCCGCGCAGTTGAAAAGGATATCGAGTGGCTCGGTGCGCGAAGCCAGCTGGGTCACTTGATTGCCATCGCACACATCGAGTGTCGCCAGCTCAATTCCTGGCCACACGGAAGCCAGGTCCTGCAAGAGTGCGTGGTTGACGTCGGTGGCAATCACCGTGGCGCCCTCCTGCGCACACGCCAGCGCACTGGCGCGCCCGATGCCCTGGCCGGCTGCGGTAATGAGTATGCGTTTGCCTTGCAGGCGACCTTGTTTCATCGTCTTGACCAGCGCTCTGGTTTCCATAATAATATGTACATCGTTTATTTTAGCATTCAGCCATGGCCATTTCAACTTCCCTGTGCGGCCTGTCGCTTGGTCAAAGGACAACAACGCTGCAAGCGCGTGCCATGCTGGCCTATGCAGCGGGCATTGGCGACCTCTCCCCCAAAGTTTTTGACGACCTGAATCCAGACTTCATGGCCAACCCGGCCTTGTGCGTGGCGCTGGAATGGGCGCTGATCAGCGACCCGACGCTGGTGGCGCAGCTGGTGGCGGAACCGGGCGAGCGCTTGCGCGCTGTGCACCACAGTCAGGACTCGCATTTTCATCGCCCGATGCGAGTGGGAGATCGTTTGAGCACCAGCGCCGTGGTGACAGGGGTTTGGCGAGGTGCCGCAGGTGTGCGGGTGCTCAGCACACTTCGCACCACGGATGCCGCCGCAGTGGATGTGGTGACCAGCTACACCACGGCGGTGTACCGGGGGGTTGACGCCGAAGGCGAAGACCGCCCTGCAACAGAGGTGCCGGACGTGCCCGGATCGGAAGGCGCACAGGGTTCGGTTCAGACAGTCGCTATCGCAATCGACGCTGCACTTGCTCACCGCTATACCGAATGCTCGGGCATCTGGAACCCGATCCACACCGAGAGGCGGGTTGCCAAGGCGGTCGGTTTGCCCGATGTGGTGCTGCATGGCACGGCCACCTGGGCTTTGGCTGGCACAGAACTGATCAAGTGTCTGGCCGACGGTGACCCGGCACGATTGAAGCGTCTGCATGGCCGATTTGGTGCCCTGGTGTTCCCCGGCAGCACGCTTCTATTGCACTACCGAACCCGCCGGTATGGCGACCGGACCGAGGTCTTCTTCGATGTGGTCACGCCCGCTGGCGACAAGGCAATCGCCAATGGCTTCGCCCTGATTTCCCACTAATTCACCCCTGGAGAGACGATGCCAACCCAAGCCTTCACGATCCATCTGGAATCGGTTGTTCCGCAGAGAATGAGCGATCTGCATATTCCGGGTGCGACGGTGGCCCTGGTCGAGAAAGGGCGTGTTGCGGCAATACGTTCTTTCGGCTGGGCTGACACGCAAAGCCGGACGCCGGTCAGTGAGACCACCCTGTTCCGACTGGCATCGATCTCCAAGTCGTTCGCCGCCTGGGCCGTGATGATCCTGGTGGAGCGCGGCCAGGTTGAGCTCGATGCACCAATCGACCGCTACCTGAAGCGCTGGCGCCTGCCGTCCTCAGCGTTTGAGCGTGGTGGTGTCACCGTGCGCCGACTGCTCGCCCACACGGCCGGCATCTCCACGCCAGGTATGGGTCGCGCGCCGCATGGCAGCACGTCGACACCCCTGCTGGATGCGCTCGAAGGTCGCCAGCCACCACTGAACATGGAGCAGCAGCGCTACTACACGCGCTGGAAGTTGCCGCCGGACGCGCCCATGACGCTGGCCCATGAACCCGACACCGGCCACCGCTACTCGA
The DNA here is from genome assembly GCA_049315845.1 of Rhodoferax sp. Classification (GTDB taxonomy): domain Bacteria; phylum Pseudomonadota; class Gammaproteobacteria; order Burkholderiales; family Burkholderiaceae_C; genus Rhodoferax. The sequence continues at coordinate 4,689 of JBMOJJ010000088.1, forward strand.
ATGGTGGTTACGCGATGCTCGAACTGATGGTCGAGGAAGTATCAGGCCACGCCTTTGAGGACTTCATGCGCCGCGAGATCTTCGAGCCGCTGGGCATGCGGCACGCCGGCTACGACCCCTTGCCCGTTTCGCTGCGGGGCCAGGTCGCCAAGCCGCACTTCGAGGACGGCAGTCCGGTCGAGGACTGGGTGCCCCTGTCCAAGGCGGCCGGCGGAATGTGGGCCAGCATCACCGATCTGGCCACTTTTGCCTGTGCCGAGCTGAGCGGCGCGGACGGTGCGGCCGTGGGGCGCGGCGTGCTGTCGCCACGCGCCGTCGAAGCGATGTTCGCATCGCATGGCTTTGCGATGCACGAGGACGGGTCAGGCCTGGACTTCGACACCGGCCTGGGCCACTTTGTCTGCACCTTCGGCGGTCAGTTGAACGTGCACCATTCGGGCGGCTTCAGCGGCTGGCGCAGCATTTACTCGATCCTGCCGCAGGCCGGTCTGGGCTTTTGCATGCTGGTCAACAGCGATGCCGGCAATTCCCTTTGGCAGCCGCTGCTGCTGGAGTGGGCGCAGTCGCTCATGGCTTCAGCCTGACCCGAGCCCGAATCTTAATGCGAGTCGCCTGGCCTCGCGCCAGCGCACAGCAAGCTAGCCTGCTCCGTAAGGATGCCCCGCCGGTAGCAGCGTCGGCAGGTTGAGCACTCGTGCACAGGCGTCCATGCCGCGCGGGCAATGGGCCTGCGGTGAGGGCACGGGGTGCGCTGGCGACGTGAACCACAGACCCAACTCGACACCGAGCTCGCGTTCCAGCGCGGCCGGCTCCGCCTTGGTTTGCGCGTCAACCCAGATCGGAAAGCGCAGCCAGGCCGGCTGGGAACCGGCAATAACTTTCGCCGTCCTGGCGCCTGACGCGTCGGCCCAGATCTGCCACGCAGCTGCCTGCGCCCGGCGTCGTGACAGCACCTCATCGAGCCGATCAAACTGGCTCTGTGCCAGGGTAGCCACCACATCAGCCATGCGTTCGCGGTAGTGCGAACAATACCGGCCGTCAAACTCCTCGGGCCACATGCGCGGTATCAGCGTGGAGGCGAACTGCCGGTGCGCCCAGTCTGCTTTTTCCCTGTCATCTGCGACCAGTGTCCAGTAGTCGTGCACGACACTGCTCAGCTGCGAGCCCAGTTGTTCCTGATCTGGCAGGGGCGTTTCGTCGGCCCAGGCATGAAGTCGAGCAGCCGCCTCAGGGCTGTGCACCACGGCCATGCCACCGTGCACTGTGCTCAGGACCTTGCCACGCTCGAAACTGAAAATGGCGCCATCTCCAAGGCGACCGAGCTTCCTGCCCTTCCAGGTGGCACCCAATGCATGGGCGCAGTCCTCAATCACCAGCAACTGGCGTTCCTGCGCCAGCGTCAACAGCGCCTCGATGTCGCGTCCGATCAGGCCAAACGTATGCTGCAGCAGAACCGCACGCGTGCGCGGCCCAGTCGCTGCGTTCACGGCATCGACGTCCAGTCCAAAAGCATCGGTCTCAATGTCGGCGTACTGCGGCTCGGCCCCGGTGTAACGCAGGGCATTGATCACGCTTTGACAGGTGAATGCCGGGACGATCACGCCGTCGCCTGGCCCCAGTCCAAGTGCCTTGGCCACCGCGAAGAGTGCGGCCCGGCCGCTCCCGAAGGCGCGTACCTGCCCGCCGTTCAGCCAGCTGGCAAAGCGCTGTTCCCAGGCTCGGGTCGCTGCGCCTTCAGCGCTCCCGCCACAAGCATCGCCCTCGAGCATCATGGCGGCTGCAGCGCGCGCAATTTCCACGGCCCGCTGATCCAGCGTGGTGGACAGCAGCGGCGCCAGTCGCGTCACGCCCCGACCGCCATCAACGGCCTCCATCGACCGACAGAACCTGTCCGTTGATCCAGCTGGCATAGGGCGAGGCCAGAAACAGCGCCGCGTGCGCGATGTCATCGGGCCGGCCGGTTCGCCTCATGGCGATCGCGTTGACCAGCTGTTGCTGGCGCTCTTCACCCATAGCCTGCCATTGGGCTTCGGTGGAAGGATTCGACCGGATGAAGCCGGGCGCGATGCTGTTCACCGTGATGCCGAAGGGACCCAGTTCGTGACCCAGCTGGCGTGCCAGTCCAATTTCGGCAGCTTTGGCCGAGGCGTAGGCCTGAATCCCGGTGAGACTCACACCCAGGCCGGCGCCGCTCGAAATCAGGATGATGCGTCCACCGGCCCGGCTCTTCATGCCGGGTGCCACGGCCTGGCTGCACCAGAAAGCCCCTTGGGTGTTGACGGCAAAAATGCGTTGCCAGCTCGACTCGTCAATCTCTTCCAGCGGGCGCCCGATCTGCCCGCAGACACCTCCGGCGCTGTGCACCAGCACGTCCACCACCCCCAGCTCCTGCACCAGTGCCTGCACCGCCTGACGGTCGGTCACGTCGAGAATACGCGTCTCACATCGCTCCCCCGCTTCCTGGGCTGTACGCTGCAGGCCGGGTGCGTCGATGTCACTCGCAATGACTCTGGCGCCGCAGCGCGCAAACTGGCAGACCATTTCCCGGCCTATGCCTTGCGACGCGCCTGTGATCAGGACCGTTTGCCCATCAAAATGGATCTGCATCATCAACCCCCTTTTGTGTCTGCCCGCCACGGTCCTTCAATCAAAGCCCGCGTCTCTTTCACGGCAATACCCCACAGGGTCAGGACTTCGCTGTCGGAGCGCTGGTAGGAGCCGCCAAAATTTCCGTCTGCGATCAATTCCCGTCCGCGCACCGAGCAGGGCGAATTGCTGGCTGTTCACGGGCGGCTTGGCAGTCTCGGGCATCACCACCCCGCTCAGGCGCGTCCAAGGCAGGTTCTCCATCCAGGAGGCGTGTGAACTCCCGGCCTCGACCCCATTCACGTAGTCCATGGTCCTGGGCGCATTCCACCAGTTATGGAACTTCACCTGAAGGTCCGGCCGGTCCGCCATCAACTCGGCCATAAGAGCGCCGGCCGGCGCATTGCCGCCGTGACCATTGACGACGACAACACGCCTGAAGCCCTGGCCGTAGATGCCGTCGATCAGATCGCGAATCAGCGCCAGATAGGTGGACAGCGTCAGCGACACCGTGCCCGGAAAAGCCCTGAAATACGGAGTGAAGCCATAGCTTTGCACCGGAAACACCGGAACGCCCAGGGGTTCGGCGGCATCGACCGCCACCCGCTCGGCCAGGAGCGCATCGGTGGCCAGACTCAGGTAGGCGTGCTGCTCAATGCTGCCAAGCGGCAGCACACAGCGGTCGTCGTGCTTCAGGTACTGCTCGACCTGCATCCAGTTCATGTGGCAAATCTGCATCCTGGCACCTGTCAGTCAGAATAGATGGCGACCTCGATGTCGCTGGCGGAACTGACACGGCCGCGAAACATGCCTGCCGTGTTGAAGGGCATGGCGATGTGGCCTTCTGCGTCGATCACGATCAGGCCGCCGCGGCCGCCGAGGCGGGCTACGTCATCCAGCACCGCGGACGAGGCCCTGAGTACGTCTTCGTGGAGAAATCGTATGCGTGCGGAAATCTCGTGGGCGGCGCAGGCCCGGATGAACATTTCCCCGACGCCGGTGGCTGATACTGCCACCGTCTCGTCGGCCCAGGTGCCCGCACCCAGGATCGGGCTGTCGCCGATGCGGCCCCAGCGCTTGTTGGTCATGCCGCCGGTCGAGGTGGCGGCGGCCAGCCCTCCCGAGCGGTCCAGTGCGACCGCCCCCACGGTACCGAACTTGCCCTCAGCCGCCTTCGGGCCCGGCAGATCGCTGTCGAGTGCCACCCGACCATCCCCACGGGCCGTGAGCAACTGTTGCCAGCGTTCCTCGGTTCGAAAGTAGGCGGGTGGTGCTGTCTCCATGCCGGCAGATTCAGCGAAGGCCTGGGCACCGGCTGCCCCCAGCATCACATGGCCGGAGCGCTCCATCACGGCGCGGGCTGCAAAGACCGGGTTCTTCACAGCCTTGAGCTGGCATACCGCGCCGGCGGCGCGCGTGCGTCCGACCATCACGGCGGCGTCCATCTCGATCTCACCTTCATGGGTGAAGACCGAACCCCGGCCGGCGTTGAAGAGCGGCGAATCTTCCATCACCCGCAGCGCCTGGCAGACGGCTTCGAGCGCCGTGTCGCCCGACGCGAGCACCCGGTGTCCCGCACTCAGCGCCTCGGCCAGTACTGCCCGGTACTGAGCCTCCTGCGCATCTGACATGCTGGCACGGGGAATGGCGCCGGCGCCTCCGTGCAGGGCCATTGCAAAGTCGGTTTTTCTCATGGTGCCGAGTCTACGTCGCGCAGGACCTGTTCGATCAGCACGCTCTGGAAACGCCCGGGTTCTTCAAACAGCGGGCAGTGGCCTGAGTGCTCAAACCAGATCAGCGTCTTGCGAGGTGCCTGCAACAGGTCAAAGTACTCCTGCACCAGTTCGGTGGGCGTAACGCGGTCACAGCGGCCATGAAGAAAATAGGCTGGCACTTCCAGCACAGGCGCCTGCTGCAGCAGGTCCCAGTCCAGGCCTTGCCCCCACATGGTGGCGAGGCTCCAGTGGGAGCCCTTCTTCAACTTCAGCAGATCACCAAGCGAGTATTCATGCGACTGGAAGTATTTCCGGAACAGCGCCTTGTCGACAGCCCGGTTGCAGAACGTACCACCGTAGCGCGCGACACACTCGCGCTGGAACAGCAGGTCCCTGACACTGCCGTCATAGCCCGGGGGCTTGAGTCTGGCCAGTCTGTCCTGCGTCACGCGGTCGCCTTCCCGGCGTGCGCCCTCGAACGCGAACCGCAGTGAGATCGACTCTGCGCGCCGTACATTGACCACCTGGGCAATGCCGATGTAGGCATGAAACAGCTCAGGGTAACGCTGAACCGTGAGCACACCGAGCTGCGTGCCCCAGGAGTGGCCGGCAAGGTAAATCCTGCGCTGCTGAAAGCGTTCGCACAGGTAGCAGACCAGATCGCGACAGTCCCGCACGAACTGGTCCACCGTCATCGAAGACTTGGGAATGTCGGGTGCGTAGGACTTGCCGGCGCCGCGCTGATCCCAGTTCACGACGACAAAGTGCTCCTCAAGTTGGGAGCTGAACTCGTGTACCAGCGGCATGGCAGTGCCACCCGGGCCGCCGTGCAATATCAACAGAAGCGGCAAGCTTCTATCGTGGCCGCGCAGCAGGACCGTCTGCTCGATGCCGCCCAGACGAACTCGCTCCAGGGAGGCGATGCTGGCGGGCTTGACAGCACCGCGTGCATCCCTGATCTTCGGGGTTCTGGAGTAAAGCAGTCGCCAGTATTTCATCGAGCCCGATTCACCAAGGCACGTGCCGCATCGCCTTGCCCGGCAGCGTGTCGAGCAGTTTGCCCTCTGCCATGACCGGCACGCCGTTGACGATCACGTACTCGATGCCGGTCGTCTCGGCCTGGTCGGCCATGAATGTGTGGGTGCCGCTGAGGGTGTCTGCATTGAAGATCGTGAAATCCGCATCGGCACCGACGGCGATTCGACCCTTGTGTTTCAGACCGAAGCGTTTTGCCGGGACGCTGGTGCACTTCTGCAGCGCCTGGATCAGGGTGAAGACGCCATGCTCGCGCACATAGTTTCCGATGACCTTGGCCTGAGCCGGGTAGAACTTGTCACCGATGTCGCTGCCAACAAAGCACCAGTCCGGCAACAGCGTCTGAATGACGAGATCCTCCTTCATGGCTTTGAGGGCCAGTGCCGTCATCGGAGACTCCTCCTTGATCTGGCGGTACAGCGCCGGCGTGAGTCCCTTGCCCTTGTGCGGACCCTCCTTCGCAAACACCACATTCTCGATCTTTCGGCCAAGCTGCTTCTCGACCAGAGGCAACATCTCGTACAATGCAGCCGTCAGAGGAAGCCCGACTTCCAGCACGTTTTGCGCCAGCGGCATGCAGTCGGCCATCACGTCGATGCCCTGCGCGCGCGCCTGCTCCACCATGAGCAGGCCACGGCGGGTCAGGTCGTCGTAGGGGCGGGACTGGTAGGCGATCTGGTGTGCAATGTGGGAAATCTGCAGACGCGCGCCAGCTTCGCGGGCGGCGTCGATGATCTCCTGGTGACCCACCAGCGCGCTCGGCACCACGCCGGGCAGACCGGTGCCGCCATGCCGCGGATGAACGGCAGCGATTCCCTGGTAGCGCGCCGCCACGCGAAACAGTGCCACCAGTTCCTCGTGCGTCATGCCAGGCGTGTACATGACGCCAAACGAAACGCCAAAACAGCCGGCCTCAATGCTCCTGGCCGCAATCCGGCACATCTCGGCCAGTTGCGTTGCAGTCGCTGGCGCGTTGGGATCGGTGGCACCTGCCTTCAGACGCAGCGTGGCGGAGCCGGCCAGCAGACCCAGATTGACCGGATAGCCCTGGCTGTCAATTTCCTGCAACAGATCAGCCCAATCGCGGTCGAGGCGGTTGAAGTTGATGACGTCGTAGTCCTTCTGCTGGTGCAGACGCTGCTTCATTGCGTCGGGGCTGTCGAACCACGTGAAATTGCCACAGTTGCCGCCAATGGCGGAGGTCACACCCATCCTGATCAGTTCATAGCCAGCGGCGCGATTGCCGTCGACATGGGTGTGGACGTCGACAAAACCCGGTGCGACCACCAGGCCGCTGGCATCAATCTCCCGATCGCCGGTGATGGCTGTCGTCGTCAGCGTGGCGACTTTGCCCGCCAGAACACCGACCGAGAAGGCGCCGGCGAACTCACTCGCCGGGTCAATAACCAGCCCATTCCTGATCACAAGGTCGTAGGTCGCCATGTCGTCTGTTTCCCTTTATACTGCGGTCATTATATGTACGTCGTTTATATTCTGCAACACAGACCATGACACTGCAGATTACCGGTGAATTTGATGGTGGCAATATCCGCGTCAGGCAGATCCACGCCGATGGCGCGGATCTGGAGATCGTGCCCGACCACCAGTCCGGCTTCTACCAGTGGTTCAATTTTCGCGTTAGCGGTGCCGCTGGTCGCAAGCTCACCCTGCGCATTGTCAACTGCGCTGGCAGCGCTTATCCCGAGGGTTGGGCGGGCTACCAGGCCCGCGTTAGCGACGATGGTCAGCGCTGGCGCTGCGCCCCGACCCATTACGCCCAGGGCATCCTGACGATTGGCGCCGAGGCGGCTTCCGATTTCCTGCAGCTCGCCTACTTTGTTCCCTATCCGGGTGAGCGACACACCGCGCTGCTGGCTCACTACGGTGCCGCCACCGGCGTGCGCCGCCGTGTCCTGGGGCGCTCGATAGAAGGCCGCGCTCTGGAGGCGCTTTCCCTGGGATCAGGCCCGGTGCAGGTCTGGCTGATCGCACGCCAGCATCCCGGCGAGACCATGGCGCAGTGGTGGGCTGAGGGGGCTCTGGAGGAACTGGCCTGTGCCAGCCAGCCTGACATCGTTCAGCTGCGAGAACTCGCAACCGTACATATCGTGCCCGACATGAACCCTGATGGCGCCGCGCGAGGTCATCTTCGGAGCAATGCGGCCGGAGTGAACCTGAACCGCGAGTGGCAATCACCAAGCCGGGAGCGCAGTCCGGAAGTGTTCCATGTGCTCAGGGCCATGGAGGAAACCGGGCTCGACATTGCGATGGATGTGCACGGACATGAAGTCGCCATGCACGCATTCACCG
>JBMOJJ010000089.1:0-12286 GCA_049315845.1 Rhodoferax sp.
CAGGGCGTTGAACAGGGTCGATTTACCGACGTTGGGCAAGCCCACGATGCCACACTTCAAACTCATGAAAATATCCTTATGAATCAATATCCAGCCTGCACCATTGAACCGAATGTCGGGAGGGTCGAAGGGCCGGACGCACCCCGACTGTTGCAATTGCAAAGATCAGAACGAACCGTCCCCAGCACTGTGTCGATTCAGCTTTTTGTCCTGGTTTTGCCCTGGGTGCAATGGTGCCGATTGTACAAATCGGTGAATCTCTTACATGGTCAGCTGCAGCAAGCAGTTCAAGCTCGACTTTAGCTGCGGCCTGAAGTCAATGGACCCGGGCCGCGCATGACCCTTTGGGTCAATCGGCGAGGCCGGCAGACGTGATTCGCTGATACAGAGTAAAATACGATGGTTGCTGCAATTTGCTTACCTTTGCAGCATGTGTAGTCTGACACGACATGCGGCACCTTACACGCCGCCCCTCGCACCCTCCTGGCCAATAGCACCGGCCCTCCCGGTCGTCAAACTCCCCCAGCGGTGAGCTTCACTCCGGTCACTTTCTTTCCTCACGACCGACCCATGACCTGGGCCCAAGGTCGGATCACCTTCCGGCACAGGGATACCCGGTCCAGTTGGACGATGACTTCGGTCAGGCGTCAGTTTCGTTGATTGGTTTTCTAATCAGGACCGTCAATTCCCTGCTTCGCGCGGTCTATCTGGAACGTGCAAGCTTTTTTTGAAAGGCCCCAAAATGGGCAAGAAACTTTATGTCGGCAACCTCTCCTATTCGGTGAGCGACGAATCCCTGCAACAATACTTTTCCGAATTTGGCACGATCACGTCAGTCAAAGTCATGATGGACCGCGACAGCGGCCGCTCCAAGGGCTTCGGCTTCGTGGAAATGTCGAGCGACGCGGAAGCCCAGGCGGCGATCAGCGGAATGAACGGCAAATCTATCGATGGTCGTGGCATGGTGGTCAATGAGGCACGCCCCATGGAACCCCGCACTGGCGGCGGCGGTAGCTACGGCGGCGGCCGCAGCAACTACTGAAGTCTGCACCGCAGTTGAGAAGACCGGCCTGTTGGCCGGTTTTTTTTCGCCCGCCGCAGTCATGTCCCGAGACGGACAACCACCGAAGAGAAGCATCAGCAATGCCACCGATCTGCTGCTGGTCCGCGCCTGCCGCCGCGATGGGGGAACTACTCGAAACTAAGGCCAATTACCCCCCTTGCTGGAGCAATCGACAAGACGCTGTATCGCCGAACATGTGCTGACATCGATTGGCGCGGCCCGGTTCTGAACGAGACCTTCATCGCACAAGAAGCGGCTGCAAGCAGAACGGTGGAACGAGACCATCGGCCCCGGCGCAGGTCGCATCGAATGCGAGGGGCCGCCCAGGGCGTGAACAGGCGACCGGCGATCGAGAACTGCAGGCAAACGAAACGTGAGGCATTTCCCATGACTTTCAGCTCCAAAATTGTCGCTTTTGCCGCCGTACCAGCACTGCTGTTTATCATTGGCTTGGTGAGCAGCATCGGCTCCCTGATGAATACGCAGAAGGAATTTGACCGCTACATCAGCTCAGAGCAGGCCGTTGAGCATGGATTCGGCGACCTGTACGCACATGGACTGCAAATGGGCCAAGCCCTGCGCAATGTGGTGTTGGACCCCGAGAATCCCAAGGCACTGCAGAATTTGAAGGCCGCACAGCTGGATTACGAAAGGACATTTTCTCGGACGCAAACACTGGCAAAGGGCAGTACGCTGGAAACAGCTCTGATTCGCGTGTCGACACTTCGCGCCATCCACGCAAAGGCCCAGGAAGACGTTCTGACACAGGTTCCATCAACCGCCGAAGCCATCAGCGTCCTGAATAGCCAGGAAACACCCGCTTGGCGGCAACTAAAAAGTGAACTGCTGAAGCAGGGTCTGGATGCACAAAAGAATTCGGCTGCGGCCCATCAGCGCGTGACACAGACGACCGACCTCGCAATCCGACTCTCGATAGCCGTCGCCCTGCTCGCTACGCTGGTCGCAGTGGTTCTCAATCTTGTCCTGCAGGCAACGATGCGCAAGGAACTCGGCGGCGATCCGGCAGACACCCGTGAGGCATTGTCGAAGATCTCGCGCGGCAACTTGGCGACAGGCATCGTGAACTTGGGACGATCGGACAGTTTGATGGGGACAATGATTCAAATGGAATCCTCGCTGCAAGGCCTGGTCACCGGCGTTCGGCAATCCGCAGGTGGAATAGCCATGGCAACGCAGGAGATTGCGGCTGGCAGTCAGGATCTGAGCAGCCGCACCGAGAGCCAGGCAAGCGCCCTTGAATCAACTACCAGGTCCATGCATGACCTTGACTCTACGGTTCGACAAAATTCGGACAGCGCCCGCCAGGCCAACCAACTCGCATTGAGCGCGTCTGCGATCGCTGTCCAGGGTGGCGAGGTTGTAGGGCAGGTAGTCGAAACTATGCGGGGCATCAACGAGTCGTCGCGCAAGATTGCCGACATCATCAGCGTGATCGATGGCATCGCCTTTCAAACCAACATCCTGGCCTTGAACGCTGCCGTTGAGGCGGCGAGGGCCGGTGAGCAGGGACGCGGCTTTGCCGTGGTGGCGTCTGAAGTCCGCTCCCTTGCCGGTCGCTGCGCCGATGCAGCCAAGGAGATCAAAGGTCTTATAGGAACCAGCGTTGAACGAGTGGAGCAGGGAACCGCCTTGGTTGACAAGGCCGGCTCCACCATGACGGAAGTCGTTGACGCCATCAAGCGCGTGACCGACATCATGGGTGCGATCAGTGCATCGAGCAGGGAGCAATCCCTTGGCGTGGCGCAGGTTGGCGAGGCGATAAGCCTGATGGATCAGACCACGCAACAGAATGCAGCGCTGGTGGAGCAAATGGCAGCAGCCGCAGGCAGTCTCCATAGTCAAGCCAATGAATTGGTCGAAGCCGTTGCGGTGTTCAAGATCGCTGCCGGGCAAACAAAACCCGCCCAGCCCGGCGATCCAACGACGTCGTTCTCGCGCCGACGAATCAGCGCCGTTCCCGGATCATGACCGTTGCCTTCGGATGATCCTGTCAACGCCGATCGCATCAGACGTTCTGAACCGGCATTGCGTCAGGCCAGTCGAAGTCGATGTGTGGGGTCGGCAGTGCGGATTCAACAGACTTCGTTTTCGATGCCGGGAGATACGGGCTTTGCTGGTGCAAGCAGTCTGGCGCTCGCCGACAGCGTATGGTAGTAGTCAAACCAAGCCTTGACCCATCCGTTTGCTCGAACGATTTCGCCGCCAGTTTGCGCTTGAAGCAGCCGGGTCAGGGCTTCGCTGATGCGATGCAGCGCGTATGCTTCCCGCCGCCTCAAATCCCGTTTCATGCCAATCCTCCAAGGACACGGTCACCGCAACACCCGATCACCCTTTGCTTTCGATCTGATCCGGTCTTGACCCAAGAGTATTCGAGAACGCGAATAAAGTCTGTTGAGAATAATTGAGGTGGAAATGCAGGGTTTCTTCCCGGGCCTTGTTCGGCCTGAATGACGCTGGCCTTGCCGTTGAAATCCGCTGAGTCACCCTGGTGATGCGGGCAATTTTGTCTTTTCTGCACTTGTCAAAAAGATGACCAGCAGGAGATTTAGGCGGTCGTTTGACCGCTGTTCTGGTGTTAGGGAGTGCCAGGGAGGTGCCAAACTGTCGCCACAGCATCAAGGAGACAGCGAATGCAGAACGAATTTTGGCTGGCGGACGATTTGACGCAGCGCAGGCTATTTGCTAGACCGACTCTCTGGTGCAAGCTCAAGGCCATGCCTGTCCTGGGCTGGTGGGTGCTGGGCCTGTCGCTGCTGCTGCTCTTGGTGAGCGTGAACGCCTGACCCCGGAACAGCACAGGGGGCACCTGATCGAGTGCGGTTCGCCGGTCGAGTGGCAGGATCATCAATAAGGGGGATTTTCCAATGACCTTCACCACAGCAATGGTTGCCGTGTTCCTACCCATCGCGTGCATCGCCACTGCGGTTGCGCTGATGCGCCTGTTCGACGTGAAGGCCGCCACCGCCGAGCAGTCCCAGGTCGAGGCCGAGAAGTTGCTTGCACAGGTCAACCAGGAAGTGACAGTGCGCCGCCGGGTTCGGGCGGGCGCGCCAAGCAACGCGACTGTGAACAACCTCCCGCGCCTGGCCTGCCTGAGCGAGACCCGGATGCGATTTCCCTCGACCCAGCTGGAGCACTGCCCAATTCCTGGCACGGGCACGCATTGACGAGACTGGAGGCGGCTTTCAGCCGCAGACATCGCTTGGCGGGGACCAATGCGGTCGCCGCTCCCAATTGCATCCACCGAGCGCTTTGGGCCCTTGCTGAGCGCCGCAAGCATGCGCGGTGTTGGCCTCCTACAATCATGGCCATGACTCAAGGCTTTGATATTTGCATCCGCGGCAGCGGCATTGTTGGCCGAACGCTGGCCCTGTTGCTGGCGCGCGAACGCCTGCGCGTTGGCCTGGTCGCGCAGACCCCGCCAGCGTCTGGAAGTCATTCGCCGACCACCGACGATGTCCGGGCGTACGCGCTGAACGCCAAGTCGCGGACGCTGCTGGAATCATTGCGCTGCTGGCCCGATGCACGGCATGCAACCGAGGTGTTGGCCATGCAGGTCAGGGGCGACGATGGTGGCGCGGTCAATTTTTCCGCCAGTGAACTGAGGGTCCCCGGCTTGACCTGGATAGTGGATGTGCCGGCGCTCGAGGCGCGGCTGGCTGAGGCTTTGCGGTTTCAACCCGGGATCGAGGTGCTTGAAGCGCCGCAGGCTGCCACATTGACCGTCATCTGCGAGGGCAGGGCCAGTAGCACGCGCGCCGAATTTGGTGTTGATTTCGACGTCACGCCGTATCCGCAGACGGCGATGGCGGCGCGACTGCAATGCGAGAGGCCCCATGACCAAACCGCATTTCAATGGTTCTCGCAAGGCGAAATTCTCGCTTTCCTGCCATTGAATGGTCCGCAGGGGAACTCTGTCGGCATTGTCTGGTCTGTCTTGAGAGAGCGGGTCGAGAGCCTGCTTGCGCAGGACGATGGTGAGTTCTGCCGGCAACTGGAGCTTGCCAGCGAGGGGCGGCTTGGCAAATTGACGCTGATCAGCGGGCGCACTGCCTGGCCCTTGCAGAGCGCCCACGCAAGGCGTTGGGTCGGAACGCACACTGGTGCCGCCTGGGCGCTGGCGGGTGATGCGGCTCACAATGTGCACCCGCTGGCTGGGCAGGGGCTGAATCTGGGCTTGTCTGACGCGGCGGCGTTGGCGACCACGCTAGGTCAGCGCGAATACTGGCGCACGGTCGGTGACGAACGGCTGCTGCGCCGCTATGAGCGTTCGCGTAAGGCAGAAGTGATGGTGATGGACACCACGATGGACGGACTGCAGAGTCTGTTTTCCCTGCGTGGTGCCAGTTGGCAAGCGTTGCGCAACTGGGGAATGATCGGCTTTGAGCGCAGCGGCCTGGTCAAGCAATGGGTGGCGCACCAGGCCATGGGTTGTTGATGTTTGAATGGATGAAAATGAAATTGCTTAAAACCGCGTTCGCCGGCACGTTGCTGGGGCTTGCTTTGCTGGCCTCGGCGCAGGAGGCAGCAATCCGCAAGAATCTGGCGGAGCGCATCCCGCAGTTGCAAAAAATAGACGAGGTCAGCAAGAGCCCGGTGGCCGGTCTGTACGAGATTCGTGTCAACGGCACAGAAATCTACTACACCGATGCCGAGGCCAATTATCTGCTGCAAGGCAGCCTGATCGACACCAAACAGCGCCGCAACCTCACTGAAGAGCGGGTCGACAAGCTGACCGCCATCAGTCTCGATGCGCTGCCTTCGAAGGACGCGTTTACCATCGTGCGTGGAAACGGAAAGCGAAAACTGGCGGTCTTCGAAGACCCGAACTGCGGCTACTGCAAACGCTTTGAGCGCGATCTGCAGAAAGTGGACAACGTGACGATACAAATGTTCTTGTACCCGATCCTGGGTTCAGACTCCTTCGACAAGTCGAAACACATCTGGTGTGCCAAGGATCGAGTCAAAGCGTGGCAAGACTGGATGGTGCGTGACAAACCCGCCGCAGTGGCAAGTTGTGACACGTCCGCGATCGAGCGCAATGTTGAGATCGGTCGAAAGCACAAGATTACCGGCACCCCCACCCTGATCTTTGCCGATGGCAGCCGTGTGCCCGGCGCCATCAGTGCCGCTGAGGTTGAAAGGCGCCTGACCGAGGCCAAGTTCTGATGCCTGGCTCTGCCATCGGCTACCAGGTGCAGATCGAGGATTTGCACGCTCACCTGTTCGCCGTCACCCTCACCATCGCGCAGCCTGCCCAACTGCAGCGAGTGAGTTTGCCGGTGTGGATACCGGGCAGCTACCTGGTGCGGGAATTTTCCAGGAACCTGCAAAGACTGCAGGCGCATCAGGGTCGCAACGCCGTGGCGCTGACGCAACTCGACAAATGCAGCTGGCAGGTGCACTGCGCCGCTGGCAAAGCTCTGGTTCTGAGCTACCAAATTTACGCCTTCGACAGGTCCGTGCGCACCGCCTGGCTGGATGCGGCACGCGGCTTTTTCAACGGCACCAGCATGTTCCTGAGGGTACAAGGTCAGGAGGACATGGCGCACACTCTGGAACTCGTCGCAGACAAGGCGTTGTCCGATTGGCAGGTGGCAACCGGTCTACCGTCCGCAAAGACAACAGCGGACGGTTTTGGGATCTACCTTGCGGCGGATTACGACGAACTGGTCGACTCACCGGTCGAGATGGGCAGGTTCTGGAGCGGCTCCTTTGTAGCCTGCGGTGTTCCGCACCGTTTTGTGGTGGCGGGAGCACCGCCCGGTTTTGACGGCAAGCGGCTTCTGAACGACAGTCAAAGAATATGCGAAGCGGCAATTCGTTTTTGGCACGGACCCAGAGTCGGTAGCAGCGCCAGAAACAAGGCGCCGCACAAGAATTACCTTTTCATGCTGAGCGCGGAACACGACGGCTATGGCGGCCTGGAACACCGCAACTCGACGGCACTGATCTGCAAGCGCGGCGATCTGCCACGCCTGGCCAACCCGGCCTTGACACCACTTCAGTCGCCTTCAGCCGAGGTCGACGCCGGCAGGGCAGAGAACGCGGACGGCTACAGCGACTTGCTGGGTCTGATCAGCCATGAGTATTTCCACACCTGGAATGTCAAGCGGCTGCGCCCGGCCGAGTTCACCACCTATGACTATTCAAACGAGAACTATACGCAGTTGCTGTGGTTTTTCGAAGGCTTTACCAGCTACTACGATGATCTGCTGCTGTGCCGGGCCGGACTGATTGGACCTGCGGTCTACCTGGAACGACTCGGAAAGACCATCAACCAGATGCTGCAGGCACCCGGCCGAGGAGTGCAAAGCGTCGCACAGTCGAGCTTCGACGCCTGGGTGAAGTACTACCGGCAGGACGAAAACACGCCCAACGCAACGATCAGCTACTACACCAAGGGATCGCTGGTCGCCCTCTGCCTCGACCTCACCCTGCGCCAGGAGGCGAGTTCGACGCTCGACGCGGTCATGCGCGCCCTGTGGCAGCGCTGCCGCGGCGGCCCGATGCGTGAAGCCGATCTTTCCACGGTTCTGACGGAGATCGCAGGCCCGTTGTTGGGCCGGAAACTGTCTGACTGGGTACACACCACGGCAGACCTTCCGCTCAAAACCCTGCTGCAACGCCAGGGCGTCTCGGTGCAGCACAAGCCGGCCGGTATCGCACAGCGCCTTGGCCTGCGGGTGCTTGAAAGCGACGGGATTCAGATCAAGGGCGTCTTGCGCGGCGGTGCCGCCGAGCAGGCCGGCTTTGCTGCCGGCGACGAGTGGTTGGGCATCGAAACAGGCAAGGCAGAGGCATGCTCAAGCTGGCGTCTGGCGAAGCTCGATGACTTGTTGCTCTATGCAGGAACCGAAACCAAAATCGGTGCCCTGGTGGCGCGCGACAGGCGGATCTGGAAACTGGTATTGACGCTGCCCAAAGCGGCTTTCAACTGGTCTCTTGCAGTGAGCGACAAGAAACTTGTCGCGCGGTGGCTCGACTAACAACCTGGAGAAACGCATGAATTACGAAACAATCAATGCCCGAATCGAAGCCGGCAAGGTTGGCATCATCACCCTGAATCGCCCCAAGCAAATGAATGCATTGAACGACCAGTTGATGACCGAACTGGGAGCAGCGCTCAAGACCTTTGATGCCGATCCGGCCATTGGCTGCATGATCATCACCGGCAGTGAAAAAGCCTTCGCGGCCGGGGCCGATATTGGCGCAATGGCCAGTTACAACTTTGCCGATGTCTACAAGGGCGATTTCATCACCCGCAACTGGGAGCAGATTCGCGGCGTGCGCAAACCGGTCATTGCGGCGGTCAGCGGCTTTTGCCTGGGAGGTGGCTGCGAGTTGGCGATGATGTGCGACATCTTGATCGCCGCCGACAACGCCCGCTTCGGTCAGCCAGAAATCAAGCTTGGCGTCATCCCCGGCGCGGGGGGCACGCAGCGCTTGCCGCGCGCGGTAGGCAAGGCCAAGGCAATGGAAATGGCTCTGACCGGCCGCATGATGGACGCCGCCGAGGCTGAGCGGGCGGGGCTGGTGAGCCGCATCGTGCCACTGGATAAGCTGATGGAAGACGCGCTGGCCACGGCTTTGCTGATCAGTGACTACTCACAAATTGCCACCATGGCGGCGAAAGAATCGATCAATCGCGCCTTCGAGAGCGCGCTGAGCGACGGCATCATGTTCGAGCGTCGCATGTTCCACGCCATGTTTGCCACCGCCGATCAGAAGGAGGGCATGGACGCTTTCGTGACCAAGCGCAAAGCGGAATTCAAGCATCGCTAGCGCTGCGCGGAGCGTGCGGCCAGCGTCTGGTTATAATTCTCAGCCTTGGCGCTTTAGCTCAGTCGGTTAGAGCGATGGAATCATAATCCACAGGTCCGCGGTTCGAATCCGTGAAGCGCCACCAGTCAGAACCCGCAAGGGATATAGAAAGCCTGCTACTTAATTGCTAGCAGGCTTTTTTCATGCCCGCCATCGAAAATCAATCTGTAGGCAATCTGTAGGCAACTTGCCCAAATGCACCAGCCCAAAAGAAAACCCGCACGCGGCGGGCCTCTTGTTTGCTGATTTCGTTTGAAAACGATTTGAATAATTCAAATGGGGAATTTAATCTGCGCGTGGAATACAGGGCGGTCTAGAGTTCTGAAACCCGTAGAGATTTGACCCACCCTACCCGGTCAGGCCATCGCCTGAAACCCTGCCGACATTTCAGCCCATACCTGCCGTTGCTGTGGTGTGCTGGTCATCGCGGCCAAATCTTCCATGCTTTGCACGTTGTCAACCATCGCAGCAAGCTGGTCGAAACCAGCGCCAGCGTCGCGGGCGGTCTGTACCTGTTGCAGCAATGCGGCCTTCATACGCGATTCAATCTCTAGGGCGTGCTGATGTGCCAGCTTGTTGATTCGTTGACGTAGCGGCCCCGATATGGGCCTCGGCGGTGTGTTTTGCATGATGTTTTCCTTGCGCGCGCGGTCGTGCGTGCGTGATGTGTCAGGCGTTTTTCCGTAAATGAATGGTCTAAGTGGCTAAGTGCGGTACAGCGTGACGAAGCTCTAGAGATTTAACCCGCCCTATCCCATAGGTGCAGCGCATCAGGACCGGGTGAGCTTCCCGGCGGTGCTCGCCTGATGCGCTGCGTATTCATTGCCGGATGCCCAGCCAGGCCAGCGTGACGCCAGCAAAGACATAGGCAGCAGCTTGATGGATTTGGCCGATACCGTATGAGGCACAGGCCAAGCCACCAAACACCAGCACATCGCGCAGGTCAATGAACTGCGTCAGGCGTGCGAGTAGCTTCACGGGGCTGTCCAGTCGGCGGCGTCAGCCTTAGGGCGGCGAGTGACTGTTGCGGGCGTTGGCTTCGCCTTTGGCACAATCTGCGCTCTGACCACATCAGGCAGGTCTGACGCATCGCAGAATCCCTCGGCTTCGCATTCCAGCAAATACCGCGTCAGTCGGCCTTGGTTGTCTCGCAAGAGAAACCCATTGATCGGCATTGCCCGAATGATTCCGGCAAACGGTATCGCCCCCTGAAGCAGTGAATCACGCAATGCGGCCTCGGCCTCTACTGCCTGATTGAGTTTCAGCGCGGCCTCGATAACGGCTTTCACATTGGCGCGGTGCGTTGGTAGCAGTTCGGTTGCGATCTGTTTGCCGATTTCAGCGCGCAGTGTGTCGATGATCTGGCGTTGCATCGGTACGGCTTGCCGGACTACTGCCAGGCGATGCGTCAGTTCATTCAGCGTCCGGCTAAGTGACTCGCGCTCCATAGTGGCATGGGCAGCAGTACCAGACAGCAGGGCGCTTGCTTCGCGTTGAATCTTGTCAACGTGCGTATTGGGCGTTTGACTGAGGCCAGCGTCGGCCTCATCGCGCTGGCGTTCAAGGCTAAGAAGTTCCTGCGTGAGTTCATGCAGCTTGGCCTTTGCAGCAACATAGCGCGGGTCACGCTCTAGGCGAGTGTCGGTTTTCATGCTTGTGTCCTTTTGTTGAGTGAGAGTTTGCGGCGGTGAATGCTGAGCATTTCGCTGGTCAGGTCGGCAGGGCGTTGCCGTGCCTCCCATTCCTTGAACGTCATCTCCTCGCGCTGTAGGTACTGGCGAAAAGCCGGTATCTGCTCTATCGGGGTTTTGAGACTACCCCCCCGTCTTGATGCTTTTTCCATAATGGTCCTTAAGAAAATGGGCGGTTGCCCGGTTGAGAAACTTTTGATTCGCGCAGCCCCAGCAGATAGCGGGTTGCTGTGGTTGCTGTGTCACTGCCGTTGTGCCGGTCGGGGTGGCACAGCTGAATCAGGCGGCGCAACATATCGGGCGCAATGGGTGCGGGCGTTGCTGGCGCGGCTGTTACGGTGCGGCCCTTGCGTGCCAGGTAGCAGGACACGCATTGCAGTTTCCAGGGCGCATCCTTGAAAAACGTCCGGCCCTTGCAAGTCGGACAAAGCTCGTATCTGCCAGAGAAAGTAGTCATTGCAGCACCTCGCTTG
Source organism: Rhodoferax sp. (assembly GCA_049315845.1). Lineage (GTDB taxonomy): Bacteria > Pseudomonadota > Gammaproteobacteria > Burkholderiales > Burkholderiaceae_C > Rhodoferax. The sequence continues at coordinate 11,073 of JBMOJJ010000089.1, forward strand.
CGCGCGCGCTTTCCCCCACACCCCCTACACAGGAAGGCGCAGAAGGCGCACCCCCTGCGCTCTGTGCGCTTTCATGGCAGGAAGGCGCAGAAGGCGCAGAAGGCGCAGGCAGTCCGGCAATGGTGCGGCCATCGCTTGTCACCGTCCAGCGTTGGCGGCTCTTTCTGTCGTCCGTGCGGTAGTCCAGCGGCTCGACCCACTTGGCACGCTGACACTGATTTGTAATGCGCCTTGTCGAGTCCCCGTTTAGCTTCAGCTTTTGGAATGCAGGCTCACTTCGCAGCAGGGCGTGTACGTTGTTGCGGGCGGTCGCCACCGGACTGCAATACTGCCCCCGGCTTTCAAACTCGGCTATCAGGCGAATCAGCGCAATGGCGCGGTCATCGTCAGCACGGCCATTCATTCGGTCAGTGAAACCCGAAATATCAGGCGCATCGCTGGCGAGCATGGGCAGGCCACCATCGGGCCAGGTCAGCGCAAGCGGCTCGCGGCACTTGCCAAGGTTGCTTTTCTGGTGTTCCAGCGTCAGCTGGCCATCTTCAGCACGGGTCAGGAATAAACGGCTTCGTGCGCTGTTGTGCCAAGCGGTCGAACCCGAATAGCCCTCGCCACCTTGTGCCGTCCGGTTGCGGCTTGTCGTTTTATCAACGTGGGCCAGCAACATCACAGCGCAGTCCGTCAATCGAGCGACTTCGGCCAATGCCCGCATGAAGGCGCGAACCTGCCTACGCTGGATTTCATCGCCCCCGAAGGCATCGGATGCGTTGTCCACCACCACCAGCCCGACATCTTCGGCTTGCACCAGCTTGTGAAGCTCGGCATAGGTCGCCGTCGTTGCACCGGCTCCGCGTGTCTCCGCTGCGAATAGCTCGGGGTTGGATGTGCCGTCAACGATGTGCAGGCGGTCGCACAGTTGCTCGGGGTCGATACCCCATGTCCGGCAGATATGCGCCAGACGGTGCCGGACAACATGGGCACCATCTTCCAGGCTCACAAAGAACGCTTTGCATGGCGCGGTGTCAGCCCCGAATAATTGGCGGCCCAGCACGGCGCAAACTGTCAGCATCAGGGCAATGGTTGACTTGCCAGTTCCACCATGCGCCCCCAGCAAAGCCACGTTACCCCTGGGCAGGTAGTCATCCCAAATGAAGGCGGGCGGCGGTGACGGGTTGGTCACAACATCATGCACGCTCACGGGTTTAAGCAGTGGTTCC
>JBMOJJ010000090.1:0-12269 GCA_049315845.1 Rhodoferax sp.
ACGTCGGTGACAACCTGGGAGAGCTTGGTGATCATGTTGCTCATCGCCTGCAGCACTTGCCCGGTCTCGTCCTTGGAAGTGGCGTTGATGCGCACCCGCAGGTCGCCCTCGGCGAGAAGGTTGGCTGTTTCAACCGCCACCGACAGAGGGCGTGTCACGCTGAGCGTTATGAAGACCGCCAGAGCTACCGATATCAGGACAGCCAGCAAGCCCGTGATGAAAAGCGTGCGCATTGCATTTGCGCTTTCCTTGATCGAATCTTTCACCGTCTGATGGCCTAGAGTGACGTTGAGTTCGACGACCTTGTTCAGGCTCGCCTCGGCCTTGTTGAACAAGGGGCGTGATTCCAGGAACTGCTTGTAAAAATCAGTGAACAACGCTTTCTGCGTCTTCTCTGCCTGATTCGCGGACAGACTCGTTATGACGGCTCCGAGTTGGTCATCAGCGCGCTTCCAGTCTGCCCAGTCCGCTTCAAACTTTTTCCACAGCACGCCCTCTTCCTTGGTCTGAGGCAGCGGCTCATAAATCTTCCAGCCTGACTGTATGTTGGCCCAGGCTTTCTTTCTGAGCTCCAAAATCCCCAAAAATTCCTTTTGCGCTGCGTAATCGTTTTCGTAGATCGCGGTTGCCAGAGTGGCTGATTTCACCGCCGTCTGCCCCTCGCTGACGGTCAGCAGCCCTTCCACCGAGGGCAGGCGGTTGGTCCCAATTTCAACAATATCCTCGGTTGCTCCGCGCAGTCCCGAAAAACCGGCGTAGCCCATGAAGGCGAGTGCCAGCAGCATAATGGCAACCAGTGTTGCCAATTTCCACTTGATCAACAGATTCTTGAACATGATGATGTCTCCACATGAATGGACTGGGCAACAACGGAACCGCGACAACCCTGCCTGCTCACCTTCTTCTTATCTGGGCATGCAATCCATTTTGATCATCCCTGCCCGCAGTGATCAAGCGAACAGACGCCATTTCTGTCATCAATTCCGATACCGCCGATGGTCTGGCGGGTGATCTGGTGGGGGTGGATGTCCGTCGCCGGCTCAGATTGTCGGAAACCGGCTGGCAGTGAGCCCAATGGATTCAGTACGCAACGTGACGGGAACTGCCAATTGATCGAGGGCTGAGAGGGCAATCAACGGTCTATTTCAGCAATTGGACAGCGACACAGACCGGTGACAATTCAATCGAAATCGGATTTTTCAGTGAAAAATAATTCCGTTGAATATAGTACAAAGAAAGTTGTTCATGAATTTCCTCAGAAGCCCAATTTCCCACGTCGTAAGTTGCATCATTATTTCAGCGTCCAGTGTGGCGCTCGCAGAAGATGTGGCACCCGTCGCGGAACTTCGAAAGATATACAGCACAAATGCCAATTTCAGGAAAACACTGGACGGTGCGCTGTCGCAGGTGAAGAGCCCTTACCTTGGGCAAGACAACCCTTGGAAAGGAAAATCCTTCGACGACTTCTGTCGATTTTTCAATGACTGGTATCTGTTGCTGCCTGTCAATCAATTTGATCCTGCCAAACCTGCATTTCCTCCAGGTCAAAAGATCGATGAGTTTAATTACATTACCATTTTTGCCGGCTTTTATTATGAGAATGAAGAGGCGCAAAAGATTTTGGGGCAGGAGCCCGGACTTGGCTGGACCAAGGAATTTGTCATCGCACGGGGGAAATTCCTTGACAGCAAACTCTCGAAGAGCACGATCCCCTTGTGGACAACGGATTCATCGATCAAGAACGATGAATATATTGTTCCGCCGGATGGCTATCAGTCCTTCAATGAATTTTTCACTCGCAATTTGAAACCCGGCGCTCGAACTGTTGCCAGCCCAATGGATGATGCCGTGCTGGTGTCGCCCGCGGATTGCGTGTTGAACATGATTCAACCGATGACTCTCGGCGCAAAAATTCCGACAAAGTTCAATCAAAAGTTGAACGCCAAACAATTATTGAACAACTCCGACTATGCAAAGTACTTTGAGAACGGCGCGGCCATTTCTTGCATTTTGCTGCCGAACACCTACCACCACTATCATTTTGTGACTTCCGGTACGGTCGTGGAATCGAATCAGGATGTTGCCGGGCAATACTGGGGAATGTGGAATTTCCCGAATTTTCTCAACGACGGAAATTTTGGATACGGACAGAGTTGGAGCGTGTTTGAAAACTTTCGTCGCGGCTATGTCGTGATCAAGACCAAGGAATTCGGGCATGTCGCCATGATTCCTGTGGGCCTGGACACGATCGGATCCGTCGTGTTTGAAGACAAGTTCAAGAAGATTGGTGCGCCCGGCACGGTTCAGGTCAGCAAAGGCGAAAAGCTGGGGCATTTTGCCTACGGCGGATCCACGGTCATCACATTGATTGAGCAAGGCATCAAATCCGTCACCATCCCGCAAGGCCAGCAAATCGGCGTCTTCCAGTCGAAGGCAGCTTCAAAGTAGATTGAGCAAGCATGAACATGCATTGCCGTTGAATCAGCCAGTCTCTCCGGCCTGACCGGCTCCAAAGTGTCGCAGACACGACTGGCAGCTGCGCCAGCAAGGGACAACGCTAATTGCACACAGCCATGATTGGCATCACCATCGCAGCACGAAATTGTCATTTACCGAGGAGTTTCCATGACCCAGCGCTCAGCATTGCCTGCCCTCCCTATCGTCACCCGGTTGGCGCCGCTCGCTGCGGCCGCGCTGCTGGCGGCCTGCGCCAGCCAGCCCGGCGCACCCGATGCGCGCACCGCCACTATTGCGCGCACCGCCAACGGTGTGCCACACATCAGCGCTGGCGACCCCGAGACCCTGGCCTACGCGATGGCCTATGCCTATGCGCAGGACAACGTCTGCATGACTGCCGACCAGCTGGTCACAGTGCGCGGCGAACGCTCGCGCCACTTTGGCGGCAGCACGCCGGGGCTGCTGGCGCGGCGCATGCTGACCAACGAGCAGGCCGACTTCTTCATTGCCGCCCACATGGACGACGCTGCGCTGGAGCGCGCCTGGACCGCCGACGCCAGTGCCGAGTCGCTGGCGCTGGCGCGTGGCGCGGTTGCCGGCTATAACCGCTACCTGTCCGACAACGCCGGCAAGCTCCCCGCTGCCTGCAATGGGCAACCGTGGGTACGACCGATGACCCTGGCCGAGTTTCGCCGCCAAACCGAGTTGACCGCTGTGCAGGCCGCCACCGCCGCCCTGGCCGATGCCGTGCTGGGTGCGCGACCGCCGGCGCCTACGGCCGCCATGGCACCCGCCGTCACTCTGGCGGACGCCGCAGACGCGATGCGCGAGGTGGGCCTGCTCGACTCCCCACTAGGCTCCAACGCCTGGGCCTTCGGCAAGGACAGCACCGCCAACGGCAGTGGCCTGCTGCTGGGTAACCCGCACTTTCCATGGGCTGGCGTCAACCGTTTTTGGCAGGTGCATCTCACCATCCCGGGCAATCTGGACGTGATGGGTGTGGGCATCGGCAACTTTCCAGGCGTGACGATCGGATTCAACAAGGATGTCGCCTGGTCGCATACCGTTTCCACCGGCAAACGCTTTACCCTGCATGAGCTGACGCTGGCAGCGGGTGACCCGACCAGTTACATCGTTGATGGCAAGCCGGTCAAGATGAGCTCGCGCAGTGTGAACATCCAGGTCCGAGCGGCTGACGGCAGCCTGCAGCCCAAGACGCAGACCGTCTGGTCCACACGCTGGGGCCCGGTGCTGGTGATTCCGCGCGCCGGTCTGAACTGGACCGCCAAGACCGCCTACGCCATCAAGGACGCCAACCTGGGCAACTTACGGGCGACGGATTCCTCGCTCGGCTTTGCTCGTGCGCGCAATGTGCAGGAACTGCGTGAGGCCATGAAGAACATCGGCACGCCGTGGGTCACGACATTGGCGGCGGACCGGCAGGGAAACGTCCTTTTTGCCGATGTGTCCGTGGTGCCCGATGTCGATGCGGCACAACTGCAGCGTTGCGCGCCAAGCAAACCGGCAGCCGCTTTGCTGCCCGCGGCCGGCCTGGTGGTGCTCGATGGATCGAAGAGTGACTGCGATTGGCGCCGTGACCCGGCTTCGGCGGTGCCCGGCCTGATTCCATTTGAGCGCATGCCCACGACCGTGCGCAGCGACTGGGTCCACAACAGCAACGACAGCTTTATCTACAGCAACCCGAAACAAACCTGGTCCGGCATCTCGCCGCTGGTGGGCGACGCCAGCGTGTCGCGCCCGCGCACCCGCGCCGGCCTGACCGAGATTCCCGAACTGCTCGCGCGCGGCAAGGTCACGCCTGAGGCGGTGCAGCGCCAGCTGTTTGAAAACCGCAACTTCATGGCCAGCGTCGTGGTGCCAGACCTGCTGGCCGCCTGTGCCAACGCCCCCACCGCCGAAGCACGCGACGGCTGCACGGCGCTGCGCGGCTGGGACCGCAGCAACAAGCTCGAAGCGCGCGGCGCCCATTTGTTCCGCGAGTTCTGGCGCGCAGCGCGCAGCGTGCCGGGCATCTACCGGCTGCCGTTTGACCCGATGCAGCCGGCGGCGACCCCGGCCGGTCTGAAGATGAGCGACGCGGCCGTCTCCGGCAAGGTCTGGGACGCGCTCACCGCAGCCGTCAAGGCGGTGCGGGCGGCGGGCTTTGCGCTGGATGCGCCGCTGGGTGCGGTGCAGCGTCCGCTGATCACCGACGAAGCCATCGGACTGCACGGAGGTGACGAGTTCGAGGGTGTTCTCAACAATCTGGGCAACCAGTTTGCGCCGGGCATCAGCGCCAAGGGCCTGACCATCGATTACGGCTCCAGCTATATTCAGACCGTGACGTTTGACGAAAGGGGACCGGTGGCACGCGCCATCCTTACCTATGGGCAAAGCACCAATCCGGCGTCACCGCACGCCAACGATCAGATGCGCCTGTTCTCGCGCAAGGAGTGGCCCGCATTGCCATTCCTTGCCGATGATGTGGCGAAGGCCCGCGTGGGCGACGTGCTGCGCCTGACACGACCCTGAGTGGTTCGGGCGCCGATCTTCCTTGCCAACTTGGCGCGCGCAACCCTGCTTTTTTCAGTCGTCAACGTCTCGCCCCCAGAAACGAGACCTTCCACAGGCTGACGTCCTGCGCGTTGTCCGGCAGAGTTTGCGGCTGCCAGGTCAGTCCGCCGTCCTGGGTGAAATAGACCGCACCCTGAGGCAACGCAGCAGCGGCGAAGATGGTTTTCATACCGACCACCCACGCCGTCTGGTTGTCGCTCAGGGCGGAAATCCCCTCCAGGTTGCAATTTCCGGTGCTATAGGAATGGGTCACGAAGCTGCCGTTGCTGACCGTGATGCGCGCGGCCACACCACCGCTGGAAATGCCGTTGTTCTGGGCGACCCAGACCACATTGGCGCTGGAGGCGCAGATATCATCGAAATCGGTCATCCCGGCGATCGTGTCCTTGCTCTTGCTCCAGGAATTTCCGCCGTCGCCGGTGCCCCAGAAATACCGCCGACCAGACCGTGCAGGTCACCCACTGCGGCCCATGCCACCAGATACGGCGCTGATGTCGTTTCCATTGAACCCGACACTGCCGGTCGAAAGCGTTTGCAATCTCCAGGACGCACCGCCGTCGTCGGTTTTCAGGATCTTGGTCGTCGGGGTCGACGGGAGATTATGTCGGTGCGGGAGGGGCGCCACCGCCGCAGGACAACAACATCAGGGACAGGCTTGTCCATATCAAAATCAGAATCTGTTTATTCATCATTCACCACCTGTATCAGCTTCATTGCCTTCAACGCCACAAGCTCTGTGGATAGCAACTTCTATCGCACTGTCGCAATCCGGGCACGCACCGGGATATTCTTGGAATTGAGCCCTGGCGTTTGGCCGCGCAGGTCGAAATCCAGCTTCACCTGCGGCCGAAAGATCAGCGTATGGGTGGAGCCGCCAAAATGGAACATGCCGAGCTGATCGCCTTTCTTGACGTGCTGCCCTTCGTACACCGTGATGTCGTTTGACGACACCTCGGCCATGCCAATGAACATCACGGCCATCAAGCCGATCTTCGGGTTGTCGGCTTCAATGAACACCAGACCGCGGGACGCGACCTGCGTGATATAGCCCTGCGATTCATTCGGCCCGGCAGGATCGAAACCAACCGCGGGAGTCTGGGCGTAATAAGAGCCATCGATCAAGCGCGTCTTGACGATGCGCCCGCTGACCGGGCTGTGCCAGCGGTGATAACTGGTGGCGCTCAAAAAGGCCTGGTAGATGGTGCCGCCGGCAAACTGCTGTGCCAGCGCGTCCTCGGCCATCATGTGCGACAGCGAATAAGGCTGATCCTTGATCCAGAACTGGTCGCGCAACTGCACGTTTTTTGCCAGTCGGTAAGTGGCCGACTCGCAGGCGTTGGCGATCACGCTGTCGTCATTGGGGCTCGCCACCGGACGGCGGCCGTCCCGGAACTGGCGGGTAAAGAAGTCATCCCAGGATCGAAATCCGTAGTAGGGCAAATCGGGCTTGAGATCAAAATCCTGTGCCAGCGTGGGCATGGCCTGCAGCGCGTCGCGGCCGAACCAGCCTTTTACCGGGTCCGCATTCAGTACCGCGCGTGAATCGCCTGAATTCAAGAACACCGCCCACTGCGTCAGAATCTTCTTGAGCTGGCGGTTCACCTTGTCATTCAGAAAAGCCGCAGCCCCGGCTGGCGTGCCCATGGCCCAATTGACAATGGCGTTGATCGGAAAGCCGACCAGGTCGGTCTTGTTGTATTCCGGGGCCTGGGTGAGGATTTGGTTGATCAGCTTGAGCATGTCGCGGTAATTGCGCACCTGCGGGTTGCCCACCGGGTCTTTCAGGTACGCGGGGGTGCCCGGAATCTGCTCGAACATCTGCGTGAACAGCATGTAGAGCTCGGGGTCGTTCTCGATCAACGCCTTGAACTCCTGGACCACCGGCAGCCAGGTTCTGCTATCGTCATGGCCCGTGGTTTGTGGCGCGCTGCGCTGGCCCGCCTGCTGCAGCGCTTGTTGGTCGGCACGCAGCCATACGCCGGTCTGAGGCGTCGGGTCAAGGGCTTGCGCAGGCGCAACCGCGGCCGCCAAGATACTCGCCATTGCAAGCGATAAAACCCATTTGATCTTCATCGTTGTTTCTCCATTTTCGATCGCGTTGGCATCCGAAGCTTCGTGCTTGCCAATGCGAATGCCTGCCAAATGCCCGGCCATGCAAAGCGTAACACCGTCCTTGCCGGTTCGCTTGCATTGTGATCGGTATGACAGGTTTCCCAACGTCTGAACAGGCCATCCAATTGCCGTCAACTTGCCGTTTTGCGGTCGACCGATGATCGATGGCCGCGATGCCGAGCGTCCGATTGCCTTTCCGGCCATCGCCAGTCGCAACGCCGACAGCGAAGACCTGCTGCGACAGAAAGGGACGCAGTTGCAGGGAACGGATTCCTGACAAAGCAGGCGATGTGATAAATCCCGACCAGGCCGCCGGTACAACGCTTGAATCGGCGCGCACCAAGGTCTGATGCCGTATGCTCTGGGGCATCATTTTGCCAACGGAGTTTTGCATGACCCAGCCCATTCGACGCATCGCCATCTGTACCGGAGGCGGTGATGCGCCCGGCCTCAATGCAGTGATCCGCGCAACTGTCACGGCGGCGGCCAATCGCGGCTGGGAATGTGTCGGCATTCGGGACGGCTACAACGGCATCCTGCAGCCCGAGCGCTACCCCAACGGCGGAGTGATGCTGCTCACGCGAGACCGGGTGCGCAGCATCGCTCACCTTGGCGGCACCATCCTGGGAAGCACCAACAAGGGCGACCCGTTTCACTTCCCCGTGCCCGGGCCCGACGGTACGCTGATTGACACCGATCGTTCCGCTGAACTGCTGGACTACTTCAGGCGCGAGGGCATCGATGCCGTGGTGGCGGTTGGGGGCGACGGTTCGCTGACGATCGCCAATGAACTGCACCGCAGGGGCCTGCGCGTGGTGGGGGTTCCCAAGACGATAGACAACGACCTGGACAAGACCTTCACCACCTTCGGCTTTGACACCGCCGTGTCTTTTGCCACCGAATGCCTGGACCGCCTGCACAGCACGGCCGAAAGTCATCACAGGGTGATGGTGGTGGAGGTGATGGGGCGTTACGCAGGCTGGATTGCGCTGCACGCAGGCATCGCGGGCGGGGCTCACGCCATTCTGATTCCCGAGATTGCCTTCGATCTGGACCAGGTGGCCAACAAGATTCAGGAGCGCGAAGCCGAGGGGCGCATGTATTCCCTGGTCGTGGTGGCCGAGGGTGCGCGGCCGCACCATGGTCAGCGCGCGGTGCTGGCAGCGGCCGAAATCGGGCACGCCGAGCGGCTGGGCGGCATGGGTGAGCACGTCGCCACGGATCTTGCACAGCGCACCGGAAAAGACACCCGGGTCGTGGTGCTTGGCCATCTGTTGCGCGGCGGCAGCCCGACCTCCTTCGATCGCCTGGCAGCCTCGCGCTTTGGCGCCGCCGCCGTGCGCATGCTCGATGAGGGTCTGTCGGGCGTCATGGTCTCGCTCGGTTTTCCTAACGTGAACCACGTCAATCTGGAGGAAGTGGCCGGGAGAATGAAGGCGGTGCCGCCCGACAGTGACACGCTGCAGACCGGGCGCGATCTGGGCGTTTGCTTCGGGGATTGCGTCTGAAAATGGACCTGGCGTGCAAGCCGGGGCTTGGCGGCATGTAGGGCTTCGGACTGATCGGGATTCTTGTCGGAACTGTCGTTCTGGCCGTCACTTATACGCGGCTGGAGGCCTGGATTGCCGTCGGGCTGACCAGGGTCAAGGCCGACTGAGAACTTGCGCTATCGTGCCCCGCAACTACAATGTTTCGCCCCCTTCCAACGGGGCGTGCCGCAATCGGCGAGCACCCTATTTACAAAAGGAGACAACATGAAAGTGAAGAAAATCGCGTTGGCGCAAGCCCTCGCATGGGCTGTGGCAACCGGTTCGGTCTGGGCCGACGTCACCATCGGCGTCATTGTTTCGGCAACGGGTCCGGCGGCCTCGCTGGGCATCCCGGAAAAGCAGACCTTTGCCCTGCTGCCGCAAACCATAGGCGGCGAAAAGGTCAGGTACATCGTTCTTGACGACGCCACCGACCCGAGCATGGCGGTGAAGAACGCCCGCAAGTTGACGGCCGAGGACAAGGTCGACGCGATCATCGGCGCGTCAGCGACGCCGACCTCGATGGGCATCCTTGAAGTGGCGTTTGAAGCCAGGACGCCGCAGATCGCGATGGCACCGCTGCCACCGGCCGGCGACAAGGCGCCGTGGGTGTTCACCACGCCGCAGAGCTTTCCGCTGATGGCGGTCGCGATGGTGCAGCACATGGCTGCCAACAACGTCAAGACGCTGGGATTCATCGGCTACGCCGATGCCTATGGCGAACTCTGGCTGAAGGCGATCCAGGACGCAGCCGCGGCCAAGGGCGTCGCCGTCAGCGCAGTCGAGCGCTACCAGCGCAACGACACCAGCGTTGCCGGGCAGGCGCTCAAGCTGCTCGCCGCCAAGCCCGACGCGATTCTGATCGCGGGTTCAGGAACACCGGCGGTGTTGCCGCAAACGACCCTGATCGAGCGCGGCTACAAGGGCAAGTTCTATCAGACCCACGGCATCGCCAACCGGGACTTCCTTCGCGTTGGCGGCAAGAATGTCGAGGGCACGCTGTTCCCGGTCGGACCGATGCTGCTGGCCGAACAACTGCCCGACAGCCACCCGTCCAAGAAAGCCTCTCTCGAGTACATCAAACTGTACGAAGGAGCGAACGGCGCCAACAGCCGCTCCACCTTCGGCGGCCATGGCTGGGACGCCTATCTGCTGCTGAATCGCGCCGTGCCCGAAGCGCTGAAAAAGGCCAAGCCCGGCACCGCGGAATTCCGCCTCGCCTTGCGCGATGCGCTTGAAAACGTGAAGGAACTTCCCGCCGTGCACGGCGTCTTCAACATGTCAGCCAAGGACCACAATGGCTTCGATGGCCGCGCCGCCATCATGGCCACGGTCGAGAACGGCGACTGGAAGATTCTGAAGTAAGTCACGCGCGATACGGCTGCAGGCATCGCAGCCGTATCGAACCCCTCAACCCGAGGGTAAGCACCTACCAATCTGCCGGTCTCGAATCTTTACTTGGTTATTATTTATAATCATAATCGGACTCGGATACAAAACCACAAGTGCGTGAAGAGGAAGACAGATCATGAATGTCGCCGAATATCTTGAGCAGCATGCAGCCAGCACACCCGATCAGATCGCGATCCGCTTTGAGGGGCGCTCGATCACCTACGGGCAACTGAACCGCGATGCGAACCGTCTTGCATCAAGCCTGCGCAAGGCAGGCGTCGCCGCTGCCGACCGGGTCGCCCTGTATCTGCCCAACGTGCCCGAATTCGCAACGGCCTACTATGCGGCGCAGAAGTTGGGCGCGATCCCTGTCACCATCAATGCCATCCTGAAAACCGAGGAGGTGCGCTACCTGCTTGACGACTCGCTCGCCAGCGTGGTCATCACGATGGACGAGCTGACCCGCCATGTTCCGGACGACTGCAGCGCGCTGCGCCTGAGGATCGTCGTCGATCCGGGCACCGCGGCGCCGGCTTGGACCGCGCTGGCCGATCTGCTGTCGACCGGCGCTGACACCTTGGAGTCGGTACCGTGCGCCGCCGACGCGGTGGCCGCCCTGCTCTACTCGTCGGGCACAACCGGTTTCCCCAAGGGGGTTGCGCTGACCCAGCACAACATCCACAGCAACATCGCGCTGCCGCCCAAGGCCCAATACTCTGACTACCGCCCCGGTGACCGGCTGGCCACCTTCCTTCCGCTGTTCCATGTCTACGGGCAGAACTACATCATGAACGCCGCGATCCTGGCCGGTGCCACGCTGGTGCTGTTCACGCGCTTCGTGCCCGACGTCGTCCTGCGCGCAATAGGCGAGGAACGCATCACCCATTTTTTTGCGGTGCCAACGATTTACATCAACCTGCTGAGCATGGACTTGTCGGGCTACGATCTAAGCTCGCTGCGCTACGAAATGTCGGCCGCGGCGACCATGCCCGAGGAGATCTCGCGACGCTGGACCGAGCGCTTCGGCCGGCGCGTGTACGAGGGCTACGGCCTGACCGAGTGCTCGCCCTTCTCCTGCTACAACGACAGCCATGAACATCGCTTCGGTTCGGTCGGGCGCGCGGTCGAGGGTTTCGAGCTGAAGATTTTCGACGAGGCCGATCACGAAATGCCGGTTGGCGAACAGGGCGAGATCGTGATCCGCGGCGAGGGCGTGATGCAGGGCTACTGGCGGCGACCGCAGGAAAGCCAGACAGCGCTGCGCGGCGGCTGGCTGCACACCGGTGACGTCGGCAGGATGGACAAGGACAGTTACGTCTACATCACAGACCGTGTCAAGGACATGATCAACGTGTCGGGCTTCAAGGTCTGGCCGGCCGAGGTCGAGCAGTACCTGTACCGGATCCCGGAGATCCACGAATGTGCGGTCTACGGCGTGCCGGATGCGACCAAGGGTGAACAGGTGGCGGTCGCGGTGGTGGCGAAAGCCGGTGCGACGCTCACCGGTGCCCAGGTGATCGACTGGTGCCGCGAACACCTGGCGGCCTACAAGGTACCGGCGCGCGTCGACCTGGTGACCGAGCTGCCCAAGAGCGCCACCGGCAAACTCCTCAAGCGCGTGTTGCGCGATCAGGCGGCCGCGGCCGCGAAGGGCTGAAGCGATGGGTGATCCGGTGTTCCTGCACTACGACCGCGCGGGGCTCGACGCGCAGTACAACAACCGCGCGAAGGTCAGCGGGATCGACGCGCACCTCGCCGCCTGGAACGCCGGGGGCGAGCGCGCCCGCGCGACGCTCGCGCCCCGGCTGGACCAACACTACGGCACGACGCCGCGCCAGGCGATCAACGTCTATCCCGCGAAGGGGCCCGCGCCCGCGCCGGTGCTGGTGTGGATCCACGGCGGATACTGGATGTCGCTCACCAAGGACATCAACGACTTCGTCGCGCTGGGCTTCGTGCCGCACGGGGTTGCGGTGGTCAACGTCGACTACGACCTGCTGCCGGGCGTGCGGATGGACGAGGTGATCCGCCAGTGCCGCGCGGCGACCGGGTGGGCGCTCGCGAACGCGGCGTCGTTCGGTGGCGATCCGGCGCGGGTCTGGGTCGGCGGCCACTCGGCAGGCGGGCACCTGACCGCGTCGGTGGCGGCGACCGACTGGCCCACGCAGCCCGGCGTGCCCGCCGGGGCGCGGCCCGTGGGCGGCT
>JBMOJJ010000091.1:0-12261 GCA_049315845.1 Rhodoferax sp.
ACTCCAGCAAAATCAACGAGTTGCAAATTCTGCGGGTGAATGGGTTTTTTGTACAAGCAAGGTTGTTTGCAACGGCTCGATGCAAAACTCTACAGTTCCAAGCAGTCGCCGGCTTTCAGAGACAGTCGCGCTGACTGGACTCAACGCGTCAGGTCCGGGGCGATCCCTTGCCGCGGGTCACCCTGCAGGGGCAATTGGCTTGAGCGATGTGCTGAAACGCTCGCGCAGCGGTTTGTGCTCCAGCGGCGGGAACTCGACAACAATCTCCGGCACCTGGCGCTCCGCAATGTGATCAAGCAAGTGGCGAATCAATGTGAGTCGCCCGCGACGCTGATCATTGAAATCGACCAGCACCCAGGGTGACCTGGGTTGGTGTGTGGCATGCAGCATGGCGTCACGCGCCAGCCCATATTCAGCGTACTTTTCCCTGGCCTTGACGTCGATCGAACTGAGTTTCCACCGCTTCAGCGGATCTGACTGCCGTTCCGAGAATCGCTCTTCCTGCTGCGCCTGGTCCACCGTCAGCCAGTATTTGAACAGCAGCACGCCATCGTCGACCAGCATCTTCTCGAACACCGGGGCCTGCTTCAGGAAGGCCTTGGCCTGCTCTTCAGTGCAGAAACCCATCACGCGTTCGACGCCAGCGCGGTTGTACCAGCTCCGGTCGAACAGCACGATCTCGCCGGCGGCCGGAAGGTGCGGGACGTAACGCTGAAAATACCACTGCTGCTGCTCACGCTCGCTCGGCTTTGCCAGCGCGACCGTATGGCACTGGCGTGGGTTCAGCGTCTCCGCTATGGCCGTGATCACGCCTCCCTTGCCAGCCGTGTCGCGCCCCTCGATCACCACGGCGAGGCGTTTTCCGGTGTGCTGCAGCCAGCGTGCCAGATCGTTCAGTTCGAGTTGCATCGGAGCGAGCCGCTCGTAGTACTCGTCTTTTCCAAGTTTGGTGGATTTGCCGTTCTTTTTCATGCTGCGCATCGTACCGGAGCTGCATCGATAGTTCAATGATCTAGGACGACATGATCAATGACGGCAACCGGCAACCGGCAACCGGCAACCGGCAACCGGCAACCGGCAAGGCGGGAGGCTCCCTACAATGGACATCTTTCTGGAGATGCAAATGAAACTGAACTCGTTGGCCGCCGCAGTTTGTGCCGCGATCGCCATGCCTGCCATCGCGGCCGATGTGAGCTACCGTGCGGATGTTGCTCCAATGCTCAAGGCACAGTGCGCTGAATGCCATTCAGCCGCAGCCGGTGCGCCCACCCTCAAGGAGTTCGATTTGGCCAAGGAAAAGTTCACCAAGGAAAAGACCGGTCCCCGGCTGGATTCCTATGAGAGCCTGCTGGTTTTGATCGCCTATCCTGATTCCGGCGCTTTCATGCGCCGCCTGGACGATGGCTCCAGCCAGTACGCAGGAGGCAAGCCCGGCAATATGTACAAGTACTTGGGTGAAACCGACGCCGAGCGCGCCAGGAACCTTGCGACACTCAAGTCCTGGGTCGGTGAAGGCGGCTGGAACCTGAACCGATGGCAGGCTCGTGGCGAGGTTCCTGCGATCACCAAGGCGCAAGCAGACAAACTGGTTTTAAAGTACTGATGTCTTTCGCGAAATAAAGGCCGAACCCGGTGCAACTGGTCATTGCCGAGGGCGATGCAGCGGGTGGTGCCCTTGGCGCGTCATGGGGTGGACAGATCTTCCTTGGAACTTTTTCGGTTCTTCAGATCAATGACAAGGCCGACCATTGCAAACACGACTGCAAACGGCAGCCCGTTCTTGAGGAACTGGGTGAAATCAGCCATTGACTGGAATACAGAATAGCTGCGCTGCGTGATTGACGCGAACATGCCGAAGATCTGGGCGGCAATTGCCAGTTGAAAGGTCCGCCGAAGCTTGATGCCCATATCTTCCCCTGTTGGTTGCGGCATTGGGCTGGCCGGCGTCGCGACGATTTCTCGATCACAACACCTTCCAAGCCGTGCTGAGCAATCTACGCACAATGAAGGCCGGATGCAAGCGCAGCGGTCAACAACTGTTCAGCCAGATGTTCTTCTTTGCTGAAAAACACCCGCCCCGGCGCCTGCGGGTCCTGCTCCTCAGTGGCAAATCGCTGCCTGGCCCGGGTGGATCCAGATCGTCTTGCCATGCGCGTCGGCGCATGCGTCGCGGTGGTCGAGCCAATGGCTGACGACAAAGTGAAAAGGCTTTTCCATCCAGTCCATTTCCCAGGCGTAGGCATAGATCTGGTCGTAGGTTTCCGGCTTGGCGAGAAATCCCCTGTCGGCGCAGAGGCCTGAGCCGTTGACTTCAGTGGCGACGCGAATCGAGCTTGCATGCATGACAGTCTCCTAAGATGCGATCAGTCCCTTTACATTCGGCAATTTCAAGCGCCCGCGACGGGCTGCTTCCTGTATGCACCAAGGTTGACGACGATGCAGCAGGCTGCCGGAGCATTGTTGCCGCCCTTGCCGCAAAGCGATCGGTCGAACAGAGGGCGTTTTCGCAGCCAGATCAGGCGCGCATGCGCCACAGCCGCGATAGACAAGGGGCAACTCCAGGCCGGTTTGACTAAAGATATTCCTGACTCTGCCGATAAACAGTTATGGATCAACGAGGAACAGTCCGATGAATCTTGAAATATCATCTATCGGTTTCGCCAGC
Source organism: Rhodoferax sp. (assembly GCA_049315845.1). Classification (GTDB taxonomy): domain Bacteria; phylum Pseudomonadota; class Gammaproteobacteria; order Burkholderiales; family Burkholderiaceae_C; genus Rhodoferax. The sequence continues at coordinate 2,666 of JBMOJJ010000091.1, forward strand.
CAGCGCGCGAGCTCGAGATATGTCGCGATCGAAGAGGCATTGCGGGCCTCGTTCGGCGCCCAGCGTCCTCAAGCCGAAGGCCGCGGCACTGAAAGTCGTGCAGCCACTCAGGTGACCGTCGCGACGATCTCCGACGCGGCGCGCCGGGTTGCCGCCAGTGCGGAGAATGCGTTCATGGGGCAGCCGCGCGGCAGCGGCATCTACCTGCGCGAGGGCGACAGCCCGGGCGCGCTGCAGCGGATTGATCTGACAGTTTGAATTTCGGGTTCGAAGATACCCGGCGACCGATCGGGACTTTCAGAGCATCTGATAGCGGGCCACGCCCGCATCATCGATTTCGCGCCGAACCTCGCCACGATGCAGCAGATAGTTGAGGCAGGCCATGCTCTCGCCGGTGGCCAGATTCAGCAGGCTGGCGTCGGCCTCGGCAATGCCGCGACCGAACAGGGCGGCAAAGACATCGACCGCGCGCCTGGGTTCCGCCAGCGTCCTGCGCAGCCGGTCCAGTGTGCGCTGCTGCGCAGCCGCAAGATAGTCCAGCCGTGAGTGCAAGCCGCGAAAGCAGTCGTTGTGCGAGGGCAGGACCAGCACATCGTCCGGCACCTCGCGCCTGAGCTTGGCCAGGGACTGCAGCCACTCGTGCATCGGGTCGGCATCGGGCTCGGTCGGGTGCACCGACACATTGGAGGAAATGCGCGGTAGAACCTGGTCGCCCGAGATCAGCAGTTTCAGGTCGGCGCAGTACAGGCAGGCGTGCTCGGGTGAATGGCCGGTGCCGACGATCACGCGCCAGAGGTTGGCGCCGATCCTGATTTCCTCCGCATCCTGGATTCGGCGGTAGCTGTCGGGCAGCGCATGGATGCGCTTGCCGAAATTGCCGAAGCGCGCCTGGTAATTCTCGATCGCACCACCGCTCCAGCCGGCCGAGCGGTAAAAGTTGATGCCATCCTCGGGCGCTTCACGGCCGGTGTCCGCAAGCAACACCCGGCAGTTCAGGTATTCCAGCTGGGTCATCCACAAGCGGCATTTGAATTTGCGTGTCAACCAGCCTGCCATGCCAATATGGTCAGGGTGCATGTGGGTGCCAAAGACCCGGGTCAGCGGGCGCCGCTCGGTTGCGTTCGCAAACAGTTCTCGCCATGCCGCCAGCGTTTCATCGGTGCGCATGCCGGTATCGACGACGGCCCAGCCATCATCTTCTTCGAGACCCCAGACGTTGATGTGATTGAGCACAAAGGGAAGGGGCATGCGCATCCAGACCACACCGGGCGCAATCGTGATCACCTTGCCAACTTCAGGCGCTGCGTCGAACGGATAGATGAGTGTTGGCTTTTCGAGCCTCTCTCTTTGGAGCGCGGTCTCTGTCATGGCGTGCGGCGTCCCCAATAGCCCGATGATCGGTGCCTGGCCGATGGTAGCCTCAATCCGGCGAGGCTGCCGGTCGGCCGCTGGCGACGACCGTCCTGTCCCCGCAACGAACAGCGGCGGTTCGCCCGCGCTGACTGAAATTCAGCTCGCCTTCACGGCCAGCACAGGGCATGAAACCGAGAGCAGGATCTCCTGTGCCACGCTGCCCAGGATCAGCTTGCCCACCGCCGTGCGTTTGCGAAGGCCGATCACCAATAGCGACACTTGCAGCGACTCCACCAGCGCCTCGATTTCCGAGATGGCGCTCTTGCCTCGAACGAATTGCTTGAATTCGGCGTTGACGCCAGACGCGGCCAGCAGTTCCTCGACCCGCTCAACGTCCTGAACGTCTGCCATCGAGGCATCTTCCTGCCTGCCGCCAGGGCTGGCGTTCACTACCACCAGCCGCTCCTTGCGGCGTCCGGCAATTTCCAGTCCTTTTTCCAGAGCCGCCTGCCCCTCCGGGCGCGGCACATAAGCTACAAGTATGGTCACGGGCTTTCTCCTTCTATTCGGTGTGATTATAGGAACCGGTCTGTTTAGGCCGGGTTCTGGTGGCTTTTGCGCAACTCGCGCTTGAGCAGCTTGCCGCTCGGATTCTTCGGCAGCGAGTCGGTGAACAGCACGCGCTTGGGGCTCTTGAAGCCGGCCATGTGGGCGCTGCAATGGGCCATCACCTCGGACGCGCTGAGCGACTGGCCGGCCTTGAGCACGATCACGGCCGTGACGGCCTCGACCCAGCGCGGGTCGGCCAGCCCGATCACCGCCACCTCGCTGACCTGGGGCAGCCGGTAGATCATTTCTTCGACCTCGCGGCTCGCAACGTTCTCGCCGCCGGTCTTGATCATGTCCTTCTTGCGATCCACCACGGTGATGAAGCCCTCGTCGTCGATCGTGGCAAGGTCGCCGCTGTGAAACCAGCCGCCCTCGAAAGCCGCGCGGGTCCGCTCGTCGTCATGAAAGTAGCCCAGCATCAGGTGCGGCGAGCGGTGCACGATTTCGCCCACCTCGCCAGGACCCACATCGCGCAGCTGATCGTCCACCACGCGCGTCTCGACGTTGAGCACCGCGCGTCCGCACGAACCGGGCTTGCGCAACTGATCGTCCGGGCCGAGCATGGTGGCCAGCGGCGCGATTTCGGTCTGGCCGTACAGATTCCACAAACGCACGCCCGGCAGGCGCGCGGCAAGTTCGCGCAGCACCTCGACCGGCATGATGGAAGCGCCGTAATAGCCCTTGGCCAGGCTGGCCACGCGGCCGGCGTCAAAGGCCGGAGAACGCAGCAGCGCGATCCAGACCGTCGGCGGCGCAAAGAAACTGCTGATCCTGAACTTCTCGATCAGGGTCAGCAGGTTGTCCGGAACCGGCTTGGAGGTGATGACGCTGGTGCTGCCCACGAATATGGCCGGGCCAAAGAACACATCGAGCTGCGCGCAGTGGTACAGCGGCAGCGCGTGCAGGGTCAGGTCGCGCGCGTCGATGCCCGCGTCGACGACGCAGCTGACATACTGCCAGAGCACAGCGTCATGGGTCAGCATCACCCCCTTCGGGCTTGACTCGGTGCCGCTGGTGTAGACGATCTGCAGTAGATCCGTGCCGTCCAGGGTCAGATCCGGCAACGGCTCCAGGCACGCAGCCAGGCTGTCAAAGCTGTGCATGCCGGGCGCAGGTTCGCTGGCGTCTTCGGAAGGCAGCCAGACGAATTGCCGGATCTCGGTCTGCAGCGCCGAGGCGGCGCGCGCCAGGTCGGCCAGTTCACTGTCGGTGGCCAGGATCCGGGCTCCGGCATGCCGCAGGATGTACGCAACCTCCTCGGCCTTGAGCATGAAATTGATCGGAACGAGCACCGCGCCCAGGCGGGCCAGCGCAAACCGCAGGGCCGCGAATCCGTGCGAATTGCGCGCCAGCACCGCAACCCGCTCGCCCTGCAAGACCCCGATCCGCGACAGGCCTGAAGCGAGCCTGGACACCAGCGCGTCGAATTCGGCAAAGGTCCATTGTGTCTGGCCGCAAATGATGGCGGTTTTTTCGGGCACGCGTTGCGCGCTGCGGCGCAACACATCGCCCAGGGTCTGGCGGCGAAGGGAAGGATTCATGGGGGATTGACGGAGAAGTTCACAGGGGCTTGATTCTAGGGTGCATGCTTTGCCGATCGGGAGCGCAAAATAGAGCCATCATGGCGGAACCCTGCTTCAACAAGGTGTGCATTTACGGCGCTGGCGCGGTCGGCGGCTGGATCGGGGCCCGCCTGGCCGGCGCGGGCTGCCAGGTCAGCGTGGTCGCGCGCGGCGACACCCTCTATGCGCTTGGCCGGCACGGTTTGCGGCTGCTTGAGGACGGACGCGACAGCGCTTACCCGGTGCGGGCCAGCGACCGACCGGCCGAGCTCGGCGCGCAGGATCTTGTGGTGATCGCGGTCAAGGCGCCCGCGCTGCTGGAGGTGGCGCGCCGCATTGGCCCGCTGATCGGTCCGGCCACGGTCGTGCTGAGCGCGATGAACGGCGTTCCCTGGTGGTTCTTTCAGGGCTTTGGCCATCAATTTGCCGGCCGCCGGCTCAGCGCAGTCGATCCCAGCGGCCAGATTGGCGACGCCATTCCTGTAGCCAGCCTGGTCGGCTGCGTCGTGCACGCCAGCTGCGCGGCGCAGGCCGGCCGCGTCAGCCACCACTTTGGCAACAAGCTGATCATTGGCGAGCCTTCGGGCGAACCTAGCGCCCGCGTGGCGCAGCTGGCCGATCTGCTGCGCGGCGCCGGCTTCGATGCGAGCGTTTCCGGGCAGATCCAGAAAGACATCTGGTTCAAGCTGTGGGGCAACATGACCGTGAACCCGATCAGCGCGCTGACCGGCGCCACCACGGACCTGATCATGGGCGACGAACTGGTGCGCGGCTTTGCCACCAGCGTGATGCTGGAGGCCAGGGAAATCGGCCTGCGCATCGGCATCGACATCGAGCAGCAACCTGAAGACCGCCACGCGGTGACCCGCAAGCTGGGCGCTTTCAAGACCTCGATGCTGCAGGACATGGAGGCGGGCAAGCCGGTCGAGATCGACGCGCTGGTGAGCGTGGTGAAAGAGCTTGGCGCGCTGACCGGCGTGGCGACGCCATTCACCGACGCGCTGCTGGGCCTGTCGCGCTTGCAGGCCCGGGTCAGGGGGCTGTATTGAACGGCCTGACCAGCGCCGAGGCGGCCGCACGGCTGCGCCAGTCGGGTGCGAATCGTCTGGTGCCGGCGACGCAGCGCTCGGTGCTGCTGCAATTTCTCGCACATTTTCGCAACCCCCTTGTGCTGGTGCTGCTGGGGGCCAGCGGCATTTCGGCGCTGACCGGGGACCTGACCGGTGCCTTGATCATCGGGCTGATCGTGCTGGTCAGCGTGACGCTCGACTTTGTGCAGGCCTATCGGGCCGGGCGCGCAGCAGAAAAGCTGGCCCTGCAGGTGGCGGTAACAGCCACCGTACTGAGAGACGGCGCGGCGCGCGAACTGCCGGTCACGGAACTGGTTCCCGGTGACGTGGTGCTGCTGTCAGCCGGCAATCTGGTGCCCGCCGACGCCCGGCTGCTGCAGGCCAGAGACTTCTTTGTCAATCAGGCGCAGCTCACCGGAGAGCCCTTTCCGGTGGAAAAGAAAGTCGCCGTGGCGGGCGGCGCCGATGCGCCGGCGGATGCCGCGCAGAGCTGGGCGCTTGAAGGCGCCGACAGCGTCTTCATGGGCAGCTCGGTCGTCAGCGGCTCGGCGCGGGTTCTGATCGGGCGCACCGGCAGCAGCACCGCGCTGGGACAGATCGCGCTCAATCTGGCCGAGCAGGCGCCGCCGACGGCGTTCGAGATCGGCACCCGGCGCTTTGGCATGCTGATCATGCGGCTCACCGTGCTGCTGGTGCTGTTCACGCTGCTGGTCAATGTGGCGTTTGATCGGCCGCTGCTGGAGTCGTTCCTGTTCGCCGTGGCGCTGGCGGTCGGTCTGACGCCGGAGTTGCTGCCGATGGTGGTGTCGGTGACGCTCACCAGCGGCGCGCTGCGCATGGCGGCGCTGAAGGTGATTGTGAAGCGCCCCAGCGCGATCCAGGACATGGGCGCGATGGATGTGCTGTGCACCGACAAGACCGGCACGCTGACCGAAGCGAGGATCCGGCTCGAGCGCCATGTGGACGCCGGCGGGCAGGACAAGCCGCAGGTGCTGGAACTGGCCTACCTGAACAGCTACTTCGAGAGCGGCCTGAAGAGTACGCTCGATGACGCGATCCTGGCGCACGAGGAGATCGATGTGTCGCTCTGGAGCAAGATCGACGAGGTGCCGTTCGACTTCGAGCGGCGCCGCGTCTCGGTGCTGCTGCAGCGTGAAAATGCGCGCCGCCTGGTGCTCAAGGGCGCCCCGGAGGACGTGTTGCGCCTGTGCACGCAGTACCAGGACGGCGCCGGCGCCAGCGTGCCGCTCGACACGCCGGCGCGCAAGCGCATTGACGCGCTGTTCGACAGCCTGGGGCGTGACGGTTTTCGCGTGCTCGGCATTGCCTGGCGCGATGTGGCGCCGGACCATCCGCATGCGGTGCTGTCCGACGAAAGCGAGCTGGTGTTTGCCGGCTTTGCGGCTTTCCTGGACCCGCCCAAGGCCAGCGCCGGCGATGCGCTCAGAGCGATGGCGGCCAGCGGCGTGGCGGTGAAGATCGTGACCGGGGACAACGAACTGGTGACGCGACATGTCTGTACCGAGCTCGGCGTGGCGATCGAGGGCGTCCTGACCGGCACCGAGGTGGCGGCCCTGAACGACGACGCGCTGCGGGCCCGGGTGGATGGCGTGAACCTGTTCTGCCGCGTCAACCCGTCGCAGAAAAACCGGATCATGCTGGCGCTCAAGGCGCGGGGTCATGTGGTCGGCTATCTGGGTGACGGCATCAATGACGCGCCCTCGCTGCACACCGCCGATGTGGGCATTTCGGTCGAGGGCGCGGTCGACGTCGCCAAGCAGGCGGCCGCGATGATCCTGCTGGAAAAGAACCTGATGGTGCTGCACCAGGGCATCCTGGAGGGACGGCGCACCTTCGGCAACGTGATGAAGTACATCATGATGGCGACCAGCTCCAACTTCGGCAATATGTTCAGCATGGCGGCGGCCACGCTGTTCCTGCCCTTTCTGCCGATGCTGCCGCTGCAGATCCTGCTCAACAACCTGCTCTACGATTTCTCGGAAATCACACTGCCGCTGGACCATGTGGACGAGGAAGATCTGGCGCAGCCCAAACGCTGGGACATGGGGTTCATCCGCAACTTCATGCTGACCATCGGTCCGATCAGCTCGCTGTTCGATTTTCTGACCTTCTACCTGCTGATCCGCTTGTTCGACGCGCACGAGTCGCTGTTTCACACCGGCTGGTTCGTCGAGTCGATCGCCACCCAGGTGCTGGTGATCTTCGTCATACGCACGCGCCGCAACCCCTTGCGCAGTCATCCGAACCGCTGGTTGGTCCTGACTTCGCTGGCGGTGGTGCTGACCGCGATGCTGCTGCCCTTCACGGCGTTGGCGCCCTATCTGGGTTTCACTCCTTTGCCGTGGTCGTTTTTCGGCCTGTTGAGCGTGCTGCTGATCTGCTATCTTCTGGCGGTGGAGGGGGGTAAGCAATGGTTTTACCGGCGCTTGATGAGGGCGAAGATCAAGGCTTGACGTTGTACTTGAATGGATCCAAAATGGATTCAATGGCCATTTTGGATCCACTATGCCTAATATTTCAGTCAAAGACGTCCCCGAAGCCTGGGCCCAAGCCCTGCGTCAACGCGCGGCACGCAACCACCGCTCGCTGCAAGGCGAACTGATGGCCATCATTGAGGCGGCTGTTCAGGAGCCCGGCGTCAACTCTCAGCCTCAGTCCATCAGCTTAAGCGAGACCGCCAGACTTCCCATTGTCGGATTTGACCGCTTTGGATATCCCATCAGGCGTCAGGGATGGAAAACCGTGGAACAGGTGGTGGCAGAGATGAAGGAGAAATACCCTGAACCGGTTCGCGGAGCGCCATTGGGCGTGGACATCATCCGTGAAGACCGTGATTCACGATGAGCAGCGCAGCGCGCGCCCTGTTTGTGGCCGAGCCGCCAGTCCAGTACCTGGTAAGGCGGCCCCTTGTGGTGGACTGCAGTACGCTGGCCGGACTGGTGTTTCAAGAAGAATGGCGCACCGAGGCTTCGCAGAGGATTGCGGGATGGAGCCTGCAGGCACCCTACCTGCTTCAACTCGAAATCACCAATGTGGCACTGAAAAAGCACCGCAAAGGATTTACCAACGTCGCAACGGACGGTTTGGCGCTTTACGCCGCCATGAACATAGAACTGTTTGAGGTTCGTCCAGCCGAGGTATTGGAACTCGCCATCCGCTACCAGCTAAGTGCTTACGATGCGTCTTATCTTTGGCTCGCCGCTGAACTCAAGTGCCCTCTAGCCACCTTCGACGAAAAGCTGGCCAGCGCCGCCCAGGCGCACCTGGGTCAATTGCCCTGACCGACAGACCGGCCACGCAGCGCCACAGATCAATCCTCAACCAGCACCGGCACCCTGGCTGCCAGCGCGCACATCAACTCGTAGCCGACCGTCCCGGCGCAGTGAGCCACCTCGTCAATGCTCAGGATGGCGCGATCGGCGCTGCGACCCCACAGCGTGACCTCGCTGCCAAAGCCGGCCTCGGGCAGCGCAGTCAGGTCGACCGCCAGCATGTCCATGCTGACGCGCCCGACAGTGCGCGTGCGCACGCCGTTGACCAGTACTGGCGTGCCGCTCGGACAGACACGGGGGTAGCCATCCGCATAGCCACAGGCGGCCACGCCGATCCGCATCGCCTGGTCGGCGACAAAGGTCGAGCCGTAGCCTACGCTGTCGCCCGGCGCCAGCTGCTGGGTTGCGATGATTCTTGTCGCCAGCGTCATGGCCGGCAGCAAGCCCCAGTCGGCGGCGCTGTGCTGCGGAAAATCCGGCGCGCTGCCGTAGACGGCAATACCGGGGCGAATCCAGTCGGATCCGGGTACGCTGTGGCGCAGGGCGGCGGCGCTGTTGCTCAGCGAGCGCTCGCCCGGCAGATCGCCGGTGACGGCCGCAAAGACCGTCATCTGGGACGTGATGCCGGCTGGGCCGTCGGCATCGCTGAAATGCGTCATCAGTGAAATTTCATCGACCTGCGGCAGCGCGTGCAGGCGCGTCCACGCCGCGCGGTAACGCTCAGGCGTGAAGCCGAGCCGGTTCATGCCGGAATTCATCTTCAGGAAGACCCGGTGCGGCACCTTGGTCTTGTGCGCCGCCAGCATGTTGATCTGCTCGATGCAGTGCACCGTGTGCCAGAGCTCAAGGCGCGAACAGAGCTCGAGGTCGCGCAGCTCGAAGACGCCTTCGAGCAACAGGATCGGGCCGCGCCAGCCCAGCCGGCGCACTCGCTCGGCTTCGTCGAGATCGAGCAGCGCAAAACCGTCGGCGCCGCGCAATCCTGGATAGGCGCGCTCGATGCCATGGCCGTAGGCATTGGCCTTGACGATGGCCCACGCCCTGGCGTCCGGCGCACTGGCCCGAACGCGCGCAAGATTGTGTCGAAGGGCTGCGCTGTGAATGGTGGCAAGTATCGGGCGGGGCATGGCATTGGCGTGATGGACAGGAGCGCTGATTTTGACAGTTCACAGACGTGCTATAACCCGGCATCGTTGGAGACACTTAAAAAATAGATCGCGTCAGTCATGCTGATGCTCCCCTGCAGACCATGAAACGCGGTTTTTTTATCATCATGTCGGCGCAGTTCTTCAGCTCGCTGGCCGACAACGCGCTGTTCGTCGCAGCAGTCCAACTGCTCAGAACCGGCAAGGCGCACGAGTGGCAGCAGGCCGCGCTGGTGCCCATGTTCGCCCTCTTTTACGTGATTCTCGCGCCCTTTGTCGGCGCTTTTGCCGACTCGATGCCCAAGAGTCGGGTCATGCTGATCAGCAACTTCATCAAGGTGGTGGGGTGTCTGATGATGCTGTTCGGCACCCATCCGCTGATGGCGTACGCCATTGTCGGGCTCGGTGCGGCGGCCTATTCGCCCGCCAAATACGGCATTCTGACCGAACTGCTGCCGGCCTCCCAGCTGGTCAAGGCCAATGGCTGGATCGAGGGGCTGACCATCGCTTCCATCATCCTGGGCGTGCTGCTGGGCGGCCAGCTGGTGGGCCCGACCCTGTCGC
>JBMOJJ010000431.1:0-2735 GCA_049315845.1 Rhodoferax sp.
CAGCAAACGGAACCACGAAGGTGATCGGCTTGCTGCCCGGAAAACTCTGGGCATTTGCAAACATCGCCGTTACTGCGGCGGCTAGAACCAGTAAACGCTTCATCGCATCACTCCTGAAAGATATGTACTGCCAGACTACCGAAGAAGCGAGCGCCACACAATGCGGTAACTACTAGAGTGGAGCGGTTTTGCTACTACTTCTTGATATATATCAAAGCGTATTGGTCCGTCCAGTCCTCATGCGCACCGGATCACACCGAGTCGCTGACGGATGCCGGGAAGAATATCGAACATGGCGGACAGCTCAATGTCTTTTGCCTTGACACAAACCCAGGACAATCGGGCCGATGTTTTGCGCGCTCCGTTTTGACAGCCCCACAACACCGCCGCTACCGAGCCTGTTGCTTGGTCTGTGGTTGCTCGCCACAGCCGGCGCGGCACAAGCACAGGCCAACCAGCATGATCCGGTTTCTGCACAGGATCAGCTGGAACCCGTTGCGAGACCGGATGGCGCAGGCAATGGCGACCCGGCGGCCCGCGCCACGCCTGGGCGCAACGCCGGCGAACTCAAGCCCGTCACCATCACCGGCGCCGCGCTGAATGAGACCGAATCGCGGCGCCAGTCGACCGCCAGCAAGATCATCATCGGGCGCGAAGAGATCGAGCGCTTTGGCGACAGCACAATGGGCGAGCTGCTCAAGCGCCTGCCGGGGGTCACGATGCCGGGGCGCCCCGGGCGCGGCGGCGCACCGCGCATGCGCGGCCTGGGCGGCGGCTACACGCAGATCCTGATCGACGGCGAGCGCGCGCCGCGCGGTTTTTCGCTCGACGAGCTCTCGCCCGAGCAAATCGAGCGCATCGAGATCCTGCGCGCGCCGACCGCCGAGACCGGTGCCCGCGCGATTGGCGGCACCGTCAACATCGTCACGCGCGGCGGCTACAGCAAGCGGGTCAACGACCTCAAGGCCGGGATCGGTTTCGAGAACGGCCACACGCAGCCGGGCGCATCCTGGACCCGCAACGAGGCGGCCGGCGACTGGATCTACAACGTGTCGCTGTCAGCCCAGCACGGTGAGCGCAGCAACGACAGCGCCAGCCAGACCACGATGGAGAACCTGGCCAGCGGCGAGCGGGTCGAGCAGAGCGAGCGCATCCAGTCCAGCGGCACGCGCGATGGCCTGCAGGCCAACGCCCGGCTGCAATGGCGCAGCGAGCAGGGCGACACGCTGGTGCTCAATCCGATGCTGGTGCTTTCGCAAAACAGCGGCGTCGGCGCCAGCACGCTGACCCAGAGCGGCGGCAGCGCGCCCTACGACAGCAGCACGGTGTCGAGCGGCAACCGTTTCAGCAGCCTGCGGCTGGGCGCGCAGTGGACGCACCGGCTTGCCGATGGCGGCAACTGGCTGCTGCGCGCCAGCCTGGGGCAGAGTGACTGGAACAATTCTTCCCAGCGCCAATACGTCGGCGCGGGACCCGTGGCGCAATCGGACAACCGCTCCGAGCAGCACGATCAGAGCTTCAGTGCCAGCGCCAAGCTGACCCGCACGCTGGCCAATGACCACAATCTGGTCAGCGGCGCCGAGCTGCAGACCGGGCGTCGCCGCGAGACCGCCAGCACGCTGCAGGACGGCGAGTCGCCGCTGACCGAGTTCGATGGCAATCTGTCTGCGGCCAGCCTGCGCACGGCCCTGTACGCGCAGGACGAATGGGCGCTCACGCCGCAACTGGCCGCGCATGCGGGCCTGCGCTGGGAAGGCATAGGCACGCAGGGCAGCGCGTCGGCCAACGCGCCCGATGTCAGCAACCGCAGCAGCGTCTGGACGCCGCTGCTGCACGCGGTCTGGAAGTTCGATCCGCAAAGCCGCGATCAGCTGCGTGCCAGCCTGACGCGCAGCTACCGCTCCCCCAATCTGCAGGACCTGATCGCGCGCCCGACCCTCAACAGCAGGTACCGGGGCGCGGCCCGAATGACGAACTGCACCCGGACCGCGCCGGCAACCCGACCCTGAAGCCAGAACTGGCCGGCGGCCTGGACCTGGCGCTGGAGCGCTATCTGCCGGGCAGCGGCATGCTCAGCGCGAACCTGTTCTACCGGCACATCAATAACCTGATGCGCAGCCAGACCACGCTGGAGACGGTCTCCTGGGCCGATTCGCCGCGCTGGGTCGCGCGCCTGCAGAACATCGGCAACGCGGTCACCCAGGGGCTGGAGCTGGAAGCCCGATTCCGCGTCAGCGACTTGTGGCCGGACGCGCCGCGGATCGACCTGCGCGCCAACCTCAGCCTGTTCAGCTCGCGCGTCGCCGGCGTGCCCGCGCCCGACAACCGGCTTTCGCAGCAGCCCGACGGCACCGCCAATCTGGGCGCCGACTACCGGCTGCGCGAGCTGCCGCTGACTTTTGGCGGCAACCTGAACTGGACGCCCGGCTACACCACGCGCCTGAGCGACGACCAGCGCGTCGTGCAGGGCGTCAAGCTGGTCGTCGACGCCTATGCGCTGTGGAGCCTGGGCCCGGCCAGCCAGTTGCGCGTCTCCCTGGGCAACCTGGCGGCGCGCGACTATGTGACCAGCAACACGCTGGAGTCCGTCAACACGGCCGGCCAGGCGCTGCGTGAAAGCGTGACCGGCAGCTCGCCGTCCTGGCGCAGCCTGCAGCTTCGGCTGGAAGTCAAGCTGTAGGCCTGTACAAAAAACCCATTCACCCGCAGAATTTGCAACTCGTTGATTTTGCTGG
>JBMOJJ010000432.1:0-2721 GCA_049315845.1 Rhodoferax sp.
CCCTGGCGCTCGGTGTGGTGGATGCGCTGGCGAAAGATTCTTCCGAACTGATCACCCTGGCTGTAGCACGCGTACAAGCCCTGGCGCAAGGGCATGGTCGCATTGCCGATGTGCCAGTCACCGTGCCCACTTTCGAGCCCATGGAGGCCAAAGCGGCCACTGGCATGGCCTTGAGTCCGACCACGCTCACCTTGCTCGAACGGGCCGTACAACAGGCGGCGCAGGCGCCGACCCTGGCGGCAGCGCTGGAGATCGGCTACCTCGCCTTTGGCGACAGCGCCTGCACAGCAGCTGCCCGTGAAGGCATCGCGGCCTTTGGCGAACGCCGCGCGCCCGACTTTGCCCGCGTCGGCTGAGCATTGTCGGGATCTACCAACCCGCCGGATGGGATAAATTCCGGCGCTCGACCCCAACACGCCGCGGGAAGCCAAGCACATAGGCGTTGCCGGATTGACGCTGTGCAGCAACCCCATTGCATGATTTGACGTGCCGGTCAGCCGCCGTTCATGGAGCTCCGAAGCCGACAGCCATGCATGAACTGCAGGTTCAGAGGATGTTGTGAACCAGCATCGCAGCGCTATCATGTACCCGCAAGAGGCAGCTTTCGGCAAGCTCAATTCGCCGCGAGTCAACCGCCAGGGTTGGTTGTGAACAAAAGTGCCCAAAGAGTCCGACCAGGCCAGAGAGTGAAGGTTCAGTTTTCCAACGAAACCGAATGCCTCTGAAACATTGAAATCTACGATGTGATGTAATCGCTTCGAGGCAAACATCTTGCCATGCGCATCATCAGGTTTACAGAGAATAGCATTAGAGAAGTGACTCAAGATCGCCGACATTGGCTATTCGCATCGCTACTGGCGATGACATGTGCTGGCATCGGCGTTTCAGCTACAGCGGCGCCCAATACGCTGCGAGTGCTGGCGTGGCCGGGCTACGCGGACGCCGATCTGGTCAAGGTCTTCGAGCAGCGCACCGGCAGCCGTGTTGAGGTGACGTTCATCGACACCGACGAGGCCCTCTGGCAAAGGATCAACCAGAACGGTGCCCAGGACTTCGACGTCTTCGCCGTCAACACCGCCGAACTGCAGCGTTTCATCGCCGGGAACCTGGTGGCACCGATCAACGCCGCCGCCGCCCCCAACATTGCCAAGCAACAAGCGATCTTTCGTGACGCCGACAAGATTCCTGGCCTGGTCCACGCGGGAAAACGCTATGCCGTGCCCTACACCTATTCCGAGATGGGACTGATCTACGACCGGGCACAAATGAGCGCCCCGCCAACGTCGATTTCAGTCTTGTGGGACCCCCGCTACCAAGGCAAGGTTTTGTTGTACAACGGCGGCACCCACAATTTCTCGCTGGCGGCCCAGGTATTGGGCAACAGCAACCCGTTCCAGTTGCAGGACAAGCAATGGTCGGCAGCAGTCGACCGCCTTATCGCCTTGCGGCGCAACGCCAGTGGTTTCTACAAGCAACCGGATGAGTCAGCCGAGCTGTTCAAACACAAGTTCGCCGCGCTGATGTTTGCCAACTATGGCTCCCAGCAGGTCAAGTTGCTCAAAGCCGCCGGCATCGACGTCGGCTACGTCATCCCCAAGGAAGGCGCGCTGGCCTGGCTGGATTGCTGGGCCATCACCGCCCGAGCCCATGACAACAGACTAGCCCACCAATGGATCGACTACATGCTCGGCCCGCAACCCGGCCGGGCGTTGCTGGAGCGCCAGGGCCTGGCAAACACGACTTCGCCCTCACCGTATCTGACCAGCAATGACCGCATCCGATGGCTCGAGCCGGTGGAAAACGTGACACGCCGGGAACAATTGTGGGAGCGCATCGTCTCGGGTGACCGCGCCAGCAAGGTACTGGCGCCATGAAATTCGGTTTCGCAGCACGTCTGAGCTGGGTGCTGGCCCTGGCTGGCTGCCTGACCGCGGGTCTGACCGGGCTTTATGTATACCGCGCCAGTCACGACCTGTTGGTACAAGATGCCGAGGATGAATTGTCTTCTACCGCGAAAATGATCGACCAGCGCATTGACTCGCTGCACCTGGACATCATCAGGGACCTAAGTCTGCTGGCCAATCACCCGGCAAGCCACGAATTTCTACAACAGGAAAAACCAGACGCCGAAAACACATTGGCCACGCTGTTTGAATTACTGATCGTCAACAAGCCAGCCTATTTGCAAATACGCCTGATCTCAGCCAACGAATATGGCCTGGAAAAGGTTCGAGTGGACCGTGACAAGTCAGGGCCTGTGCGCGTCTCAGGCGACAACCTGCAGGAGAAAGGCTATTTCCCCTACGTATCCGATGCCTTGAAAATGCTGCGTGGCAGCACCTATTCGTCGCCGATTGTCATCAATCACGAACGTGGTGCCCATGCCGGCCTGAACCAGCCGACTGCGATCTTCGCCACACCGGTGGTCGACGCCGACAACCGTACCATCGGCGTGATCGTCATCAACCTCGACCTGAAGAACGCCTTCGACTCATTGGCGTCCGATCTGCCTAGAACTTTTCGCCTTTTTCTTGCCAACCAGCAAGGCGACTTTCTGATTCATCCCGATTCGTCCAAAACCTTCGGCTTCGACCGTGGACAACGCATCCTGTTGCAGGATGAATTTCCGGCGACAGCTGCGCTGGTTGAACGCAAGACTCATGAAATCACGGTGATAAGCAACACCGGTGCCTATGCCGACGCCCCGATGCTCACGGCCTT
>JBMOJJ010000433.1:0-2720 GCA_049315845.1 Rhodoferax sp.
GACCCCTTGGTTCGTAGCCAAGTACTCTATCCAACTGAGCTACAGCCGCTGAGGGGCGCAGTATAACAGCAAGAAGACTGTGGACTGCGGTCAGTGGGCTTTGTCCCAGTTGGGACCGACGCCGACCTCGGCCAGCAGGGGCACCTTGAGATCGGCAACGCCGGCCATCAGACGCGGGATTTCGTGTCTGACCCAGGCTATTTCAGGCTCGGGCACCTCGAACACCAGTTCGTCGTGCACCTGCATGATCATCCGGGTCGCCCGTTTTTCACTGTCGAGAACCTGCTGCACCTTCACCATGCTGAGCTTGATCAGATCAGCCGCCGTGCCCTGCATCGGCGCATTGATGGCCGCGCGCTCGGCGCCGCTGCGCCGCGGCCCGTTCGGGGAATTGATTTCCGGCAGGTACAGGCGGCGGCCAAACACGGTCTCCACATAGCCCTTGCTCTTGGCCGACTGGCGGGTGTGTTCCATGTACAGCCTGACGCCTGGGTAGCGGTCAAAATAGCGTTCGATGTAGTTCTTGGCGGCCGTGTTGTCGATGTTCAGCGCGCGCGCCAGGCCGTAGGCGCTCATGCCGTAGATCAGCCCGAAGTTGATGACTTTGGCGTAACGGCGCTGCTCGCTCGTGACCTGCGCAGTCGTGACGCCGAAGATCTCGGCGGCGGTCGCTCGGTGCACATCCATGCCGTCGCGAAAGGCCAGCAGCAGCGCGCTATCGCCGCTGATGTGCGCCATGATGCGCAGCTCGATCTGGCTGTAGTCGGCGCTGGCGATCATGCAGCCTGCCGGCGCGACAAAGGCCTCGCGCACCCGCCGGCCCTCGGCGGTGCGGATCGGAATGTTCTGCAGATTGGGGTCGTTGCTGGACAGGCGCCCGGTGACCGCCACCGCCTGCGCGTAGTGGGTGTGCACCCGCCCGGTGCGCGGGTGCGCCAGCTGGGCCAGCTTGTCGGTGTAGGTGCCCTTCAATTTCGCCAGTCCGCGGTGTTCCAGGATCTTGGCCGGCAACGGATAGTCCTCGGCCAGCTTTTCCAGCACTTCCTCGTCGGTGCTGGGCGCGCCGGTCGCCGTCTTCTTGACCACCGGCAGGCCCAGCTTGGTGAAAAAGATCTCGCCGATCTGCTTCGGACTGCTCAAGTTGAACGGCTGTCCGGCCAGCTCGTGCGCTTGCCTTTCCAACTGCACAATGCGGCCCCCCAGTTCATGGCTCTGCTCGGCCAGGGTCGCCGCGTCGATCATGACGCCGTTGCGCTCGATCCGGTACAGCGTCTCGCTGCTGGCGATTTCCAGCTCGTAGACAAAGCGCAACTTTTCATCCGCCTGCAATTGCGGCCACAAGCTCAGGTGGACATCCAGCGTCATGTCCGAATCTTCACAGGAGTAGCGGGCCGCCTTGTCAACTTCGACCTGGTCAAAGCAGATCTGATGGGCACCCTTGCCGCACAAGTCCTCAAAACTGAGGCCGCTGCGCCCAAGGTGGCGCTCTGCCAGGCTGGCCAGCCCATGCGGCTTGTGAACCTCCAGCACGTAACTCTGCAGCATGGTGTCGTGAGCGTAGCCCTGCACCTCGATCTGATGATTGGCGAACACATGGCGGTCGTACTTGATGTGTTGCCCCAGCTTCTTCTTGCCGCCATCCTGCAGCCAGGGCTTGAGCCGGGCCAGCACCTCATCGCGCGGCAATTGCGCGGGCGCGTCGGGGTAGCGGTGCGCCAGCGGGATGTAGGCCGCCTCGCCGGGCGTGACGCTGACGCTGATGCCCACAATCTCGGCGCGCATCTCGTCCAGCGACGTGGTCTCGGTGTCAATCGCCACAAGATCGGCGGCCTGCAGCTTCTCCAACCAGCGCTCGAACCCGCCCCAGGTCATGATGGTCTCATACGACACTGCGGTCACGCTGGACAGGGTCGTCGTGACGGGTCCGGAGGGCGGATCGAACAGGTCAGGCTCGCGCTGCGGCTTGCTCGCCGCGATCGCTCTGGCCAGCCCCTTGAACCCGTATTTCTCATAGAAAACGGCCAGCGCATCGGTATCCATGCTGCCAACTGCTATCGAATCGAGAGCCGGCAAGCCGCTGACCCAACCATTGAGGTCGCAATCGGTCTTGATGGTCAGCAACTGGCTAGCGGTCGGCAGCCAGTCGATCGACTTCTTCAGGCTTTCCCCGACCGCGCCTGCGATGCCGGCTGCGTTGGCAAGCACGCCCTGCAGCGAGCCATATTGCTGCAGCCACTTGGCCGCTGTCTTGGGGCCGACCTTGGGCACGCCCGGCACGTTATCGATCACGTCGCCGACCAGCGTCTGGAAATCGACCATCAAGCGCGGCGGCACGCCAAACTCGGCCTCGACGCCGGCCACGTCGCGCCGCTTGCCGTTCATGGTGTCGATGATGGTGATGTGGGCATCAACCAACTGCGCCAGGTCCTTGTCGCCGCTGCTCACGATCACCTCGATGCCCTGCCTGGCCGCTATCTGCGCCAGCGTGCCGATCACATCGTCGGCCTCCACGCCGGGAACATCCAGCACTTTCCATCCCATCAGCCGAACCACCTCGTGAATCGGTTCAATCTGGGCGCGTAAATCATCCGGCATCGGCGAGCGGTGCGCCTTGTACTGGGGGTACAGGTCATCGCGAAACGTAGGCCCCTTGGCATCAAAGACACAGGCCGCAAAATCAGCCGGAAACTCCTTGCGCAGACTCTGCAGCATGTTGATCA
>JBMOJJ010000434.1:0-2719 GCA_049315845.1 Rhodoferax sp.
AGTCTGGGCTTGAACGCCGATGGCAAATAGTGCCAGCAAGGCGCCAATCAGCAAATGTTGAATGCGAAACAGTCTCTGTGTCATGGGCATGAGGCGTGGATGAAAATTGGACTATAGGGCGGTATTTGAGTATGCGGTCTTACTTGAGCCCGGCCACACCTTTTTCGATGGCGGACTTGTTGTCTGTGGCTGCGGGGCTGGCGGCGGAAGCCGGCATAACGGCGGGTGCGGGAGTGGCACCCGCATCGGTCTTCGCAAATTCACCCATGTAGCTGATCTTGGCAGCAGAGCGCAACTGCTTGATGTTGGCGGCTACCGCCTCGCTGGCGCGCTGGTTGGTCAGAAACTGCTCGATGCGCGGCAGGGCGGCGGCTTCGGCCACCGGGGACGATTGCGACGATGCTATTCGCAGCAAGGTGATGGACTGAGGGCTTTCCATGACCATGCTCTGACCGTCTTTGAGGGCGTGGATCTGCGGCAGTCGCTCTAGCGGAATCTGCTCGGCGGCGCGGGTTGCACTGCCGCCGTCGAACTTGATGTCTTTGCTCTTTAGCCAGTTCGCCACCTCCACGATCGGCTTGCCGGAGGCGGCAAAGCTGCGCATCTGCTCGGCCAGCCCCGGCGCCGATGCCACCACGATTTCCTGCACGTTGAAAATGCGGCGCTCTGAAAACAGCTGGGGGTGCTCTGTGTAGTACTTCTTGACTTCTGCCGTGCTGGGCTTGGGCACGGTACCGGCAATTTTTTGCATATAGGCGCGTGCCAGGATGTCACGCTTGGACGCCTCGATCTGGGCCACCACCTCAGGTGATCGGTGCAGCTTGTCTTCAGTCGCCTGTTCCACCGCAAGCTGTTGGTCAATGAGTTTTTCAAGCACTTCGCGGGCCATCGCCTGTGCTGCCTGGGGCGAGGCACTCGCGGTATTGGTGCGGCTCAAGACCTGGTTGATCTGATGCACCGAGATCTCTTCAGAGCCCACCTTGGCGGCGACCTGTGTCGCGGCCTTCTTGTCGTCTTTGTTGCCGCAGGCCGTCAGGCCGATTGTCAAGGCCACAGCCAGACCAGCGCGCATCAAACGGGGTCTGGCGAAAAAAATGGATGAAGGTGTCATGGTGCCTTGAAATTAATAACTGAACTGAGCGGAAACGGTTGCCATTTTGCTCTCATAGTCGAGCACTGCATAGTTCGACTTGCGCGTGGCATTTTCCAGCGAAGTGCTGATGGTAATGTACTGGTTCGGTTGCCAGTCAAAACTGATGCTGGCGTCGGTGCTTGAGTCGCTGCGCGGCGTCGCAATCAGGCCGAAGGGCGCGCCCAGATACTCTGTTCTCGCCAGTTCGTAACGCGCGCGCAGCAGCAACTTGGGGCTGATTTGCCAAAACTGGCCGAGCGAATAGCGATCGGTCAGGCTGTAGCTCGAATAAAGGGTCTGGTAGCTGGCAAGCTCTCGTGTCCAGCTTGCAGTTAACGCTGATTTGCCGCTGATGGTCCAGCTGAAATTGGCGCTTGCATTGACGCCGCTGTAGTCGCCATCGGCATACTGCGGGTGGGTGCGGCTGATGTGGGTTGCCTTAAGGTCTAGCGCGCTCTTGCCGGTGATGAGCCAGTGCAGTTTGATCTCGTTGTCGATCTGCTGGAAACCCTCGTCGTACAAGCCCGAGGCCAGCAGGTGGTGAAGGTACCTGCCCTCGACCTTCCTGCGCGTATAGCCGATGGTATTGCCCGAGCCAAGAACATAGCTGAAGCCCAGGTCGACAGATTTGTCTTCGTAGTCTGCGTCTGCGGTCACGGCAAGTTGATTGGTTTGCGTTGATTGCGAAACGCCTGCCAGCACGCTCCAACCGCCACCGGGCTCAAGAGCAGTGTCAAATCGGGTGTTGTTGTTGACACGAAGATTCTGCTGGTAGCGGCCCGGCGTGTCGGCGAAGTTGTTTTGCGTTTCCTGGCGCTGGCTGCCCAAATTGCCATGCAGGCGTGGTGTCAGGGCCCAGTGCCAGACAGCGTTGTAATTGCGTGCAGGATAACTGAGGTAGTCGAAATTCTGGTAGCGGTAGTTGACCAGGTTGATGGCGACCTCGAACTTCTGCAGGCTCAGCGTGCTGCTGAAGTTCAGGTTCAGTGAATTGATGTCAATTCTCTCGGCCGCACTGGGTTTGCCGATCAAGGCTTCGGTATCGGCGTCAGGCGGCAGCCGAAAAAGATTGTTGTCGAAGCGCAACGATGACTCGACTTTGAACTTGGAGGTGACGTCGCTTTGCGCCCAGACGGCCCCTAAGCCGCATATCAAGAGCAGGCCTGCAATCAGCCAGGAGCGACGCCGCATCAACATGCTCAGTAGGCTTTCTGGTCTTTGAACAGCAGTCGGACGGTTTTGAAAATAATGAGCAGATCCAACTGCAGCGACCAGTTGCGCAGGTAGTCAAGGTCGTAGTCAACGCGGCCCTGCATCTTGTCAAGGGTGTTGGTTTCTCCCCGGTAGCCATTGACCTGGGCCCAGCCCGTGATGCCGGGTTTGACCTTGTGCCGCACCATATAGCCCTTGATGAGCTTGCGATAGAGTTCGTTGTGCGCAACGGCATGGGGGCGCGGCCCGACGATGCTCATGCGGCCCTGCAGCACGTTGATGAACTGCGGCAGTTCGTCCAGCGAGGTCTTGCGGATGAACGCGCCGAACGGCGTGATCCGCGGGTCGCCCTTGGTCGCCTGCTTGACCACCGGG
>JBMOJJ010000092.1:0-12101 GCA_049315845.1 Rhodoferax sp.
ACAACGGCGAGATCAACACCGTCAAGGGCAACTTCAACTGGATGCGCGCGCGCGAAGGCGTGATGTCGTCCCCGGTGCTGGGCGCCGACCTGCACAAGCTGTACCCGATCACCTTTCCGGGCCAGTCCGACACCGCGACCTTCGACAACTGCCTGGAACTGCTGACCATGGCGGGCTACCCGATCAGCCAGGCCGTGATGATGATGATTCCCGAGCCGTGGGAGCAGCACACCACGATGGACGAGCGGCGCAAGGCCTTCTACGAGTACCACGCCGCGATGCTCGAACCCTGGGATGGCCCAGCCTCGATCGTCTTCACCGATGGCCGCCAGATCGGCGCCACGCTGGACCGCAACGGGTTGCGCCCGTCGCGCTATTGCATCACCGACGACGATCTGGTCATCATGGCCTCCGAGTCGGGCGTGCTGCCGGTGCCTGAGAGCCGGATCGTGCGCAAGTGGCGGCTGCAGCCGGGCAAGATGTTCCTGATCGACCTGGAGCAGGGGCGCATGGTCGACGACGAGGAGCTCAAGGCCAACCTGGCCAACGCCAAGCCCTACAAGCAGTGGATCGAGAACCTGCGCATCAAGCTCGACGATGTCAGGGGCGGCGGCGAGCCGGCCACCGCCACCGAGAAGGCGACCCCGCTTCTGGACCGCCAGCAGGCCTTTGGTTTCACCCAGGAAGACATCAAGTTCCTGATCGCGCCGATGGCCGCTAACGGCGAGGAAGCGATCGGCTCGATGGGCAACGACAGCCCGCTGGCCGTGCTCAGCGACAAGAACAAGCCGCTCTACAACTACTTCAAGCAGTTGTTCGCGCAGGTGACGAATCCGCCGATCGACCCGATCCGCGAGGCGATCGTGATGTCGCTGGTGTCCTTCATCGGCCCGAAGCCCAATCTGCTGGACATCAACCAGGTCAATCCCCCGATGCGGATCGAGGTGGCGCAGCCGGTGCTGGACTTTGCCGACATGGCCAAGCTGCGCGACATCGAACGCCACACGCAGGGCAAGTTTCGCAGCTACACGATCGACATCACCTACCCGCTGGCCTGGGGCCACGAGGGCGTCGAGGCCAAGCTGGCCTCGCTGTGCGCCGAAGCGGTCGATGCGATCAAGGGCGGCAAGAACATCCTGATCATCAGCGACCGCGCGATCAGCGCCACCCAGGTCGCCATTCCGGCCCTGCTGGCGCTGTCGGCGATCCATCAGCATCTGGTTGGAGAGGGGTTGCGGACCATCGCCGGCCTGGTGGTCGAGACCGGCACCGCGCGTGAAGTGCATCACTTTGGCGTTCTGGCAGGCTATGGCGCCGAAGCCGTGCACCCGTATCTGGCGATGGAGACGCTGGCCGACATGCACAGAGACCTGCATGGCGACCTGAGTGCCGAGAAGGCCGTCTACAACTACATCAAGGCGGTCGGCAAGGGCCTGTCCAAGATCATGTCCAAGATGGGCGTTTCAACCTACATGAGCTACTGCGGCGCCCAGCTGTTCGAGGCGATCGGCCTGTCCGGCGAGACGGTGGCCAAGTATTTCGCCGGCACACCGAGCAAGGTCGGCGGCATCGGCGTCTTCGAGATCGCGGAAGAAGCGATCCGGATGCACAGGGCCGCGTTCAGCGACGATCCGGTGCTGGCCAGCGAACTCGACGCCGGTGGCGACTACGCCTGGCGCGCGCGCGGCGAAGAGCATATGTGGACGCCCGATGTGATCGCCAAGCTGCAGCACAGCACCCGCGCCAACAACTGGAACACCTACAAGGAGTACGCGCAGCTGATCAACGACCAGAGCCGGCGCCACATGACGCTGCGCGGCCTGTTCGAGTTCAAGCTCGACCGGGCGCTGGCGATCGGCCTCGAAGAGGTCGAGCCGGCGAGTGAAATTGTGAAACGCTTTGCCAGCGGCGCGATGTCGCTCGGTTCGATCAGCACCGAGGCGCACGCAACGCTGGCGGTGGCGATGAACCGCATGGGCGGCAAGAGCAATACCGGCGAGGGCGGCGAAGATCCGGCGCGCTACCGCAACGAGCTCAAGGGCATCCCGATCAAAAAAGGGGACTCGCTCAAGAGCGTGATCGGAGACGATGTGGTCGAGGTTGACCTGCCCTTGCAGGACGGCGACAGCCTGCGCTCACGTATCAAGCAGGTCGCGTCCGGGCGCTTTGGCGTCACCGCCGAGTACCTGTCCAGCGCCGATCAGATCCAGATCAAGATGGCGCAGGGGGCCAAGCCCGGAGAAGGCGGGCAACTGCCCGGCGGCAAGGTGTCCGAGTACATCGGGCGCCTGCGCCATTCGGTGCCGGGTGTGGGCCTGATTTCGCCGCCGCCGCACCACGACATCTACTCGATCGAGGACCTGGCGCAGCTGATCCACGACCTGAAAAACGTCGCCCCGCATGCCAGCATCAGCGTCAAACTGGTCAGCGAGATTGGCGTTGGCACCGTCGCTGCCGGGGTTGCCAAGTGCAAGAGCGACCATGTGGTGATTGCCGGTCACGATGGCGGCACCGGCGCGTCGCCCTGGTCGTCGATCAAGCACGCCGGCAGCCCCTGGGAGATCGGCCTGGCCGAGACCCAGCAGACGCTGGTGTTGAACCGCCTGCGCAGCCGGATCCGGGTTCAGGCCGACGGCCAGATGAAAACCGGGCGCGATGTGGTAATTGGCGCCCTGCTGGGCGCCGATGAATTCGGTTTTGCGACCGCGCCGCTGGTGGTCGAGGGCTGCATCATGATGCGCAAGTGCCACCTCAACACCTGTCCGGTCGGCGTCGCCACGCAGGACCCGGTCCTGCGCAGGAAATTCTCCGGCAAGCCCGAGCACCTGGTGAACTACTTCTTCTTCATCGCCGAAGAAGTGCGCAGGATCATGGCTCAGCTCGGCATCCGAAAATTCGACCAGCTGATCGGGCGCAGCGATCTGCTTGACACGCGCAAGGGAATCGCGCACTGGAAAGCCAGGGGGCTCGACTTCAGCCGTCTGTTTGCCCAGGCCAATGCGCCGGTGGAGGTTCCCCGTTACCAGACCGAGTTCCAGGATCACGGTCTCGAGCGTTCGCTGGACAACGTGCTGATCGCCAAGTCGCGTCCGGCGATCGACCGGGGTGAGAAGGTCCAGTTCATCGAGGTTGCCCGCAATGTCAACCGCTCGGTCGGCGCGATGCTGTCGGGCGCGGTGACGCGGGTCCATCCCGAGGGCCTGCCGGACAATTCGATCCACATCCAGCTCGAGGGCACCGGCGGCCAGTCATTCGGCGCCTTCCTGGCGCGCGGCATCACCCTGTACCTGATCGGCGACGCCAACGACTACACCGGCAAGGGCCTCTCCGGCGGGCGGGTGGTGGTGCGCCCCAGCATTGATTTCCGGGGCGACGCCGTTCGCAACACGATCGTCGGCAACACCGTGATGTACGGCGCCACCAGCGGCGAGGCTTTCTTCAGCGGTGTCGGCGGCGAGCGTTTCGCGGTGCGCCTGTCGGGCGCCACCGCCGTCATCGAAGGCACTGGCGACCATGGCTGCGAATACATGACCGGCGGCACCGTGCTGGTGCTGGGCCGCACCGGGCGCAATTTTGCCGCCGGCATGAGCGGCGGCATTGCCTATGTATACGACGAGGACGGCCAGTTTGCCAAACGCTGCAACACCGCGATGGTCTCGCTGGTGAAGGTCCAGCCGACGGCTGAGCAGGACGCCGGCCTGTGGCATCGGGGTCAGAGCGACGAGGCGCAACTGGTCAGCTTGCTGCGCGACCACAACCGCTGGACCGGCAGCAAGCGTGCGCGGGAACTGCTGGACGGCTGGGAGCAGGCACGGCTGAAGTTTGTCAAGGTGTTTCCCAACGAGTACAAGCGCGCGCTGGGCGAGATCCACGCCAAGAAGGTCGCGTCGCTGTCGCTGGAAACCAGCAAGCAATGAAATGTTGGGGACAGAGCGAAGACCTGTCCCGCAAGAATCTAGAGTGTTGGGGACAGAGCTGAAGATCTGTCCCGCAAAGGAGTAGAAAATGGGAAAAGTCACTGGCTTCATGGAGTTTGAGCGTCTTGAGGAAGGCTACCGGCCGGTGCCGGAGCGCCTGAAGAATTACAAGGAGTTTGTGCTGGCTCTGGATGAACCGCAGGCCAGGGTGCAGGCGGCCCGCTGCATGGACTGCGGAACGCCGTTTTGCAACAGCGGCTGCCCGGTCAACAACATCATTCCGGACTTCAACGATCTGGTCTACCGGGGCGACTGGAAACACGCCGCGGACGTGCTGCACAGTACCAACAATTTTCCGGAGTTCACCGGCCGCATCTGCCCGGCGCCGTGCGAGGCCGCCTGCACGCTCAACGTCAACGACGGCGCGGTGGGGATCAAGTCGATCGAGCACGCGATCATCGACCGCGCCTGGGCCGAGGGTTGGGTACAGCCGCAGGCGCCCAAGGTCAAGACCGGGAAGAAGGTTGCGGTGATCGGTTCCGGACCGGCCGGCATGGCGGCGGCCCAGCAGTTGGCGCGTGCCGGTCACGCCGTGACTCTGTTTGAGAAGAATGACCGCGTGGGCGGCTTGCTGCGCTACGGCATTCCGGATTTCAAGCTGGACAAGTCGCACATCGACCGGCGCGCGCGCCAACTGCAGGAGGAAGGCGTGACCATCCGCACCGGCGTGCTGGTGGGCCGGATGCCGGAGCCGCAAACTGGCGCCAAGGTGACCAACTGGTCGAAGGAGACCGTCGCGGCGGGCCAGTTGCAGCAGGACTTCGATGCGGTGCTGCTGACTGGCGGCGCGGAGCAGTCACGCGATCTGCCGGTGCCGGGCCGCGAACTCGACGGCGTCCATTTCGCGATGGAGTTCCTGCCCCAGCAGAACAAACTCAACGCCGGCGACAAGCTCAAGGCCGAGGGCATCAGCCAGATCAGGGCCGAAGGCAAGCACGTGATTGTCATCGGCGGCGGCGACACCGGCTCGGACTGCGTCGGCACCAGCCGGCGCCAGGGCGCGGCCAGCGTGACCCAGTTTGAAGTCATGCCCGAGCCCCCGGTTGAGGAAGATCGCCCGATGACCTGGCCTTACTGGCCGCTCAAACTGCGCACCAGTTCCAGCCATGAAGAGGGCTGCAGCCGCGAATTTGCGATCTCGACCAGGGAGTTCGTCGGTGAAAAGGGCAAGCTGGCCGGTGTCAAGACGGTTCGCGTCGAGTGGCGGGACGGCAAGATGCTGGAACTGCCCGGCAGCGAGCAGTTGCTGAAGGCCGATCTGGTGCTGCTCGCGATGGGTTTTGTCAGCCCGGTGGCGTCGGTGCTGGATGCGTTCGGGATTGAAAAGGACGGTCGCGGCAATGCCAGGGCGAGCACCGAGATCGGCGGCGGCTATGCGACCAATGTGGACAAGGTTTTCGCCGCCGGGGACATGCGGCGCGGACAGAGCCTGGTGGTCTGGGCGATCCGCGAGGGTCGCCAGGCTGCGCGGGCGATCGACGAGTTCCTGATGGGAGCAACCCTGCTGCCACGCTGAAATGTCCCCCACGCTTGCCATTTCATCCGCTGCGCTGCCCCCCGAGGGGGTCCAGGCCCGGCTTGGGGCGGCCCTGCGCAGGCCTGACTCGGTGTAATCCCTTATGATGCGGGGGCCGGGCTCGACCCGGCCTTTTCAATTTCTCATGCCCGCACAGCCAGCTCCTCTTGTTGAATTGCGTCACCTGACCTTTGGTTATGGTGAGCGGGTCATTCTGGACGACTGTTGCCTGTCGGTGCCGCGCGGCAAGGTGACCGCCCTGATGGGCGCTTCCGGCGGTGGCAAGACCACCATCTTGCGTCTGATCGGCGGCCAGAACCGCGCCCAGTCCGGCGAAATGCTGTTTGACGGCCAGGACGTGACCCTGATGGACCAGACGCAACTCTATGCGGCGCGCCGCCGCATGGGCATGCTGTTCCAGTTTGGCGCCCTGTTTGCCGACCTGTCGGTGTTTGAAAACGTGGCCTTCCCGCTGCGCGAGCACACCGACCTGCCGGAGGCGCTGATCCGGGATGTCGTTCTGATGAAGCTCAACGCGGTCGGCTTGCGCGGCTCGCGTGACATGATGCCGAGCGAGGTCTCGGGCGGCATGGCCAGGCGTATTGCGCTGGCGCGCGCGATTGCGCTGGACCCCGAATTGGTGATGTACGACGAGCCGTTTTCCGGCCTGGACCCGATTTCGCTCGGCACCGCGGCGCGCCTGATTCGCCAGCTCAACGATTCGATGGGGCTGACCAGCATCTTTGTATCGCATGAACTGGAGCAGACGCTGGCGATTGCCGACCATGTGATCATTCTGGCCAACGGCAGGGTGGCGACCCAGGGCACGCCGGAGCAGGTGCTGCACAGCACTGATCCGCTGGTCTACCAGTACGTGAACGCCGAGGTCGACGGCCCGGTGCGCTTTCATTACCCGGGTGCCAGCATCGAACAGGATTTCGGCCAGGGAGCGACGCCATGAGCTGGCACAAACTGGACGATCTCGGCTTCGCCACCCGGCGCCATCTGGGCGATCTGGGGCATGGCGCGCGCCTGTTCATCCGCTTGCTGACAACGCTGGGCGGCAGTCTGAAGCGCTTCGGGCTGATCCGCGACCAGATTCATTTCCTGGGCAACTACTCGCTGGCGATCATCGCGGTGTCGGGGCTGTTCGTCGGCTTTGTTTTTGGCCTGCAGGGTTATTACACCTTGCAGCGCTATGGCTCGTCCTCGGCGCTGGGCCTGCTGGTGACGCTGACGCTGGTGCGGGAACTGGGGCCGGTGGTCACCGCGCTGCTGCTCGCCGGCCGGGCCGGCACCTCGCTGACGGCGGAAATCGGCCTGATGAAGGCGGGCGAGCAGATCAGCGTGATGGAGATGATGGCGGTCGATCCGGTGCAGCGCATTCTGGCGCCGCGTTTCTGGGCCGGTGTCATCACGATGCCCCTGCTGGCGGCGGTTTTCAGCGCGATGGGCATCATTGGCGGCTGGATCGTCGGCGTGCTGATGATAGGCGTCGATGGCGGTTCGTTCTGGAGCCAGATACAGGACGGTGTCGATGTCTGGCAGGATCTGGGAAATGGCGTCATCAAGAGCATCGTGTTCGGTTTTACGGTCACCTTTGTCGCGCTATTGCAGGGTTTTGAAGCCCAGCCGACGCCCGAAGGCGTGGCCAGCGCGACGACCCGGACAGTGGTGGTTTCGTCACTGTCGGTGCTGGGCCTGGATTTCATCCTGACCGCGATGATGTTTACGATTTGAATGACTTGCGGGACAGGCCGCCGTGACACGAAGTGAGCAAGCTCTGTCCGCAGCCGATACCGGGATGTTGAAAGCAAAAAGGGAAATTCAATGCAGCGTACAAGAAATGATGTTTGGGTGGGGCTGTTTGTGCTGGTTGGCGCGGCGGCCATCCTGTTTCTGGCTCTGCAGTCGGCCAATTTGCTGACCCTGAGTTTTCAGAAAGACTACACGGTTCAGGCCAAGTTCGACAATGTGGGCGGCCTCAAGCCCAAGGCTGCGGTGCGAAGCGCCGGCGTCGTGGTAGGGCGCGTCGAAAAGATTGTCTTTGACGACAAGTCATTTCAGGCGCGCGTCACGCTGGCGCTGGAGAGTCGCTACACCTTTCCCAAGGACAGCTCGCTGAAAATCCTGACCAGCGGTTTGCTCGGAGAGCAGTACCTGGGCCTGGAGCCCGGCGCCGATGAGAAGGCGCTGGTTGCCGGAGATGTTGTTTCGAACACCCAGTCCGCGATGGTGCTGGAGAGTCTGATCGGCCAGTTCCTGTACAGCAAGGCGGCCGAGGGCGGTGGTTCCGACCCTGCCAAGGGTAAAAAATGACGTTGAGCCGGCTTTTGCAGGATCGATCAGAGCGGGGCGCCGGGCGCCTGCCCGGGGCCGGCCTGCTGCTGGTTTCGGCGCTGCTGACGGGCTGCGCCAGCGGCCCCAACGCCGATCCGCGTGATCCGCTGGAGCCCTTGAACCGCGGCGTCTACCGTTTCAACACTGCGCTCGATGACGCCGTCCTGAAGCCGGTGGCGACCGCCTACCGGGACGTCACGCCGGTTCGCGTGCGTCAGGGCGTCGGCAATTTCTTCGGCAATCTGGAGGATGTCTGGTCGTTTGTCAACAACGTGCTGCAGTTCAAGGGCCAGGCCGCCATCGACAGTCTGCGCCGCGTCGGGGTGAACACGGTTCTGGGCTGGGGTGGCATTCTGGATGTCGCGACGGAAATGGACATTGAAAAGCACACCAAGGATTTCGGCCATACGCTGGGTCGCTGGGGCATTGGCAGCGGCCCCTATCTGATTCTTCCGTTGCTGGGGTCCTCGACTTTGCGTGATACGCTCGCCCTGCCGGTCGACTGGAAGGGAGACCTGGTGTTCCAGGTCTCGCACATTCCGACCCGCAACATCGCCACGGCGCTCAGGCTGATTGACCGCAGGTCCGACCTGCTCAGGGCCAGCGCGATGCTGGAGGAGGCGGCGCTGGATCAGTACACCTTCATCCGCGAAGCGTTCCTGCAGCGTCGGCGCAGCGTGATCTTCGACGGCAACCCGCCAGACGAAGACAATGCAGAATCCCAGTAGCACATAAAGGGCAATCCATGAGTTCACGTCTATCTCGCCTGCTGAGTTTTTTTGTTGTCAGCCTTGCAAGCCTGCTGGCCATCCCGGCCACGGCCGCGGACGAGGCGGCAGACGCCATGATCAAGCGTCTGTCGACCGACGTGCTCGAAAGCATCCGGACCGACAAGGCGATTCAGTCCGGCGACGTGGCGCGCATTGTTGCGCTGGTTGATGGCAAGATCATGCCCAATGTCAACTTTCAGCGCATGACCGCCGCGGCCGTCGGGCCGGCCTGGCGGCAGGCCAGCCCCGAGCAGCAAAAGCGGCTGCAGGAAGAGTTTAAGGTCCTGCTGGTGCGCACCTACGCCGGCGCGCTGACCCAGGTCAGCGACCAGACCATCTTTGTCAAGCCGATGCGTGCCGAAGCGCAGGACAAGGAGGTGGTTGTCCGCACCGAGGTCAAGGGCCGCGGCGACGCGATCCAGCTCGACTACAGACTGGAGAAGACGCCGGGTGAAGGCGCTGGCTGGAAGATCTACAACCTCAATGTGCTGGGGGCCTGGCTGGTTGAAACCTACCGCAGCGACTTTGCGCAGCAAATCAATGCCAAGGGCCTGGACGGCCTGATTGCCTCGCTGTCCGAGCGCAACAAGGCCAACGCCAAGAAGGGGTAGGCATTGCTGGTATTGCCCGATGAACTGACCCATGCCCAGGCCACCGCGTGCCTGCGCATGCTGGTGCAGGGACTGCGCTCGCAGACCGGACCCCAAGTGGTCGTGGATGCGACCGGGCTGGGACGCTTTGATTCCGCTGCGCTGGCGGTGTTGCTTGAATTCCGGCGCGAGACGCTGGCGCTGGGCAAGCGGTTTTCGATTCGCGGACTGCCCGATCGCCTGCGCGATCTGGCGACCCTGTACGGCGTCATTGAACTGCTGCCGGCGGAATAGGCATCTTCCCATGCGCGCCATTTCTTTCCATTCCGTCTGCAAGGCCTACCCTTCGCCGCGCGGGCTCAAGGGCAGCACTTTTCTGGCGCTGGACCGCGTCAGCCTCGACATCGAAGAAGGCGAGTTCTTCGGTCTGCTCGGCCCCAATGGCGCCGGCAAGACCACGATGATCAGCATTCTGGCCGGCCTGTCACGCGCGAGCTCCGGCAGCGTGTCGGTGCTGGGTCACGATGTGGTGCTGGATTACGCCGCCGCGCGGCGCAGTCTGGGCGTGGTGCCGCAGGAACTGGTGTTCGATCCGTTCTTCAATGTGCGTGAAGCGCTCCGATTCCAGTCCGGCTATTTTGGCGTCCGCAACAACGGGGCCTGGATCGATGAACTGCTGGAAAACCTGGGCCTGACCGACAAGGCCGGCGCCAACATGCGCCAACTCTCGGGCGGCATGAAGCGCCGCGTGCTGGTGGCGCTGGCGCTGGTGCACAAGCCGCCGGTGATCGTGCTCGATGAGCCGACCGCCGGCGTTGACGTGGAATTGCGGCAGACGCTGTGGCAGTTCATCGCCAAACTGAACAAGCAGGGTCACACGGTCTTGCTGACAACCCATTACCTGGAAGAGGCCGAGGCGCTGTGCGGGCGCATCGCGATGCTCAAGACCGGACGCATTGTGGCGCTCGACCATACCAGCGAGCTGCTGAAGGCGGCGTCCAGCAATGTGCTGCGGTTCAAGGTCGACGGCGAGTTGCCCAGGGCGCTGGCCGCGCAGGCGCGCATCACCGGGCGCATCGTGCAGTTTCCGGCGCACGACGCGCTGGAGATCGAACGCTATCTGGCCGCGGTGCGGGAATCCGGCCTGGTGGCGCAGGATGTGGAGATTCGCAAGTCCGATCTGGAGGATGTTTTCCTGGCGGTCATGAACAATTCCTCGGCGAGCAACCTGAGCGACGACGGGCAACGCCAAGGCGCGGGGGCCGGATCATGAGCGGCTGGCAGACCTTGTTGTACAAGGAAGTGCTGCGCTTCTGGCGGGTCGCATTCCAGACCATTGCCGGTCCGGTGCTGACGGCGATGCTGTACCTGCTGATTTTTGGCCATGCGCTGGAAGCGCATGTCAAGGTCTACGACCGGGTCAGCTACAGCGCGTTTCTGGTGCCGGGTCTGGCGATGATGAGCCTGCTGCAAAACGCGTTCGCCAACAGTTCATCGTCGCTGATCATGAGCAAGGTGATGGGAAATCTGGTGTTTCTGATGCTGACGCCGCTGTCCTACCTGAACTGGTTCGTCGCCTATGTGGGCGCCGCGGTGATCCGCGGGCTGGTCGTCGGCCTGGGCGTCTTTGCCGTTTCCGCCGCGTTCACCGACGTCGGTTTCATCGCCCCTTTGTGGATCCTGGCCTTTGCCGTGCTGGGCGCGGCGCTGATGGGCACGCTCGGCCTGATTGCCGGTTTGTGGGCAGAGAAATTCGATCAGCTGGCGGCCTTTCAGAATTTCGTCGTGATGCCGATGACCTTCTTGAGCGGCGTTTTCTATTCGATCCATTCGTTGCCGCCGTTCTGGCAGAAGGTCAGTCATCTGAACCCCTTCTTCTACATGATCGACGGTTTTCGCTACGGGTTCTTTGGCGTCAGCGATGTCTCGCCCTGGCTGAGCCTGACGGTGGTGGGAGTGGCGCTGGCCCTTGTCGGTGCGGTCGCCGTGTTGCTGCTGCGCAGCGGCTACAAGATTCGCGTCTAGTGTTTTTCTATTTTTTTGGATTGATGATATGAATGCAGACCAGATCAGGGACCTGATTGCCGCCAACCTGGTGTGCGAGCACATAACGCTCAAGGGCGATGGCCGCCACTGGTTCGCCACCATCGTGTCGAGCGAATTCGAAGGCAAGCGGCCGATCCAGCGGCACCAGCGCGTCTACGCGACGCTGGGAGGCAAGATGCTGAGCGACGAGGTGCATGCGCTGTCGATGAAGACCTACACGCCGGCTGAATGGGCGGCGCTGCCCCAATGACGGCGGACTCGCGGGGCCGCCAACGAACTGCTGAAAGACCGAGATGATTACGCTTGCGCTCTCCAAGGGCCGGATTTTTGAAGAAACCCTGCCGCTGCTTCGCGCCGCCGGCATCGAGGTGCTGGAAGATCCGGAAAAATCGCGCAAGCTGATCCTTGCCACCAACCGACCGCAGGTGCGTGTGCTGGTGGTGCGGGCCACCGATGTGCCCACCTACGTGCAGTACGGCGGCGCCGATCTGGGCATCACCGGCAAGGACACGCTGCTTGAGCATGGCAGCGACGGTTTGTACCAGCCACTGGACCTGCAAATAGCCCGGTGCCGGATCAGCGTCGCGGTGCGCGCGGATTTTGACTACGCATCGGCGGTCAAACAGGGGTCGCGCCTGACCGTGGCGACCAAGTACGTGGCGATCGCCAGGGAGTTTTTCGCCACGAAAGGCGTGCACGTCGATCTGATCAAGCTCTATGGCAGCATGGAGCTGGCGCCGCTGGTCGGACTGGCCGACGCGATCGTCGATCTGGTGTCCACCGGCAACACGCTCAAGGCCAACCACCTGGTCGAGGTCGAGCACATCATGGACATCAGCTCGCGCCTGGTGGTCAACCAGGC
>JBMOJJ010000093.1:0-12101 GCA_049315845.1 Rhodoferax sp.
CCACCTGCTGGTGGCTGGTGATGACGGCCAGACCGCCCTTGCCCAGATGGCTGGCGATCAGATCGGCCAGCATGCGCACCCCTTTTTCGTCCATCGCCACAAAGGGCTCATCGAGTACCCACAGCCGCGCCTGGCTCAGCGCCAGCCGCGAGAGGGCAACGCGTCGCTTTTGACCTTGTGAGAGGTGCTTTACCAACTGTTCGCCGCGCCCCCGCACGCCAAAGTGCGCCAACACCTCCTGCAATTGGGTCGGCTCGGGCGCATTGCCCGCCAGGGCTGCCGTAAACACCAGATTCTCATTGACGGTCATCGATTCCTGCAGCGCGTTCAGATGGCCCAGATAACACAGATCCTGACGGTAAACATCGCTTTGAGAATGAATCGGCGTGTCGTTCCAGAGGATTTGCCCGGACTCGATAGGCGCCAGGCCGCACACCATGCGCAGCAGACTGGTCTTTCCGACGCCGTTGGCACCGGCCACATAAAGCCAGTGTCCAGCCTTCAGCACGCAATCGACGCCCTGAAAAAGTTGACGCCCCCCCCGACTACAACCAAGCTTGGAAAATGTGAGGGTCGGCGCAGTTTTCAATGTCAGTCGGGAGTAAAACAGAACGCCGATTTTAGGGCATGCACCCAGGCCGACTGCCGGTTCACAAAACTTTACGACCGGGCCCGAAAGGCTGTTCGGCACCCGCGAATGGCGCGATCAGGCGAAGTAGGTCGCCACGTAGTCCTCGAAGCTGCCCCGCTCCTGCTGCTCCACCTGCTGCTGCTGCCGCAATGAGTTCTGCACGCTGGCGCGAAAGCTGGCGCTCTGCGCCTCGGCAAGCGACTGCGCCAGCAGCTGACGCTGGTGCTGCTGGGACAGCTGCAGCGTGAAGTTGAAGAAGCCGCCGTGCTCGCGCACCCCGGCCAGCACCTGCGCCGACGGCGTGCTGTCGGGCTCGTCGATGCGCTGGCGCAGCGCCCGCATCGTGCTGTTGTAGCGATCGCCGCCATAAGCCGCATCCAGCATTTCGGCAAAGGGCTGCATGTCATCGAACAGCTCGTGTGCCAGCGGCCGAAACGGCTGCTCGCGGTTGTGCGCCAGCAGGTGCAGGCCGGGCTGGCGACCGTGGTTGACGACGCGCCGCTTGTTTTCATCGTTCTCGCTGTGCTCCCGGCTGGTGATGGGCGGGCTGTCGCGAAACAGGCACATCAGCAGCAGCACATCGGCAAACGCGCTTTGCTCAGGCGCGATGCCGATGTCGATGAACGGGTTCAAGTCGAACAGTCGCATCTCGACATATTCAACGCCGCGGGTCTTCAGCGCCTTGGCCGGCCGGTCCTGGCCGGTTCGCTTGGGGCGGATTGGGGCGTAGAACTCGCTCTCGGTCTGCAGCAGGTTGGCGTTGAGCTGTTTCCAGTGCGTGCCCTCGCGCACGCCGATCTCGGCGTAGAACGGATCGGGCGTGCGGATCGCGGCCTCCAGCGCCTGCGTGTACTCGGCCAGCGAGTTGACGCTCACGCTCAGATTGGCCTGCGCCCGATTGTGGTAGCCCAGGTCGCTCATGCGCAGGCTGGTGGCGTGGGGCCCATAGCGGGTTGCGCCCGGCAGCACCGGCAGGTCCGACGGCTGCCCCTGCAGGAACGACTCGCAGAAAGCCGGCGAGGCGCCGAACAGATAAGGCACCAGCCAGCCAAAGCGCAAGAAATTGCGGATCAGACCGAAATAGCGCTCGCTGACAAAGTCCTGCGCCTGGCCCGGACCGGGACAACAGTCCTGCAGCGCCAGCCAGAAGTCTGCGGGCAGCGACCAGTTGTAGTGCGCGCCGGCGATGGTCTGCATCTTGCGACCATAGCGCAGGCTCAGGCCTTCACGGTAAACGTATTTGAACCGGGCTGCGTTGGAACTGCCGTAGTCGGCGATCGGAATGTCCTGGTCGTCGCCCAGCGCGCAAGGCATCGAGCTCGCCCACATCGATTCGGCGCCCAGATTCGGTGCGACGAAGCGGTGAATGTCACGCAGAAAGCGCAGCGGAAACTCCGGGTCCTGCGACGGCGGCGTGATGAACTCCAGCAGGGCCTCGGAGTAATCGGTGGTGATCCACGGGTGCGTCAGCTTGGAGCCCAGCGCCCGTGGGTGCGGCGTTCGGGCCAGTGCGCCGGCGCCGTCGACCCGCAGGCACTCGCGCTCGAAGCCGCGCGTGATGCCGCGCAACAGCTGGGCCTGCCCGCCGGTGAGGAATTGCTGGACTGCATCGCAGCAGGTGAACTTCAACATGAACGCTTGCCTTCTGATTTTTGGAGGCGCTGCCGGCGACGGCGCCATGCCGGCCAGTCCTGCCCCCAACGCTTTGGGATGGCTGGCAGTATGGCAGTTTTTTGTCGCGTGGTAACAGGATCCTCCGGGCATGAAACAATGGCACCATGCCTCATCTGCCCGCCTTCGTGGCTCCCGCCCGCTTTACCGACCCGGCCGGCGCGCTCGCGCGCGCCCGTGAAATCTACGACAGCAGCATCGATCACCTGCGCTCGGCGATGCAACGCTTTGTCGCCGGCGAAAGCCTGCCGGGCCATGTGCGCGCCTGCTATCCGTTCGTGCGCGTGCAGACCGACACGGTGGCGCGCTTGAACTCGAGCGAGAGCGCCCGCCTGAGCTACGGTTTTGTGGCCGGACCGGGCCGCTTCGAGACCACGCTGACCCGGCCCGACCTTTACGCGTCCTACTACCTGGAGCAGTTCACGCTGCTGCTGGAGAATCACCAGGTCGAACTCGAGGTCGGCACCAGCTCGCAGCCGATCCCGGTGCATTTTTCCTTTGCCGAGAACGAGCACATCGAGGGCGAGCTGAGCGCGGCGCGGCGCCAGCTGATGCGCGACGTTTTTGACCTTCCCGATCTGGCCGCGATGGACGACGGCATCCCCAATGGCACCCATGTGCCGCGCGCGGGCGAGGCGCAGCCGCTGTCGCTGTTCACCGCGCCGCGCGTCGACTATTCGCTGCAGCGTCTGCGTCACTACACCGGCACCGCGCCGGAACAGTTCCAGAACTTCGTGCTGTTCACGAACTACCAGTTCTACATCGACGAATTTGTGCGCCTCGGGCGCGAGGAGATGGCGAATCCGGATTCCGGCTACATCGCGTTTGTCGAGCCGGGCAATGTCGTCACCCGACGCACGGGAAGCTCCTCGCTGCCGGGCGACGAACTCGGCAAGGTGCCGCCGCGTCTTCCGCAGATGCCGGCTTACCACCTGATGCGCGCCGACCGCAGCGGCATCAGCATGGTCAACATCGGCGTCGGCCCTGCCAACGCCAAGACCATCACCGACCACATCGCCGTTCTGCGCCCGCATGCCTGGATCATGCTGGGCCACTGCGCCGGCCTGCGCAATTCGCAGCAGTTGGGCGACTACGTGCTGGCGCACGGCTATGTGCGCGAAGATCACGTGCTCGACGAAGAGCTGCCGCTGTGGGTGCCGATCCCGGCGCTGGCCGAGATTCAGGTCGCGCTGGAAGCGGCGGTGTCGGACGTGACGCAGCTCAAAGGGCCGGAGCTCAAGCGCGTGATGCGCACCGGCACCGTCGCTTCGACCGACAACCGCAACTGGGAGCTGCTGCCCGACAACGGCCCGCAGCGCCGCTTCAGCCAGAGCCGCGCGGTCGCGCTGGACATGGAAAGCGCCACCATCGCAGCCAACGGTTTTCGCTTTCGCGTGCCCTACGGCACGCTGCTGTGCGTCAGCGACAAGCCGCTGCACGGCGAAATCAAGCTGCCCGGCATGGCGAACCATTTCTACCGCGAGCGCGTCGACCAGCATCTGCGCATCGGCATGCGCGCGATCGAACTGCTGCGCGCCGAAGGCATCAACCAGCTGCACAGCCGCAAGCTGCGCAGCTTCGCCGAAGTGGCGTTTCAGTAGCGACGCCGGTCAAAGCATCTGATCCTTGGCCAGGAAGTATTTGCGGGCATAGGCCACCAGCTGGCCGTCGCTCGGATGGTCAACGGTCTCCACGCCGATCACCTTGGCCGCCAGCGCGGGGGCGTGGCCATGAATGTGCTTGATCAGCTGCAGTTTGGCCTGCGCCGGACCGACGATCAGGATCTCCTGCGCGCCGGCCAGTGCGTTCGCCACGCGGTGGTAGTAGTCCTGGTTCTCGGGAGCGCGTCCGCTGCCCAGCGCGCCGGCATGGGCATGCAGTTTGTTGTGCGACCCGTTCGGGTGAATCAGTGATTTTTCAACATCGTCAGGACTGATGTGCATCACATGCGCCTCAGTGTGATCGATCCAGACCAGAGCGTGGTAGTGAGACATGGACTTTCCCCAGTGCACAGTCCGTTCGGCGTAGGCCAGACAGTGACCGGCGCTTGCTTTCCAACTGTGCTTGGTTGGCCTGTTCATCATGCGCT
Organism: Rhodoferax sp.; assembly: GCA_049315845.1. Taxonomy (GTDB): domain Bacteria; phylum Pseudomonadota; class Gammaproteobacteria; order Burkholderiales; family Burkholderiaceae_C; genus Rhodoferax. Next base: position 4,392 of record JBMOJJ010000093.1, read on the forward strand.
CCTGAACGCGCTGCAACCGGTCCAGGGGCGATGCCCTGGCCTAAGTCTGGCAATGAACTGATGCAGGTCAACTGCCGGTGAAAGACAATGCCCGCTTCGAGGCCGCCAGCGCCTTTGGGTCATAAAAAAGGCGCCAGTCCTGCGTTCGCCTGTCCACCTGCATCACAATCTGCTTCATGTCCTCCCGTCACGCCGCCACGGCACCGCTTTTCGAAGCCAAACAACTCAGCAAGCGCTACGGCGACAGCACCGTCGTCGACGACCTGTCGTTCCAGATCGCCGCCGGCGAGTGCCTGGGCGTGATTGGCCCGAACGGTGCCGGCAAGACCACCACCATCCGCATGTGCCTGGGCCAGAGCGTGCCCGACGCCGGCAGCATCACCGCCTTTGGCCTGTCGATGCCGCAGGATTCGCTGGCGATCAAGGCGCAGCTCGGTGTGGTCAGCCAACTCGACACGCTGGATCCGGACTTCAGCTGCGCCGAGAACCTGCTGGTCTACGGCCGCTACTTCGGCATGAAATCGGCGCGGATTCGCGAGCGCATTCCCGACTTGCTGGCCTTCGCCTCGCTCACCAGCAAGGCCGCTGCCAAGCCGGGCGAGCTCTCGGGCGGCATGAAGCGCCGCCTCAGTCTGGCGCGCGCGCTGGTCAACAACCCGCGCCTGCTGCTGCTGGACGAGCCCACCACCGGCCTGGATCCGCAGGCGCGCCATCTGATGTGGGAGCGCCTGCAGCTGCTGCTGCAGGAGGGCAAGTCGATCCTGCTGACGACCCATTTCATGGACGAAGCCGAGCGCCTGTGCACGCGCCTTCTGGTGCTGGACCACGGTCGCAAGATCGCCGAGGGCACGCCGCGCGAACTGATCGGCCAGCATCTGGAGCCCGACGTGGTCGAGGTCTATGGCAGCGGGGCGATGGCGCTGGCGCAAGGGCCGCTTGCCGCGATGGCCGCGCGTGTGGAGGTCAGCGGCGAGACCGTCTTCTTCTACACCCAGGACGCCAAACCGCTGCTGCAGGCGCTCAGCGCGCAGCCGCATCTGCGCACGCTGCACCGGCCGGCCAATCTGGAGGACCTGTTTCTCAAGCTCACCGGCCGTCAGATCAGGGAGGACGCATGAGCCAACAATCAGGCAAGCGCAGCGTCTGGCGCGCGCCCGAGCTCTCGTGGCGCTGGTGGCCGGTCTTCCTGCGCAATCTGCTGGTCTGGCGCAAGCTCGCGATCCCGAGCCTGGTCGGCAACATCGCCGAGCCGCTGATGTGGCTGGTGGCCTTCGGCTACGGCATGGGCGCGCTGGTCGGGCAGGTCACGCTGAGCGGCGCTGACGGCGACGTCAAGGTGCCCTACATCCTGTTCCTGGCCAGCGGCTCGATCTGCATGAGCGCCATGAACGCGGCCAGCTTTGAAGCGCTTTACTCGGCGTTCTCGCGCATGCATGTGCAAAAGACCTGGGACGGCATCATGAACGCCCCGGTCAATCTGGACGACGTGGTGCTGGCCGAAATGCTGTGGGCTGCGTTCAAGTCGCTATTCACCGTGACCGCCATCCTGGGCGTGATGCTGGCTCTGGGCATCAGCTACAGCCCCAAACTGCTGTTGGCCTGGCCGATCCTGCTCGGCGTCGGCATCACCTTCAGCTGCCTGGCGCTGATCTTCAACGCGCTGGCCAAGGGCTATGACTTCTTCACCTATTACTTCACGCTGTTCCTGACGCCCACCATGTTTGTCAGCGGCATCTTCTTCCCGATCGAGCAGTTGCCCGAAGCGGTGCGGATGATCTCGCAGTGGCTGCCGCTAACCAACGCCATCGATCTGGTGCGGCCGCTCTTCATGGACCAGTGGCCGCAGCATCCGGCGCGCCATCTGCTGGTGCTGGGGGTCTATGCGGTGGCCGGCTTCTGGGTCGCGCTGGCGCTGACGCGCAAGCGCTTTCGGGGGTAGCTGAGACCCTCCCCCACGCTCCTCGCTTCGCGTAGTTCGCTGCCCCCCGAGGGGGCGTGCCTTGCTTGGGACGGCCCGGCGCGGCGGCGTTTGGGCCCCCACGCTCCTCGCTTCGCGCAGTTCGCTGCCCCCCGAGGGGGCCTGGCTTGCTTGGGGCGGCCCGGCACTGCCGCAGGCGTGGAAAACCCGGCGTCGGCACAATAGGGCATGATGCAGGGTAAGAATTACGAGGAGCAACACGAAGCTGGCTTTGCTGTCAGATATTCACGCCAATATTCAGGCCTTCGATGCCTGCCTGCTGGATGCGCGCGAGCGCGGTGCCGAGCAGTTTGCGCTGCTGGGCGACCTGGTGGGCTACGGCGCCGACCCGGTGGCGGTGGTCGAGCGGGCGCAGCAACTGGCTGAACAGGGCGCACTGATGGTCAAGGGCAACCACGATGACCTGGCCGTGAACCCGCCGGCCAAGGTCGGTACGGTCGGAGACATGACCGCTGGCTGGACCCATGACCAACTCAGCGCCGGCCAGCGCGATTTTCTGGACCAGTTGCCGCTGACGCTGCAGCGCGACGCGATCCTGCTGGTGCACGCCAGCGTGGACGACCCCGAATTGTGGCGCTACGTGTACGACGAGCGCGCCGCCAGCGCCAGTCTGGACGCCGCTTCGGCGCTGCCCGACGTGCGCTATGTCTTTTGCGGGCACGTGCACATGCAGACCCTGTATTACCGCGGCGCCGGCGCCGACCTGATGAAGTTCCTGCCGACCGCCGGGGTTGCGGTGCCAGTGCCCAGGCACCGGCGCTGGCTGGCCACGATAGGCTCGGTCGGCCAGCCGCGCGACCGCAATCCGCAGGCGATGTACGGGCTGTTTGATACGGACAAGCTGCAGCTGACTTTTCAGCGCGTCGCCTACGACCACCATGCGGCGGCGGTGGCGATTCGCCAGGCGGCCCTGCCCGCCCTGTTCGCGGACCGACTGGAACTGGGTCGATGAAGCTGCTGGAGCCCGGCGCCGAACTCGACGGCTTCACGATCGAGGAATGCATCCACTCGGGCGGTATGGCGCATGTCTACCGCGTGCGCTACTCGGAAGGCGTGCGCGACCCCGGCTTTGCGCTGGCGATGAAGGTGCCGCGCATGACCTCCGGTGACGGTGCCGAGAACATCGTCAGTTTCGAGGTCGAGCATCAGATCATGCAGGTTCTGACCGGCTCCCACGCGCCGCGTTTCGTGGCCGCCGGCGATCTGGAGAACGTGCCCTATCTGGTGATGGAATATGTGCATGGAAGAACGCTGGACCATTGGCTCGAAGCGCCCGAGCGCCCGACCGTGGATGAGCTGGCCCGGCTCGGCGCGGCGGTCGCGATGGCGGTCCACAGCCTGCACCAGCAGAACACCGTGCACCTGGATCTGAAGCCGGCCAATGTGCTGATTCGCGACGACGGCAGCGCCGTGCTGCTGGACTTTGGCTTGTCCTGCAATGCGCATTACCCCGACCTGCTGGCAGAACAACTGCGCAAGGCGGTCGGTTCGCCGGCCTGGATTGCGCCGGAGCAGGTGGTCGGCGTCCGGGGCGATCCGCGCAGCGACATCTTCGCCATTGGCGTCATGCTGTACGAACTGGCGACCGGAGAACTGCCGTTCGGCGCGCCGAAGACGACCGGCGGCCTGCGTCAGCGGCTCTGGATGGATCCGCCGCCGCCGCGCAAGCTGCGCCCCGACCTGCCCGAGTGGATGCAGGAGGTGATCCTGCGCTGCCTTGAACCCGAGGCGGCGCGGCGCTATCCATCGGCCGCGCACCTGGCGTTCGACCTGCGCCATCCCGAACAGGTCACGCTGACCGAGCGCGGCCGCAATCTCCAGGGCACCCGGTTTGCGGTCCATTTCAAGCGCTGGCTGAAGGCTGCCGGCATGCACTACCAGCCCAGCCCGCTGCCGTCGCACCAGATCGAGGAAGTGCCGATCGTGATGGTGGCGGTCCCGCACAAGGACGTGACCGATGCGACGCTGTACTCTTTGCGCCAGGCGGTGGCGCGCTCGCTCGGTACCCGGCCGGGCGCCAGACTGGCCTGCGTGACGGTCATCTCCTCCGGTCAGACCGGTGCGTCAAGCGATGCCAGCAGCGAGACCGGCGCGCAGCGCAAGTACATCGCCAGCCTGCGCCAGTGGGCGCAGCCGCTTGACCTGCCCGGCCAGCAGACTTCCTACCATGTGCTGGAGGCGGGCGATGTGGCGCAGGCGCTGGTGAATTACGCGGTCGGCAACGAGGTCAGTGTGATCGTGATGGGGGCGGCGACGCACGGCCTCAAGATGCAGCGCTTCCTGGCCACCGTGCCGATCAAAGTGGCGATGGAGGCGCCCTGCACGGTGATACTGGTCAAGCAGGCGCTGCCGTTTGAACTGCTGGCGCAGCAGGCGGCAAAATTGCAGTCGGATCGGCGCCAGGATCTGGACGTGCCCTTCTGACAGCGGTTACCATCCGGACAACCGCTAGCCACTCCTGGACCATGTTCGACTCAATTTCCGCGCCTGCACAAGATTCGCCCCGGCCCGGCACCCTTGGCAGCGGGCTGTCCGCAAGCAGCAAGTTCACCGGCCTTTACTGGCCCAGCCCGCCATTTGCCATCTTCAACGACTCGGCGCCGTGGACCGAACCGCAGGTCTGCGAGATCGAGGACCTGAACGGCGTTGTCCGCAACTGCCAGCTCGCGATGCTGACGCCGTCGGACCGGACCGTGATGATCTTTGTGCCGAACCGCCCGTCGCCGGGCCGCGTGCATTTTTCGCAGTTCCGGCGCCTGACCCTGAAGAACGTGCTGCATCCGGAAGAACAGGTCAGCGACACCGACTTTGCCGACATCTTCGGCCATCGGCCGACGCTCGACTACCAGTTGCAGACCGAGGACGGCACGACGGTATCGGGCCAGACCGTCGGATACATCGAGGCCGGATTCGGTCTGTTCCTGTTCACACCGGTCGATGGCAGTCGCGGCGTGGAGCGCGTGTTCGTGCCGCGCGAGGCCTACCTGCATGCCAGCTTTGGCGAGCACATCGGGGACTTTCTGGTGGCGCAGCGCGCGGTGACGCGCCAACAGGTGGAGCAGGCGGCGAGCGAGCAGAAGAGTCTGCGCAGCCGAAAGCTTGGCGACAATCTGGTGAGCGAGGCCATCGTTTCGCCCGAACAGCTGATGGTGGCGCTGGACCAGCAGTCCCGGATGCCGATGATCCGGGTCGGCGAGGCGCTGACCCGGCTCGGCTTCATCGACGAGGCACAGCTGGCGCAGGCGCTTGAAAAGCAGAAGACCGAGCGCTCGGTGCCGCTGGGGCAGTTGCTGGTCAACATGGGCTTCCTGACGCGCCGTGACCTGAATACCGCGCTGGCCCGCAAGATGGGCTACCCGGTGGTCGACGTGATGCAGTTCCCGATCGAGGCCGAGGCGCTTCGCACGGTTCCGTTCTCGACCGCCTTGAGCCTGGGCGTGATGCCCTTGCTGCTGCGCGACAAGCTGCTGGTGGTCGCCACCGGCGACCCGACGCGGCGCAACATGCTGGAAGAACTTGAATTCATTCTCGGCACCCGGGTCATCGCGACGCTGGGGGACGACCAGCAGATCCAGCAGATCCTGAGCGAGATTTACGAGAAATTTGGCTTGCCCAACAGCCCGTTCAGCATTCCGCAGCAAAGCATCGAGAGTCTGTCGGAAGACGTCGCCAGCACCAGCGAGTTGCTGCAGTCGATGGAGTTGTCGCAGCGCGATCACGAGGAAGTCGAAAACCAGATCGAGCAGTCCGACAACACGCTGGTGCGCCTGATCAACACCATGATCATCGAGGCCTACACCCGTGGCGCGTCCGACATCCATATCGAGACCCATCCCGGACGCACCAAGACGCGGATCCGCTTTCGCAAGGACGGCGTGCTGTCGCACTATCTGGAGTTGCCGCATACCTACCGCGCGGCCCTGACCGCGCGCCTGAAGATCATGGCCGACCTCGACATCTCGGAGCGGCGCAAGCCGCAGGACGGCAAGATCGAGTTTTCAAAATTTTCCAGCCGGCACCGGATCGAGCTGCGGATTGCCACCATACCGACCTCGGGTGGCCTGGAGGATGTGGTGATGCGGCTGCTGTCGTCGGCCAAGCCGATCACGATGGAAAAGCTGGGCCTGTCGGCCAACAATCTGGCGCATCTGCGCGAGGCTGTCAGCCGTCCCTATGGCATGGTGCTGTGCGTGGGGCCGACCGGTTCCGGCAAGACCACCACCTTGCACTCGGTGCTGGGTTTCCTGAACACGCCCCAGCGCAAGATATGGACCGCCGAGGACCCGATCGAGATCACCCAGCCCGACCTGCGCCAGGTGCAGGTCAACCCCAAGATCGACTGGACCTTTGCCAAGGCGCTGCGGTCCTTCCTGCGGGCCGATCCGGACGTCATCATGGTCGGTGAAATTCGGGACCAGGAAACCGCGCATATGGCGATCGAGGCCTCGCTCACCGGCCATCTGGTGCTGTCCACGCTGCATACCAACAGCGCGGCCGAGACCCTGACCCGGCTGATTGACATGGGCATGGACCCGTTCAATTTCGCCGACTCGCTGCTGGCCGTGCTGGCGCAGCGGCTGGTGCGGCGGATCTGCCCGGAGTGCCGCACCGGGCAGGAGGCCAGCGACGCGCTGATTGAGGAGTTGCTGGACGATTATCTGCACTGCTTTGCCGAAGAACTGAGACCGGCGCGCGAAGCGGTGCACACGCAGTGGCTGACAGAATATGGCCACGACGGGCACCTGACCCACTACACCGCTGCCGGCTGCGGCAGCTGCCAGTACACCGGTGTCAATGGGCGGGTCGGCATGCACGAGCTGATGCTGGTGACGCCCGGTCTGCGGCGCCTGATCCAGACCGGCGCCCGGCCCGAGCAGCTGCAATTCGAGGGCATGCAGCATGGCTCGCTGCGCACGCTGCGCCAGGACGGCATCTGCAAAGTGCTCAGCGGCCTGATCAGCATCGAAGAAGTGCGTGCCAACAGCAACGTCTGAAGCCGGCGGTGCCGCCGGCCAGCACCCGTATCGGGCGTTGACGCCCGATGTCGTGCTGGACGCGCTGGCCAGCGTCGGCCTCTACGGTGACGGGCGCCTGCAGGCCCTGAGCTCCTACGAAAACCGCGTCTACCAGTTGCGGCTGGAAGACGGCACGCTGGTGGTGGCCAAGTTCTATCGCCCCGAGCGCTGGAGCGACGCGCAGATTCTGGAAGAGCATGCTTTCTCCGCCGAACTGATGCAGGCCGAAATCCCGGTTGTCGGGCCACTGGTGCTGAGCGGCGCCACCCTGCATCATTTTGGCGGTTTCGCCTTCAGCGTCAGCCCGAGCCGGGGCGGGCGCGCGCCGGAACTCGACGACCCCGACGTGCTCGAGTGGATCGGACGCTTTCTGGCCCGCATCCACAGCGTGGGCGCGGGCAGGCCCTTTGTCAGCCGGCCGGCGCTGGATCTGCAGAGCTTTGGCACTGATTCGCGCGACTGGCTGCTGCGCCACGACAAGGTGCCGCTGGACGTGCAATCGGCGTGGGCCAGGGCGTCACAGGATGCGCTCGAGTTGGTCGGCGCCTGCGCCGCCTTGACCGATTGCGGTTCGTCGGGCCCGCTTTCAGCGCAGCCGATCGCGCGACTTCGTCTGCACGGCGATTGTCATCCCGGCAATATTCTGTGGACGCCGCTGGACGCACCCGCAAGCAGCGGTCCAGGGCCGCATTTTGTCGATCTGGACGATGCCCGCAG
>JBMOJJ010000094.1:0-12083 GCA_049315845.1 Rhodoferax sp.
CAATCTGGCGAGGCCGATGGCAGTGATGCGCAGACCGCCCTGGGGACTGAAGGGCGTGGCATTGCGCCCGGGCCGGTACAACTCCAGTCCAGGGCGCGGCACCGGCAATTGACCCTGATAATCGTCCGCCTGCGCGACCCAGGGCCCGCTGCCATGCCAGACTTCCTTGCTGCGCTTGCGGTACAGGACCGCAAGATTCCTGATTTCGCTCGCGGACAAGGCTTCGGCATTGAAGTTGCCCGGGATGCGCAAAGGCTCCAGCACTGCCCGCTTCATGTAGTGGTCAAAGCGCTGTCCACTGGCCGCCTCCATCACCGTGCCTAGCACGCCCCAGTTGAGGTTCACATAGTCAAAATAGCGGCCCGGCGCGCGATCGCTGACCGGGCTGGCAGGCGCCCACTGCTGTCCGGCACCATAGTTGTCGCCGTTCGGATCAAGCACGCTCTGCAGGCTCTGTTCCGGTGCAAACGAATAGCCCGCCGCATCGCGCAAGGACGATGTGTGGTTGAGCAGCATCCGTGCGCTGATCACAGCGTGGGGGAAGTTCGGATTGCGCACCCTGAATCCCAGGTACTGGCTGATGTCTGCGTCCAGGTCGAGCCTCTTCTGCTCGACCAGTTGCATCGCGCCGATCGCGGTGACCAACTTGGAAATGGACGCGACCCGGAAAAGTGTCTGGCCATCGGCAGGCAGACTGCGCTGCGGATTGGATGCATCGATGACACGCATTCCAAAATGCCCCTGATAGACGATTTCTCCGCCGTGAATCGCAAGCGCCGAAAGACTGGCAAGAGGTTTGCCCGGATCATCGAGGACCGCCTTCAGTTCCTGATCCAGCCGGGCCAGAGGGGTCGTGCCAGACGGGTTCGGGCCGGCAGTCTGGGCAGCACAAAAATCAGTCATCAACAGGGTCGTCAGGACAATCGCGGCAAGCCGCCGGCTCCTGATACTAACCGCGCGCTGCGAAGACATCGAACCGTCGTTTGGCAACGCTACTCCTTGCCGAACCGGGGGTCGACCTCGATCATGGCGGTCACTGCAAAACAGGGCACCGCGGCAGCGCAGACCCAGATGAAGAAGCTGGCGTAGCCGATGCTCGCTTGGATCCAGCCACTGATCATGCCTGGCAGCATCATGCCCATCGCCATGAAGCCGGCGCAGATGGCGTAATGCGCGGTCTTATGCTCGCCATTCGCAGTCATGATCATGAACAGGATGTAGGCGGTAAAACCGAAACCGTACCCCAGTTGCTCAAAGGCCACAGCCGCGCCGATCAGATACAGATTGGTCGGCAGGGCCAGGGCCAGGTACACATAGACCAGATGTGGCAGGTTGATCGCCATTGCCATCGGCCAGAGCCAGCGCTTCAATCCATCGCGCGCAATCAGGTAGCCGCCCAGCAAGCCACCGGCCGTCAGGGCCACCATGCCGACGCTGCCATAGACAATTCCGACATCGGCCGTTGACAGTCCCAGGCCGCCGTTGGCATTCGAATCAAGCAGGAAGGGCGGCGCCAACTTGACCAATTGGGATTCGCCAAACCGGTACAGCAGCAGGAACGCAAGCACCAGCCGGATCTGCTTCTTCAGCAGGAATTCCCTGAATACCAGCAGGAATGCGGCCGCGACACCCTTGTCCGCCGCATGTCCGTGGTCGGCCGCAGCAAACGGCAAGACAAAGCGGTGATAGACCAGCAGCGCGAGAAACATCGCCGCCAGCACAAAAAAGACGATCGACCAGGCGAAGCCCGTATCACCGGTGAGCTCGGTCAAGCGGCCGGCCAGAAAGACCAGCGCGCCCTGGCCGGTCAGCATGGACATGCGGAAGAACATGCTGCGGACCCCGACGTAAGCGGCCTGCTCGTGCTGGTTGAGCGACAGCATGTAGAAACCGTCGGAAGCAACGTCATGGGTGGCGGCGCTGAATGCCAGCAACCAGAAAACCACCAGGGTCCACTGGAAGTACAGGTCCAACGGAATCGCCAGGGCAGCCAACGCGAAGGCGGAACCCACCAGGAGTTCCATCGCAATGATCCACCAGCGCTTGGTCTTGAACATGTCGATAAACGGCGACCACAGCGGCTTGATCACAAAAGGCAGATACAGCCAACTGGTGTACAGAGCGATATCGGTATTGGAAACACCCATGTTCTTGTAGAAAACCACCGACATCGTCATCACCGCAACGTAGGGCAGACCCTGCGCGAAATAGAGCGATGGAACCCACCGCCAAACCCCGGTTGACGTTCTTCGGACTTGCTGCATGGGACCTTTATAGTGGAAATCAGCCGGAAAATCCGCGCTCCTGTAAAGTAAGCTGTGGACCGTATCAAGAATCGCGACCATGCTCCCAACAGAAACTCCCAGTTCAGCCCATCCAAAGCTCGACCGCTACCCGGCCGAACAGCTGGTCTGCACCTTCGTCGAAGACCAGTTCGATGCCGTCCATGCGGTTCGCGCGGCCAGCACACAACTGGCGAGGGCGGTCGATGCTGCCGCGGCGCGCCTGATCGAGGGCGGCAGACTCGTCTATGTCGGCGCCGGCACCTCGGGCCGCCTGGGGTTGCTCGACAGCGTCGAGCTCTACCCCACATTTTCATGGCCCAGGGAACGCGCTATCGCGCTGCTGGCCGGCGGCGCCCAGGCCATCTATCAGGCGGTAGAGGGCGCCGAGGACAACTTCGAACAGGGCGCGGCCGACATCGCCGCAATTGATCCCGGCGCACTGGATGTCGTTCTGCTTCTCGCCGCATCGGGTGTCACCCCGTACGTGATGGGCGCCCTCGGCGCCGCTCGCCAGGCCGGTGCCCTGACCATTGGCATCGCGAACAACCCGATGGCACCGCTGGTGCTGCAGGCAGAGATCGGCGTCACGCTGGACACCGGTGCAGAGCTGATCTCCGGCAGCACCCGTCTCAAGGCCGGTACCGCCCAAAAAATTGCGCTGAACACGTTTTCCAGCGCGGTGATGGTCCGACTGAACAAGATCTATGGCAATCTGATGGTCGATCTCAAGCCGACCAACGCAAAACTGATTCGACGCTCGATTTCCCTGACTGTGCTGGCGACCGGCGTCAGCGAGGACGCCGCCAGAGCGGCGCTGGACCAATCGGGCTATCAGGTCAAGCTGGCGATCGTGGCCCTGAAGAAGGAAGTCACGATCGACCAGGCCCGGGAAATTCTGGCGCGCGCCGGGGGCAGCGTGCGACAGGCCGTAGGCGAGCAGTGAATTCAGGTCGGTTGCGGTCGCTCGGTGCCTTTCGCGGCTTCATGATCATCGCCGCGCTGCTGGCGCTGCTGAGCTGCGCCATGAGTCCGCCGGCGACGGCGCCGACCTCGATGTCGGACGATCCGCCACCGGCGCCGCGCGAGTTTCGCGCCGCCTGGGTCGCCAGCGTCGCGAACATCGATTGGCCGAGCCGCTCCAGCCTGCCGGTTGCCCAGCAGCAGGCTGAGATCGTTGCGCTGCTGGACCAGGCTCAGAACCTGAATCTGAACGCCATCGTGCTGCAGGTTCGCCCGAGTGCCGATGCACTCTATCCGTCCAGCCTGGAGCCCTGGTCCGAGTATCTGACCGGCCAGCAGGGCGAGGCGCCAGAGCCGTTCTACGACCCGCTGAAGATGTGGATCGACGAGGCGCACCGGCGTGGCATCGAGTTGCACGCCTGGTTGAACCCTTACCGCGCCAGACACGCCAGTGCCAGATCCGCGCTGGCGGCCACCCACATCGCGGCCACGCAGCCAGCGGTGGTCAGGAAGTACGGCAGTGAGATGTGGCTGGACCCGGCCGAGCCGGCTGCCGTGCAAAGGACTTTGGACGTGGTCGCCGATCTGGTGCGACGTTATGACATCGATGGAATCCACATCGACGACTACTTCTATCCCTATCCGGTCCAGGCACCGGACGGTCAGGAGATCGACTTTCCGGATGATTCCGCCTGGCAGCGCCACCTGCTGGCCCAGGGCCGCGGTTCGCGTGCCGATTGGCGACGCCAGCAGGTCAATCATTTGATCGAGAAGATGGTCGATGTGATCCATCAGGAAAAGTCCTGGGTGCGATTCGGCATCAGCCCCTTCGGCCTGGGCCAGCCGGCTCGGCGCCCGGCGGGCATCAAGGGCTTCAGTCAGTACGACAAGATCTACGCCGATGCCGAGCTCTGGCTCAGCAAGGGCTGGCTCGACTATCTGTCACCACAGCTGTATTGGCCGATCGATCAGGCGGCGCAGGCCTTCCCGGTTCTGCTCGACAGTTGGGCGCAAGAGAACAGCCAGCAGCGCCATCTCTGGCCCGGACTCTTCACCAGCCGCATCGATGCATCGCCCAAGTCCTGGGAGCCTGACGAAATTGTGAGACAAATCAAGCTCACGCGCGCGCGCAGTGGCGTCGGCGGTCATATTCATTTCAGCATGATCGCTTTGCTGCAGAACCGCCGCGGCATTGCAGGCCTGCTCAAATCCGGCGTCTACGCGGCGCCCGCCTTGGTGCCGGCCACCCCGTGGCTCGGCGCAGAAGCGCCAACCGCGCCCGAGCTCTGGCTGCAGCACGCGGCCGATGGCAGCGCCTCCGACCTCCTGATCATCCAGAGCAAGGATGCATCGAAGCCAAGCCGGTTCGCGATCTGGAAGCGCTACGGCTCCGAGTGGGTCTTCACGGTGCAACCGGCAGACAAGCTAGAAGTCACGCTGGAGGCAGACTCCAGACTCGGCAAGCCGAGCGAGGTCATCGTCAGCACCGTAAACCAGATCGGAATCGAGAGCGCGCGCACGCGGCTGCGCTTGCAGCCGTGATCACGCCATCGGTTCCGAACGAAACGGGCGTAGAAACGCCCGCTGACGGCAAGGGCCGACAGCGGGCGGGAGTTCAGGCCAATCGATCGCGATTCAGGTCAGAAGAACTTGTAGCCCGCCTGCAAGGTAAACGAGCGACCACGCGGGTCGGCAACGCGGGGCTCCCAGGAACTGCCGACCCCGAGATTGCCGTCATAAGCCGCGGAGAACGGTGGGTCGGTATTGAACAGATTCTTGATGCCAAAAATCAGGCTCAGGTTCTTGACGCCGGTATAACCAACGCTCGCGTTCCACAGTTGGTAGGACGCCACATTGGCATTCCAGTCCGGCGGGACAATGCTGCCATTGGCCACTCCCGGCAGGACGTTGTCCTTATAGCCGCTGCGGTAGAGCTGTGTCAGCGTACCGACCCAGTTGCCACGCGAGTAAGTCCCCGTCAGGGCGTGCTTCCAGCGTATGCCCAGATCACCGGCGCGCGTGAAGGTGGCGACCTCGCTGGCGCCAAAGGGCGCATTGGCCGTCAGGCGTGATTTCTTCTCGATCAAATAGGTGCCGTCCAGATTGACACCCCACCTCGCGTCGCCGAGCTTGCCGTTGGCGCTGGCATTCACATCCACACCTTTGGTTACCGTCTCGCCGGCGTTAACCCAACGCTGATCGATATAGACCACATTGCCGCTGGCATCGCGAATGAAGTTCTGCGAGAACAGGTTGTAGTTATTGACCAGATCGGTCAAACTGAGAAGCTGAATGGTGCCGGTCTTGTTGATGTTCCACCAGTCGGCGCCCACGCTGAAATTGGCGCTTGGGGCCCAGACAAAACCGATTTGGCCCTGTTTGCTCTCCTCCGGACCGAGTTCCGCCTTGCCGCCGGTCAGCGTGCTCGGGTTGATGGCCTGGCAGGCCGCCGACGCGTCCACCTTTCCGGACGGGCACTTCGCCGGGTCGACCAGATCCTTGCCGCTGTACGGAGATTCGGTCACGCCGTTGAACAACTGGTTGAAGGTCGGCACGCGGAATCCCGTGTTGGCCGAAGCGCGCACCAGAAACTGCTCGACCGGGGTGTAGCGCAGCGAAATTTTGGGGTTGGTGGTGCCGCCAAAACCGGTGTAGTCGTCGTGGCGCACCGCCAGCGTTCCCTCCAGCTTCTTGGTGATCGGCACCAGTACTTCACCAAACACGGCCTTGATATCGCGCCGGACGACATCGAGCGTGTTGATGCTGTCAAACGGCGCGTTGAAAACCCGGGCCTGCGTCACCAGGTCGGTCGCATTGCCATTGAAGCGATATTCCTCCTTGCGCAGGTCGACACCGACTGCCGCCATCACATCGCCATCAGGCAACTTGAACAGCGGCCCGGTGGCAGTCGCATCGGCCTGCACCAGCGTGAACTTGCCGCCATACAGCGTCACGCCGTTGGCCGACGTCGCCTGCAGCGCCGCCATAGCCTCGGCGGTTTGAGCCTGCCCCGGCATCAGGAACGGATTGAGCAGGCCTTTGTTGATGGTCGCGGCAAACTCCTTACCGAAGAAGTAGCCGTTGCCCAGCACCGAGGTGGCCGAGCTGCTGGCGCTGGAAATACCGGCACGGTAATCCCAGTCCTTGAGCCACGGCAGCGGGCCTTCGGCACCCACCAACAGACGGCCGGTCTCGCTTTCGGTATCGATTTCGCGCGAGCCGCACGGCAGGCAACGCCAGCGGAAGGCGATCGGCTGGCCGCGATTGGCTTCGATCGTCGGGAACACCGCGACCATCTGGTTGAACACCGAGTTGTAGGACGCACCCGTGCTCGGGTAGGCCAGGTCTCTGAACACACTCGTCGCCGACGTGCTGCTGCTAATCTGATTCGCTGAAAAGGTCTTGGCCGAATCAACCCTGGCGCCGGTGAATTCGGCATAGACCTGATGTTCGCCCAGCTTGAGTGCACCGCGCGCCACCAACGTGGTGTTGGTCACCGGTTGCTGCAACACAGCGGCGCGGCCCGTATCCCAGGCACATGCCCACTTGGCGTTGGGCACAGACCACAAGACCGGGTCGTAAGGCGCCATGCCATCAACTGAATTACAGCCGGCACCACCCGGCAGGTTCAACACATTGATACCGCCCGACATCGCGGTGGTCGTACCAGGCTGAATCGGGCCGGCGCTGCTCTTGTTGCTGAGCGCGGTCCACAGGCTGCTGAGCGGGAATGCGGTGGCGAACGGTGTGCCACGGGTGTCGACCGAGAGGCCGCGATTGGGCTGGAAGGTATTGACAAAGTCGCGCTGATCACCGTTCAGGGCCTGATTCTGGGTGCGCCCCAAGGCGAACATCACGTTGTACTTGTCTTTGTCCAGATCGCCCGCACCGCCAGTCAGGTAGACCCGGTTGATGTTGCCACCGCCCTGCTGGGTGACATCGGTGGAGGCCTGTATTTCCAGACCCCTGTAGTCCTTCTTCAGGATGAAATTGATGACGCCGCCAATCGCGTCGGTGCCGTAGATGGCAGAAGCGCCGTCCTTCAGAATTTCAACCCTCTCGATCGCGGCCACCGGGATCTGGTTCAGATCGACCACACCGCCATTGAGGCCATGCGCGGCAACGCGCCGGCCGTTCAACAGCACCAGCGTGCTGGCGGCGCCCTGGCCGCGCAAATTGGCCGCGGTCGCGCCGTTGTTGCCCCGCTGCGCACCCGCCACCACATCGGCATTGCTGGCTAAATTGTCCAGCCCGTTACCGTTGGCACTGATGGTGCTCATCAACTGCTCGGTCGTGGTGATGCCCTGGCGCTTCAGGTCTTCGCTGGTGATGATCTGCACCGGGAGCGACCCCTCCGCTGCAATGCGCTTGATGCTGCTGCCGGTGATTTCCACGCGCTGCAGCGAGACATCGGAGGTCTGGGCCGCGGCGCAACTGGCAAATCCGGCCAGCGCCAGACATTGCGATATTTTCTTCAATTTCACTTGGGATGCTCCTAGAGGGGTAAGCGACCGACTTTACACAAGATTACGATGCATTGACTTAGGGGAAGCACGGATGATCGATGAAATAGCGAGTCAGCCCGGGCTGGCGCAGAAGAATCTGCGCGCTAATCGATGCGCAGATAGCTCTGGCGCACCATCGCCCGGTCGCCAAAGTCAAAATGCCACCACTCGGTCGGGATGCCCAAAAACCCGCTTTGAAGCATCGCCTGACGCAGGGCCTGCCGATTCAGTACCTGACGCTCGCCCAGCAGTCCTTCAGCGAGGTGCTTCTTCTCGTGCTGTGGATGCGAAAGCAGCGTCAGATCGTCAAAACCGGTTCCCATGTCCAGTTCCCGATCATCCGGATCGAGCAGCGTGACATCGACCGCCATGCCGAAGGAATGAATCGATCCCCTGGCGGGGTCGGCCAGGTATTGCTGCAGACCGGTGCCTGCAAGCCACTGCCACAGTGTTTGTTGAACACGGTGCGGCCGCAATGCGTCGAGCACCAGCAGCCTGCATCCAGGCCTGAGCGACTGCAGGCAGGCAACTGCCTTTTCCAGCCCGGCGGCAGCTTCCCGGTGCAGCCAGCTGCAGTCGAGTTCGCCATACAGATCGCGTCCGACAAAGTTGTTGACGCTGGCATAGCGCAGTTCTACCCGGATGCCATCGATCGTGGCGAGCGGCCGAAAATCGGCGTGATCCGCCATCAGTTCACAAAGCATAAGATGAAGAATGTCTCGATTTGGCACTCGTGCGCGGTGTTTGCAACTTTACCAGCCGCCACGCAACCGGAAACTGCCGCCGCTGATGGAGAATCTGGGCAAATGATGCAACAGGCGATGAATCAGGATTCAGGCACAGCGTTCCTGCCAAGGATGTTCTGGCTCGGCATGCTGTTGTGCGCGGCCGCTTCCAGCCAGGCACAGGGCAATCTGCCGGAGGATGTCTCTGCAGCGCTTCGGGCGGCACAGATCGACGAAACATCGATCAGCGCACTGGTCGTGCCGGTCCAGGCTGGCATGCCACGGCTGGCCCATTTCGATCAACGACCGATGGCGCCGGCATCGACCATGAAACTGGTCACCACCCTGGTGGCGCTGGAGGAACTGGGCCCCGTCTTTCGCTGGCGCACGCAGTTGCTGAGCGCGCAGCCCCTGAAGGGCGACACCCTGCGCGGCCCGCTTTACCTGCGCGGGGGTGGCGACCCCGATCTGAACTGGGACGGCTTGCGCGCGATGTTTCGCTCGTTGCGGGCGCAGGGCGTTCGCAAACTGGACGGCGATCTTATTCTGGACCGGTCTTTTTTCCAGCCGTCACGCCCCGACATCGGCGCGCCGCCCTTTGACGAGTCGCCCGATGCGTACTACAACGTCATTCCCGATGCGCTGCTGCTCAACGGCAACCTGATCGAATTCACGATCGATTCAGGCCAGCGTCAGAGTTCCGTTCGCACCCAACCGCCGCTGGACCACGTCCGCTTCGACGCCGCTCTTTCGCTCGACGACAGCAGGTGCGAAGCATGGGACGACAACTGGGACAGGCCCCGCACCACGATGAAGGCCGACGGTGCCACCACAGTGGTGCTGCGCGGCGCATTCCCGCGCAACTGCAAGACCACGACCCGGCTGAACCTGCTTGAGCGAAACCTCTATATCGAACGCTTTCTGCGCGCCTTCTGGAAGGAACTGGGCGGCAGTTGGAAGGGCAGGGCCAGCGACGGCCTGACAGCACCTGACGCACACCTGCTGGTCGAACGCGCGTCCGCCACGCTGGCGCAGACGCTCAGGCCCGTCAACAAGGCGTCTGACAATGCGATGGCGCGCACGCTTTACCTGACGCTGGGAACCCGGCTTGCGGTCGATGGTCGCAGCGACAGCAACTTGGGCAAGGCCGAAGCGGCGGTGCGCAACTGGTTTGCCAGGCACGGCATTGCCGACGATGGACTGGTGATGGAAAACGGCTCAGGGCTGTCGCGCCTGGAGCGGATCAGCCCGCGCCAACTTGGCGCTTTGCTGCAGGTCGGCGCGCGCAGCAACTGGTTTGCCGAATATGCGAGCAGCTTTCCCATCGCCGCCATCGACGGCGCGATGCGCAAGCGATTGCAGCAGTCACCGGCGGCGGCGCGCGCCAGAATCAAGACCGGCACCTTAAGAGACGCGGTGTCGGCGGCCGGTTACGTGCGCGACATCAACAACCAGGACTGGATCGTCGTTGCGATTGTCAACCACCCGGAGGCCAAAAAAGGGCGTCCTGCTCTCGATGCGCTGATCAACTGGGTTGCCGGCGGACCCGATGCGACGCCTGAACGGTGAATCCCGAACACCGCCCCGGTCAGGTGCGCAGGTGGCAGGCCACCCAGTGCCCGTCACCGCTCTGTTTGAGCGGCGGCGATTCAATGTCGCACAAGTCCTTCTGGGCGATCGGGCAACGGGTATGGAAGTGGCAACCCATCGGTGGCTTGATCGGGCTCGGGACATCGCCCTGCAGCATGATGCGCTTGCGCTTGAACTGCGGATCGGGCACCGGCATCGCCGACAACAACGCCTCTGTGTAGGGGTGCAGCGGCCGTGTGTAGAGATCGCGCGCCGAGGCCAGTTCGACGATGCGCCCCAGGTACATCACAGCCACACGGTCGCTGATGTGCTCCACCACCGACAGATCGTGCGCGATGAACAGGTAGGTCAGGTTGAATTTGGCCTGCAGGTCTTCCAGCAGATTGATCACCTGCGCCTGGATCGACACATCGAGCGCCGACACCGCTTCGTCGCAGACCACCAGTTTCGGGCTGACCGCCAGCGCCCTCGCAATGCCGATGCGCTGGCGCTGTCCGCCCGAGAACTCGTGCGGATAGCGCCGCATCTGATCGGCGTTCAGTCCGACCGTCTCCAGCAACTCGACGATGCGCTCCTGGTACTCGCGCGCGCCCTTCGTCAGCTTGTGAATGATCAGCGCCTCGCCGACGATCGCGCCGACCGTCATGCGCGGGTTCAGCGAGGCATACGGGTCCTGAAAAATGATCTGCATGTCGCGCGCCATCGAACGCAGCTCGGTTTTGCCCATGGCCGTCACATTCCTGCCGTCAAACCAGACCTCGCCCGAAGTCGGCTCGATCAGGCGCAGGATGCAGCGGCCGGTGGTGCTCTTGCCACAGCCCGATTCACCGACGACCCCCAGCGTCTGGCCCGCCTCCAGCTCAAAACTCACGCCATCGACCGCGTGCCCTTGTCGACCACGCGACCGAGCATGCCACCCGTGATCGGGAAATGCTTGACCAGATCCTTGACCTTGAGCAGCGCTTGCGTCATGTCGACCCCAGATCCAGAATGCAGGCCACCTTGTGGCCCGGCGCGACCTCGCGCAAGGGTGGTGTTGCCTCGCTGCAGGCCGGCGTGGCAAACCTGCAGCGTGGCGCAAAGCGGCAGCCGTCCGCAGGATCAATCAGCTTGGGCACGACCCCTGGAATCGTCTCCAGGCGCACCTTGTGCAGCGCCGCCGTGTCGATGCGCGGGATCGAGCGGATCAGGCCCTGCGTATAGGGATGCTGCGGCCGCGCAAACAGTTCGATCACGTCGGCCTCCTCGACCACCTGCCCAGCGTACATCACGACCACGCGCTGCGCCACCTCGGCCACGACGCCCATCGCGTGCGTGATCAGCATAATCGCCATGCCCAGTTCGGACTTCAGTTCGGCCAGCAGGTCCAGGATCTGCGCCTGGATCGTGACATCGAGCGCGGTGGTCGGTTCATCGGCGATCAGCAGTTTCGGCTTGCAGGACAGCGCCATCGCGATCATCACGCGCTGGCGCATGCCGCCGGAGAATTGGTGCGGGTAGTCATGCACGCGCTTCAGCGGATTGGGGATCTGCACCAGCGAGAGCATCTCGGCCGCGCGGTCCAGGGCGGCGCGCTTTGAGAGGCCCTCGTGGTGACGTACCGTCTCGGCGATCTGCTGGCCCACGGTGTAGACCGGGTTCAGCGAGGTCATCGGCTCCTGGAAGACGATGCCGATCTGCTTGGAGCGGATGGCGCGCATCTCATCCAGGCCCATCGGCACCAGGTCACGGCCCTCGAAGAGGATTTTCCCGGCCATGATGCGGCCTGGCGGCATGGCGATGAGCTTCAAGACCGTCATCGCCGTGACCGTCTTGCCGCAGCCGGACTCGCCGACGATCGAGACCGTCTCGCCGCGGTTGACGGAGATATCCACGCCATCCACGGCGCGGACCATGCCGTCATCCGTCTTGAAGTGGACTTTCAGGCCCGAGATGTCGAGCAGCGGGGCTTCGCTCACTGCACGCGCCTCGGATCGAGCGCATCGCGCAGGCCGTCGCCGACGAAATTGATGGTCGGC
>JBMOJJ010000095.1:0-12068 GCA_049315845.1 Rhodoferax sp.
GATCACCCAGCCGGTGGCGGCCAAGGCCAGCAGCGTGCCGAACTGAACCAGACACCAGTACTCGTTGTCAAATTTGTTCAGGTGATGGTTCTGCCAGTTCAACCAGGTCTTCAGCACCACACCGGTGTCAGCCTGTTCGCCCCGTTCAAGGGCGCGACTCAGTGCGTACAAACTGGTGGCCAGCACTGGAGCCACCACCAGGAAGCCCGAGATCGCGCCCGCCAGCAACCAGAAACGATCCCACGCAAAGCCGACGATCAGGCCGCCGCCGATGGCCAGCGCCAGGCCATGCGCCAGGCTGATCCAGCCACAGCGAAGCATGTCGCGCCAGCCCGCCACCAACCAGTGGAGCGGGCGCGTCAGGGCAACGCTGCGCACACGGGGAATGGCGCGGGAATTGGACAGGTCGGAATCCCGGGGCGGTGGTGCTTGCATCAGTGGCATCGGTTTGGCGCTCGATCAGCGCTGTGGGTGGATAGGCGAAGCATAATGCCTGCTTTTCACCCCGGAGAATATTGCCATGCCGCGCCCGATCCTTGACGAGTCCCATATTCACCCGGCGATCCGGGAAAAAATTGCCAGCCACGAGCAGGACATTGTGCGCGAGGTCCAGGCGGCCGTTGCAAAACATTCGGTGGTGGTGGTCGGCATGGGGATGAACCCCTTCCCGAAAAAGGCGCGCAAGGCGCTGGACGCTGCCGGCGTTGCATACCAGTACCTGCAGTATGGAAACTACTTCAGCAGCTGGCGCGAGCGCAACGCGCTCAAGCTATGGACCGGCTGGCCCACCCTGCCCATGGTCTTTGTGAAGGGCGTGCTGGTGGGCGGCGCCAATGATCTGATCGCCCTGATCGGCAAGGGTGAACTGAAGAAACTGCTGGCTTAAGACACTCTCAGGCCGGGCCTCTTCCGTCTCGCTGACCGCCCATGTGTCCGCCGCGGGCCATGTAGCGCACGGTCGCAGCATCAAACACTTTTTGTTGTTCGGGTGTCAAAGCGGCATAAAAGGCTTTGGTGGCCTCGGCCCGCTTGTCCATGGCGGCATTCATTTCGCTCTGGCGCTGGGTCTGCAGGGCTTTCATTTTGTCAATGCGCTCCGGGGTCGTCAGTTTGGCGATCTCGACGGGCTCAGGACGCTTGAGCGCAGAGGTGGCGGGCGGCTTGATGGCCGACGTGAAGGTGGTCCACGCGCTTTCCTGTGCCGGCGTCAATTTGAGCATGGCCTTGAGCACAGCCTGATGTTTTTCGACCCTGGCCTGCATCATGGCGGGGTCCATTCTTGCCATACCGTGATGACCCATGCCGTCATGCATCGGTCCAGCCGCGCCCATCATGGCACCGCCTGGTCCCATACCATGGCCCGGCCCCATGCCCGGAGTTTGCGAAAAGGCGCCAACGCCCGTCGTGACAAGAATGCTGGCGATCAAAAGAGGTTTAAGCACTGATTTCATATGAGCTTCCTTTTGGATAGGTCTGACGCTCCGAATTTGGCATCAGGTTGGAATGCAGTTTGCGCTGTCACTGTGTCTGTCGGATGATGCATTTTGCAGAATCGGTAAAGTTTGGCAAAGTCAGCCTTTGCTCTTGGTCGAACAGGTGTTCCAGCCAAAGATTGCATACGGCGGGCACCATCCGATCGCGCCGGTCGCCAGGAAAACAATGCCCAGCCAGCCCCAGACGCCAATATTTCCGGTGGCTGTCAGGCCGATCAGCAGCAGGCCGATGACGATGCGTGCGATGCGGTCAATGCCGCCAACGTTGGATTTCATGCTTATTTCCAGTCAAAAGTTGATTGATAAAAAGAGTGACTGATGCTGTGCCGTCAGCAGCAGCCCGCCAGATCGTCCAGTATCGGGCAATCAGGCCGCGCATCGCCATGACAATTCTCCAGCAGGCGCGCGAGCGTGCGCTGCATCGCCTGCATGGCCTCGATGCGCTGCGTCAGGTCTTCCACATGCTGCTGTGCAATGCGCTTGACGCTGGCGCTGGCCCGGCTGCGGTTGTGCCACAAGCCCACCAGTTCGGCGATCTCTATCATCGAGAATCCCAGTTCCCGCCCGCGCTTGACAAATTGCAGCGTGCGCACATCGGCCTCACCGTACTGTCGATAGCCGCTGTCCGTGCGTGCCACCGCGCTGAGCAGGCCCAGAGACTCGTAATGCCGAACCATCTTCGCCGAAACGTTCGAGAGCCGGGCCGCCACGCCGATCGTTACCGGCCACTGCACAGTTGCACTCATGCCTGGACGGCGTAGCCTTCTTCAACAATGGCGCTGGCAAGCAATTCGCGGGGCTGGGCCGACTCGACTTCAACTTTGCCGAGGCTGCGGTCAATCCTGACCTCGGCTTGCGGATCAGCCTGCTTGACGGCACGCGTGACCGCCTTCTCGCAGTGGCCGCAGGTCATGCCGGAAACGATAAATGTCTGGTTCATGGAAGTGATCTCTTGATTGAAAAAATTTCGATCGATCGCGTATTTTGAACCTTCCCCCGATGGTAATGTCAACCCCATACCTGAAGACCTTGACCTTGCCATGGTGGGAAGGGTTAGGCTTGTCCCCCATGAACGATGCATTAGCTACCCCGGATACCCGCTCTTCCTTGAACATTGGAATAGGTGGCATGACCTGCGCCTCCTGCGTCGCGCGGGTCGAGAAGGCCTTGAAAAAGGTGCCTGGTGTGCAGGACGCGACGGTCAACCTTGCGACTGAATCGGCCCGCGTTGTGTTTGCTCCTGCCGCGCAGATGGAGGGACGGTTGCGCCGCGCGGTTCGCGATGCCGGCTACGAGCCGGTCAGCGCGGGTGCCGCGATGGCGGAACAGGAAAAGTCGCCCTGGTCTGGATTTGCACCGGTTGCGGCCGGCCTGGTTTTGTCGGCGCCACTGGCCTTGCCGATGTTCGGTGATCTGTTGGGAATGCACTGGATGCTGGCCGCCTGGATTCAGTTTGCGCTTGCGACCCCGGTGCAGTTCATCCTGGGAGCGCGCTTCTACAAGGCCGGCTGGCATTCGATAAAGGCGCTCACCGGCAACATGGATCTGCTGGTTGCGATCGGAACCAGCGCCGGCTGGTCGCTGTCAACCTGGTTGTGGCTGACCGCGCAGCCCGGCGTCATGCCCCATCTGTACTTTGAAGGCTCGGCGCTGGTGGTGACGCTGGTGCTGCTGGGAAAATGGCTGGAGGGCCGCGCCAAACGTCAGACCACGTCTGCCATAAGAGCGCTGCACGCTTTGCGTCCCGACATGGCCCACTTGATCGGCGCTGACGGCGAAGTTGATGTGCCGGTCGCAGAGTTGTTGCCGGGTGACCGCCTGGTGGTCCGCCCAGGTGAACGATTTCCGGTCGATGGTGTGCTGCTGGAAGGTCGTACCTTGGTCGATGAATCAATGCTGACCGGGGAACCGCTGCCGGTTCTGAAGGAGGCGGGTTCAGACCCTGCCGCTGTGCTGACGGGTGGCTCGATCAACGGCGATGGCCGGATTTTGATGCGGGTCACGGCGGTTGGCAGCGAGACCGTCCTTTCAAGGATCATTCAGCTTGTGCAAGACGCGCAGGCGGCCAAAGCCCCCATCCAGCGGTTGGTGGACCAGGTCAGCGCGGTGTTTGTGCCGGCGGTGCTGCTGATTGCACTGCTTGCCTTGTCAGCCTGGTATTTCAGCGGCCATTCATTGGAGACCTCTATCATCCATGCTGTCGCGGTGCTGGTCATTGCCTGTCCCTGTGCGCTGGGACTGGCGACGCCCGCAGCGATCATGACGGGTACCGGCGTCGCAGCCCGATTTGGCATTTTGATCAAGGATGCGCAGGCGCTGGAACTGGCACACCGAGTCGACACCATTGCCTTTGACAAGACCGGCACACTGACCGTGGGGCGCCCCCGGCTGACCACTTTACGGGTGGCGAGCGACGGTGATGCACAGCAAGTTCTTGCGCAAGAGATGAAACTGTTGTCGGCCGCAGCCAGCCTTCAGAATGGAAGTGAGCATCCGCTTGCAAGAGCCGTGCTTGCGGCCGCGAAGACTAGAGGCATCACTGTCGCTCCGGCTTTAGAGGTCCAGGCGATTCCCGGTCGCGGCATCGAAGGTATCGTCAATGTGAGCAGTTACTTGATTGGAAGCCCACTATGGATGAGGGAGTTGGGTCTTGACCTGCAAGATTTTTCAAAGCAGATGGAGGAAATGCAGTTGCAGGGAAGTACCGTTTCCATCATGGCCGAACGCACCCGCGAGGGCCTTGTCGCGCGCGCGTTGCTGGGCTTTGGCGACGAGCCCAAGCCAGGCGCGCTGCAAGCGCTGGCCGCATTGCGGTCGCGCGGCATCAAGACAATCATGATCTCCGGCGACAACCGCGGTGCCGCCGAGGCGATGGCACGCCGCCTGGGCCTGCGTCCCGAAGAAGGCGAGGTGATGGCGGAGGTGTTGCCGGGCGAAAAGGCAGCGAGGGTGATGGCCCTGAAGGCAGGGGGCCACACGGTCGCGATGGTCGGCGATGGCATCAACGACGCCCCGGCGCTGGCGGCCGCTGACGTTGGAATGGCGATGGGCAACGGCACCGATGTGGCGATGCATGCCGCTGGCATCACCCTGATGCGAGGAGATCCGGCACTGGTGATGGCGGCGCTCGATATTTCAGACCGCACGGTAAGAAATATTCGGCAGAACCTGTTCTGGGCATTCGCCTACAACATGGCCGGCATACCACTGGCCGCGCTTGGCTTTCTGAGTCCGGTGGTGGCGGGTGCGGCGATGGCCATGAGTTCCATCAGCGTGATGAGCAATGCGCTGCGGCTCAAGAACTGGAAACCGGACAATGCTGGCTCCTGAAGCATTCCCTTATATCTCTTATATAAAGATAGTAGTAGTAGATAAGGATTGCCAAAGCGTGGGGACAACAATTCTTTGTTGATAAAAATCAAAGAGTTAGGTGCGATTGACAGCTGTGTGTGACCCTGCTTCGCTGCTGTCTCGACAGAATGAACAACTTTGATAATTTGATTTTACTGTGAACAAGTTGCGGCTTGTGCCGGAACTGTTCACAGCCTTATCCTTTCGTCTATTTGATCAAGCCTTCGCTGCGCAATGTATCCTGGACCGCCGTTCGGGCGCCGACGCGCGCCATGTAGGCGCCCAGGTTGGTCAGCGCCGAGATATCGATGCCGACGTGCTTGCTCCAGCCCGCCACGGTGAACAGATAAGCATCTGCCACGGTGAATGAGTCACCCATCAGATAGGCTTTGTTGGCGAGTTCCCCGTCGACCCATTGCAGCCGTGAAACAAGGCGTGCCTTGGCCATGGTCTTTGCCTCTTCGGGCATGCCCGGCGTAAACAGCGGTGAAAAACCCTTGTGCAGTTCGGTGCCGATAAAGGTGAGCCACTCCTGCAGCTTGTAGCGCTCAAAAGTGCCGTTTGCAGGTGCAAGTTTGCTGGACGGAACCTGATCGGCGATGTATTGCACGATGGCCGGTCCTTCGCGCAGCGTTCTGCCGTCGTCCAGCACCAGCAGCGGCACGTAGCCCAGTGGGTTGATGGTGTAGTAGTCGGTCCCGTCGGCCAACTTGTGGGTCTTTGTCGGCGCGGCGATGGCTTCGAAAGCCAGACCGGACTCCTTGAGCACAATGTGCGGTGAAAGTGAACATGCACCGGGAGAGTAATAGAGCTTCATGGATTTTCCTCAAGGGGAAGGTTTGGCAGGATGGAGAAGGTGAATCGCGATATCAGCGGTTAACAGTAGACGGCGCAGCGTCGTCCCTGATCATGTCGGCTGCCTTTTCGGCGATCATGATCGTTGGAGCGTTGGTGTTGCCCGACACCAGTTGCGGCATGATGGACGCGTCGACGACACGCAGGCTCTGGATGCCGTAGACCCGCAGCCTTGCGTCTACCACCGCCATCGGGTCGTCGGATGGACCCATTTTGCAGGTGCTGCAGGGGTGGTATTCGGTATCGGCGTGGTCGCGCAGAAATTGCTCGATCTGAACCGTATTGTCGCGCTCCAGCGGGTACAGCATCTGGCCGCGGTAAGGGGTGAAGGCAGCGCTTTGCATGATATCGAAACCGATTTGCGTTCCCTTCACAAGGATCGCCATATCGCGCGGATCGGACAGGAACTGGGGGTCGATCAGCGGCGCGTCGCCGGCTTTGGCGCTTTGCAGCGTGACATTGCCGCGGCTCTTCGGGCGCATCAGCGTCACATGCAGCGTGTAGCCATGGCCCAAATGATTCTTGCGCGTGTGATCGTCAACGATCCCGGTGCACAGGGCAAGCTGAATATCGGGTGATTTTTCAGCCTTGTCTGCGAACAAGAACGCCTGCGATTCGGCCACGTTGCTGGTGATGATCCCTTTGCGCTGCTTGCGCCATTCAAAGATGCTGCGCACGATCTGAACCAGCCCCGACCAGGAAATTCCAAAGGTGGCTTCCTTGCGCTGGGTGCGGTAGATCAGAACCGTTGTGACATGGTCATGCAGGTTCTGTCCGACGCCCGGAAGATCGTGCGCTACTGCGATGCCATGCTGCCTCAGATGGGCCGCAGGGCCAATGCCGGAGAGCATCAGCAACTGCGGCGAGCCAAACGCACCGCCCGACAGGATCACCTCGCGGCGTGCGCGCACCTGCCGCGCCTGGCCTTCCTGGAGAAACTCGGCACCGACCGCGCGTTTGCCTTCGAGAACGATGCGCTGGGTGTGGGCCTGGGTGATAACGGTCAGATTGGGGCGCGCCAGATGCGGCGTGATGTAACCCTTGGCCGCGCTCCAGCGCTCGCCGTTCTTCTGGGTGACCTGTGCCGGGCCGCAGCCGAATTGGGAGGCACCGTTGTAGTCTTCGGTTTGCGGCAACCCCTGCTCGCTGCAGGCCTGCAGGAAGGCCTGGTTGATCGGGCTGGGGCTGCGCAGATAGCTGACGTTGAGCGGACCGCCGGTGCCGTGGTATTGGTTGGTGCCAAAGCACTCGTTGTTTTCAGCCCGCTTGAAAAGCGGCAGGATATCCTCGTAACTCCAGCCCGGGTTGCCCTGCGCGGCCCAGTTGTCGTAGTCGAGTCGGTTGCCGCGGGTGTAGACCATGGCGTTGATCGAACTGCTTCCACCCATGACCTTGCCGCGCGGCTGAAAGCCGCAGCGCCCGTTCAGTCCCGGTTGTGGCACCGTGTTGTAGTTCCAGTTGTGGATGCCGAGCGCGGCGGTGGCCGCAAAGCCCAGCGGCGCATGGATGAAGGCGGACTTGTCGGGGCCGCCGGCTTCCAGTAGACAGACCGAGATCGCGGGATCTTCGGACAGGCGACTCGCCACGACGCAGCCGCCGGCGCCGCCACCGATCACCACATAGTCAAATTCTTGCGCTTGCATTTGCGGGTGCTTTCATGAGAGTTGATTACTTGGTGAGAAAGTCGAGGTATTTGGTCGCGAACTTTCCGTACGGCGGCCACATGAACTTGATCGCGCTGAACGGTGCCTGATAGAAAACCGGGCGCATTTTGGAAAAGGTGACGAAACCCTCGTGGCCGTGATAGTGCCCCATGCCGCTGTCGCCGACGCCGCCGAAGGGCAGGTCGTGCTGGCCGACATGGAACAGTCCATCGTTCACGCTGACGCCGCCGGACATCACATGATGCAGCAGATGGTGCACCAGCGCCTTGTCGTTGCTGAAGGGGTAAAGCGCCAGCGGCCGCGGACCGGCGTTGATGGCCTGAATGGGCTCGTCGATGGCGGTATAGGCAATGATAGGCAGCACCGGGCCAAAGATTTCCCGCGTGCGCAGCGCGCAGTCCGGCGGGGCGTTGAGCACGATGTGCGGCGCGATCTTTCGGGTCGCGCTGTCCCATGGCTTGCCGGCAATGAGTTGCACCACGGTGGCGCCCCGTTGCTGAGCTTCCTCGATCGCGGAAACCACCCGGTTGAATGAACGCTCGTCGATCATCGACGTGTAGTCAGGGGTTTCCAGCGTCGGGTAGCGCGCGCTCACAATGTCTCTGGACATCGCCACAAACTCGTCCACCTTGGCCGACGGAATGTACAAATGGTCAACCGTGGTGCAAATCTGCCCGGCATTGAAGAACTTGACAAAGAGCAGCCGTTCGGCGGCCTTTCGCAGCGGGTAGTCGTCACAAAGGATGGCGGGAGATTTGCCGCCGAGTTCCAGCGTTACCGGACACAGGTTCGGGGCTGCGGCCGCCATCACCGCGCGGCCGGTCAGCCCGGAACCGGTGAACAGCAGATGGTCAAACTTGAGCTTGGAGAACTCGATGCCGACGCCGCCGGTTTCATCGAAGAAGGCCAGCTTGTCCCTGGGGAAGTAGGAGGGGCATTTCTCAATCAGCAACCGGGCCAGATGGCGGGAATTCTCCGACATCTTCACCATCGAGCGGTTGCCGGCGGCGAAGGTGGCGATCAGGCCGCTGAAGCTGAGGTTGATCGGGAAGTTCCAGGGCACGATCGCGCCGACGATGCCCAGCGGTTGGGGGATCACGCGGTTGCTGGCGCCAAAAAAGTTCTTCAGGTCCACGCCGCGGCGCTGCGGCTTCATCCACTTCTTGAGGTGCCTGAGGGTGTGATCCACACCGTCCGTCACGCTGAATATCTCGGCAAACAGGGTCTCGTGGCGCGATCGGTTGCCGTAGTCGGCGCTGATCGCATCGACGATCGCATCGCGGTTCTCGCGGATGAAGGCCTTGAGCTTGAGCAGGTCCTGGCGGCGCTCGGCAAAGCTGGGGTAGGGGTGGGCAAAGTAGGCCGCGCGCTGGAGTTCGAGCGTATCTTCCAGCGTCTTGCGGATCAGGTCGTTCGAAGCGATGGAATCAAGGGGGTTGTCGGACATGGGGCACCTGTTAGGAAAAAGGCCTGGAGCAAGCGTAAACCCCAGCTTAACCCGCAACTGTCATTGATTTGACAATCAAGGGTAATTACCGTGAGGAAATGAGGAGGGCACTCCAAATTCGACGCCGTCAGCGCCTGTGCGCTGGCGGCGCTTCCCTGCGGTGCACCCAGGCCAGGAAGGCGCACAGCGAAGCGCCAACGACCACGAGTCCGAGCGTGCTCATAGCCCAGTAGCCCGAGGCGCCGCGCAGTGCGGTCGGAGCCCAGCTGCTGTGCGTCACCAGATAGCCTCCGAACAGGCCAATGCCCCACAGCGAGGCAACATAGAAGATCAGCGGAATCAGTGTGATCCGGTGCGAACGCAGCACGAAATTCGCGATGGTCTGGGCTGCGTCGGCCACATGGAACCACCACACCCAGACCAGCAGCGGCATGGCCGAGGCGATGATGACCGGGTTGTCGGTATAGGCCCGCAGCACCGGCTCGCGCCCGAAAAAAACCAGCGCGCCCAGCACTGCGGCCAGGCCGACGCCGATCTCCAGACCGTGCCATCCGATGCGCCGGGCCTCGGCCAGATCGCGAGCGCCGATGCGCTGCGCGACCAGCGTGGCGGTGCCGTTGGCCAGGGCCAGCGGCACCATGAACATCATCGAGACCAGGTTCGCCGCGAGCTGGTGTCCGGCCACGGCTTCCCCGCTTTGGCGTGAGATCAGGAAGGCCATCGAGCTGAAACCCGTCACCTCGATCATGATACCTGCCCCCATAGGCAGGCCCAGGCGCATCAGATCTGTCAGCGCCCTGAGGTTTGGGCGCGCGAGGAGGCTTCGCTGCAGTCCGAAGCGCGCGTAGAACGGATCGTGCCGCAGCATGATCCATGCGAGCAGCACTTGCGCCCACATCACCAGCGCTGTCGCGACACCGCAACCGGTCACGCCCATCGGTGCAACCTGCCACGACGTGTCCAGCCCCGGCACTGCCAGCGTCCAGCCGTGGATGAACAGGCTGCTGAGAGGGATCTTCAGCAGCAGGCCGCACACCTGCAAGGCCATGACCGCCTTGGGTCGCGATACCGCCGTGTTGAAGCCGCGGTAGACCGTGAACAGCAGCGAGGCCGGCAGGGAAAAAGCCAGGGCGGTGAGGTAGCCGCGGACTTTCTCGGCGATGTCGGGCGAGGGCTTTGCCAACGCCAGGAAAGGACCGGGAAACAGCAGCAACATGCTGCCCAGCAGGGCCAGTCCGAGCGCCAGCCAGATTGCCTGTTGCACCTGCTCGCCGGCCGCCTGCAGCTTGCCGGCGCCGAAGAGCTGGCCCGCCACCGGGCTGATGGCCAGTACCGCGCCCATGAAGCCGATGAATACCGTGATGTAGGCCGCCGCACCCACCGACAGGGCGGCCAGGTCGCTGGCGGCGAAGCGCGCGACCAGAATGGTGTCGACGGTGCTGAATCCCAGCACGGCGAGCTGACCGATCAGCACCGGCCACGCAAGGGGCAGAATGCGGGCGAAACTGTCGCGCAGCGAGGCAAGGTAGTTTGGATGCTTGGGCATGGGAGGCCAAGTATCCCGCATCGCAGAGGACTCGCCGGCACGATCCGGTCCTGTGCTACACAATGACCGATATCCGGATGCGGATCAACAGCCTTAAGCTATGAATAGGATAGCAAAGGACGCGATCGGAGGTGCGTCGCAGCGCTTGCGACGAGCCTGCCGGTAAAATCGGGACCCCGCACTTGCACTGCGCCGGGCGCGCGTGCCGCATCGCCGCCCCGGCCGAACCCCGAGCCATGCTTTACCCAGAAGATTTTGACGTCATCGTCGTTGGCGGTGGTCATGCCGGCACCGAGGCCGCGCTGGCCGCCGCGCGCATGGGCTGCAGGACGCTGCTGCTGAGCCACAACATCGAGACTCTGGGGCAGATGAGCTGCAACCCGTCTATCGGCGGCATTGGCAAGGGGCATCTGGTCAAGGAGGTCGACGCGATGGGTGGCGCGATGGCTGCGGCGACCGATGAGGCCGGTATCCAGTTCCGGATTCTCAATTCCAGCAAGGGGCCGGCGGTGCGCGCAACCCGTGCCCAGGCGGACCGCATTCTGTACAAGGCGGCGATCCGCCATCGTCTGGAGAACCAGCCCAATTTGTGGCTGTTCCAGCAGGCGGTGGACGACCTGATGATCGAGGGTGATCGCGTTGTCGGCGCTGTGACGCAGGTCGGGATCAGTTTTCGTTCCAGGGCCGTGGTGCTGACGGCCGGCACCTTTCTGGATGGCAAGATCCATGTGGGCCTGAACAATTTTGCCGCTGGCAGGGCCGGGGATCCGCCGGCGCTGCGCCTGTCGGCGCGTTTGAAGGAACTCAAGCTGCCGCAGGGCAGGCTGAAGACCGGGACGCCGCCACGCCTGGATGGTCGCTCGATCGACTTCAGCAAGTGCATCGAGCAGCCCGGCGACGGCATGCCGGGCGGCACCGGATCGAACACCCCGGTGTTCAGCTTCCTGGGCCGCGTCGAGCAGCATCCGATCCAGATGTCGTGCTGGATCACGCACACCAACGCCCGCACCCATGACATCATCCGCAGCGGCTTTGCTCGCAGCCCGATGTTCACCGGCAAGATCGAGGGCGTGGGGCCGCGCTACTGTCCCAGCGTCGAGGACAAGGTCGGCCGCTTTGCCGACAAGGACAGTCACCAGATCTTTCTTGAGCCCGAGGGCCTGACGACCCACGAGTACTACCCCAACGGAATTTCCACCAGCCTGCCTTTTGACATCCAGCACGCGTTGGTGCGTTCGATGGCGGGGCTGGAAAACGCCCATATTCTTCGCCCGGGCTATGCCATCGAGTACGACTATTTCGATCCGCAGCAGCTCAGGAGCAATTTCGAAACACGAGCCCTCGGCGGCCTTTTTTTCGCTGGGCAGATCAACGGCACGACCGGCTACGAAGAGGCGGCGGCGCAGGGCATGTTTGCCGGCATCAATGCCGCTCTGCAAGCGGGCGCAAAGACCGGCTGGCCGCAAGACACCTGGGTGCCGGGCCGCGACCAGGCCTATTTGGGCGTGCTGGTCGACGACCTGATCACCAAGGGGGTGTCGGAGCCGTACCGGATGTTCACCAGTCGGGCCGAGTTCAGGCTTCAACTGCGGGAAGACAACGCGGATGCCCGCTTGACCGAGATCGGTCGAACGCTGCACCTCGTGGACGATGTGCGCTGGGCCGCCTTCTGCCACAAGCGCGATGCTGTTTCACGTGAAACAGAACGCCTG